>JABWCH010000099.1 GCA_013359215.1 Candidatus Brocadiia bacterium | reverse complement strand
GTCGAATGGCACGAATAGTTTTTATAGAAATTTCATTCGCGTAATTTGTATATTCGTTTTATTCGTGATTAATACTAGCATCTCTTGAAATATGTTCAATAGCATTTTGACCAGAACATAATTTTTAATATTTTTTTTATTCCTGAAAGAAGGCTTACACGAAGCGATCTCTTCAGATAAAACCCTCTTGCTGTCTGAAGTTTCACACAAATTTTTTAATCCAACTGAATTTCTTCCAATGCTTTTAAAAGTTCATAAGGATTCTGATACCTGTCTCTGGGGTATCTGGACATCATTTTGTTGATAACATTCGAAATGGATTCCGAAATTTCAGGAACAAGGTCTTTCGGGGATTCTGGTGCATTCAGGAAGCGCGCATTAATAATAGCGATAGTAGAAGAACCACGGAAGGGAACCATCCCTGTAACAGCGTGGTAGAATGTAGCCCCCAGGCTATAAATATCGCTACGAATGTCCAACAATTCGCCTAATGCCTGTTCTGGAGATAGATAGTAAGGCGTTCCTAGTATGACACCCTCTGTGGTCAAATCAGGCTGAGAATTGGCTGCTTTGGTCAATCCCATATCCACTAAAACAGCATGTTGGTTCTTGTCAACCAGAATATTCCCTGGTTTTATATCTCTATGAACAAGCGAATAGATATGGAAATGGCAAAGCCCTTGAGCGATTTGCTTCACCACGCTCAAAGCCAATCTCTGGCTTATATACTGCTGTTTGTCTAAAATCGCAGCCAGACTATCTCCCTCTACATACTTCATAACAAAAAAGCAATAGTCTGTGTTGCGGACGACTTCAATGCCTTCTGCAATATTAGGATGCTTCAGGCTAATAGTAGAATCCGCTTCTCTTAAGAACCTTTGGATATCCTTATAGTTATCCAGAAAGCTGGAATTCAAAGTTTTGATAACAACAGCCATATTGTCCGAAGTTCTACAGCCTTTGAAAATAACACCCATACCACCGCTCGAAAGGCGGGAAATGATCTGGTATTTCTCTCCGCTTTCGCCTTCTATGAGATGACCTGGTTTAAACTGGCGGTCCCCAAGCTTTGTAATTCTCAATGTCTGCCTTTTGATACGCGCAATCTGTGCGTTTACCCTGGCATTGAATTCAGGTATGCTGAATGGTTTACGAATGTAGTCATCCGCACCTTCCTGAAAGCCTTGGAGCAAATCTTCTTCACTGGACATGCCTGTGATAAAAATAATGGGTATAGAAACACCATAAGGATCTTCTCTTATGGCCTTGCAAACATCGAACCCATTGATTCCTTTACCAATATTGATATCCAAAAGTGCCATATCAGGAGCAGTTGCTTTAAAAACTTTAACAGCAGCCTCTCCATCCCTGGCTTCAATAACCCTATGCCCTTGCTTTTCTAAAAGACATCGAATCATCTGGCTCAGGTTTTCATCGTCATCGACAACAAGGATAGTATACATAAAAGCTCCTATTCGTATTTTTTGGTTTGCAGATGTTTCATAAACCAATCGCTCATTGCCTCTAGCCTTAGTATTCGGTTTCTGGGGTTTCTACTAATCCAAAGGTTATGGTCTTCTTCTGGAAAGGATAGAAATTCTACATTTTTGTTCTGGCATTTTAATGCTATGTACATTTGTTCTGATTGAGAAATCGGAGTACGGCTATCTTTTTCGCCGTGGATCAAAAGAAGGGGAGTTTCTATTTTAT
This sequence comes from Candidatus Brocadiia bacterium, assembly GCA_013359215.1. Lineage (GTDB taxonomy): Bacteria > Planctomycetota > Uabimicrobiia > Uabimicrobiales > JABWCH01 > JABWCH01. The sequence goes on along the minus strand of JABWCH010000099.1, from coordinate 18,588 downwards.
GGGCAAGAAATAAAGGAGAGGATTCTATATACTTTTTTATTTTTTCCCAGGGCGTTCCTTCTAGCTCTTCTTTTAAAGAAATGCCTATATCGCTTGTGCCAAAAAAACTAATCCATTCACAGACTCCTCGCTGGCTTATGGCTGCAGCAAAGCGGTTTGTATGGGTTATGATCCAGTTAGCCATAAAGCCACCATAGCTTCCGCCTGAAAGTCCCATATTTTTTTCATCAATATAGCCTTGAGAAATAAAATAATCGATGGTTTTCATCAACTCTGGATAGTCTTTTGTTCCCCAATTTTTGTAAATGGCTTTTGTGTGTTTTTCTCCATATCCATGACTTCCTATCTGATTAGGGCACAGCACAATAAAACCCTTACTTGAGAAATAGTGCATTTCATGGAAAAAATTCATTCCATAAGAAAAATAAGGGCCACCATGAATCATGAAAAGCAAAGGATATTTCCTTTGTGATTTAAAAAAGAACGGCTTATAGAGAAAGCCATAGACTCTGTTTTCTTCCTCTCCTGTGCATTCAAAATTTTCCACAGAAGATAGGTTAATATTTTTCATAAAAGAAAAATTAAAATCGCTTAGCAAATGTTCTTTGTGTGGTGCATTGAAATGAGATTGTACTTGTATAGAATATATTTCAGAGGGATTATAAGGACTGGATGCAAGAAAAAACATACGATTTCTAAACAAACAATAAGAATACACTTCCATATCGCCACAAGTAACAGGATAAGGCTTCCCTTTAGCTAAAGGCATTCTATAGACATGGCATCTTCCTGTATCGCTGACCAAAGTATAAACCGCACTGCCATCTATATCCCATCGGATCGACTTGGGATTATCAGAACCAGGCGATGTATCGGAAATCAATAAATTCAGGCAAGGTCGGTCTAATTCAGGGCAAAGATCACGTGATTCCTGGTTTTTAACGTCCATAATCCATACATGATGGTTACAAACTTGCTCCTGCCCTTTTTCCCCTTTATGTCCGATATAAGCAATGTATCTTCCGTCTGGTGACCACGCTAAAGCTTCTATTGCGCCTTCTTCGGATAAAGGCTTCATGATTTTTCCATCCAGAGAGGCTAACCATATCCTTTGGCTTCCTTCTGAAGAAGGGCAGCGCGTTCCCCGATTCGATAAAAAGGCAATACTCTTGCTATCGGGCGACCAGGCAGGTGAAAAATGGTCAAAATTTTCTGAAGTTATTTTGCGACAAAAGCCTGTACCTACTTCCAATACCCACAGATGCCTCAGCTCCTGGTAATAAAGGCCAATACCATTTTGCTTAAAAAATATATTCTGGATTCTCTGTGGCTTCTTGGAAAAGGGTTCTTTATCCTGGAAGATAAAAGCTACATATTTACCATCCAAAGACCAGACAGGATGGCTAAAATATCCATCCATATCGGTTAAACATTGAGCTTCTCCGCCAAGGAAAGGAATGAGATGAATCTGTTGTTTTCCTGTACGATTTGATAAGAATAGTATCCATTGCCCATCGGGAGAAACAACAGGATCGCTATCCCAGCATTCGCCTGTAGTGAACTGACGAAATTGCATTTGATCCAAAGAAGCAATCCAAACATGAGAATTCATTGTGTTTGTTTTTAGGCGAGCTTCCTGGAGGGTAAAAAGAATGTGGTTGTAAGCATATTGTATACTATTTAGAATTTTATAATGGCTGAAATCGTCTATTTCTGGGCTTCGCTTAAATAACACAAGGTTTTTCCTTTTCGTTAGACAAGGATTCCAAAATCGATAATCAAGTCGGCAAACTGCTTCATAGGCTTGATATATTGCTGGTATCCTGCAATGACAACAGGATATTGTTGTAAGATACCAAGAGGAGTTCTTCCTCTCTCCATTATGTCTCTTTTATACCTTCTAGCCAAAATGACCTCTTCTGGTGGTTCTACAAAAATTCGGAAATCAGACATCTGCAAAAGAGGAGGATGAAAAGCAAAAATCCCTTCGACAATTACAATAGCATCTTCATCAGGCACAATCACTACCTTTTTCCCAATTCGCTCAGATTGCTTCATACAATAGTCAGGTATAAAGATTTCTTTCCCAGGTAAGGAGTTGGATAGCTCATGAAGGGCGTGTGCGCATTCATCAAGATCAACGGCATCAGGCTTATCGAAATTATAAAAACCTTTCTCATCCACTTGCATTTTTGATTTGCCCAGATAAAAATCATCTGTGCTGATACGACAATAGTTAGTAAATTTTTTCACCAAAAAAGACTTTCCACCACCGCTTGGCCCACAAATTGCGATAATCCTTCTTTTTTTCTTTACTTTTTTATCCAAGAATTTACCCTTAAAAAAATTTTTGGCATTTTCCTTCGTATATATAAATGGCAAACAATGGAATATTCTTATTTCTCTAAATTTATATTTATATAGGGGAAAAAGCAAATATTTATATAGGGGAAAAAGCAATGAAATTTTTATTTTTGAAGGAAAATTTTTCGCCAGACAAAGCATTTTTCGGTTGATTTTTAATTTATAAAAATTAAAATAAGAATAAGCAGCTATAACCTATTCCATTGCAAGAAATTGAAAACATTATCTTTCAATATACTCCCTAACTTCTTATTGGAAAAAATATTAGATAAACCTCCATTTATTTTATGTATTTTTTATGTGCTTTTTATGTTCCTTTATATGCTTTTTGTGCTTATTTTTTTATAATTTAACATTGTCAAATTAATTTTTGGCTAAAAAGTTTATATATACCAGCCCAGTGCAAAATTCTGGGAACTAAAAGGAAACAGAATGGAAGAATCGGATTCTAAGTCATTGGTTTATTGTGAAGGGGTTTTGGAAACCATTATTTTTACATCGACTGAAACCCATTTTACTGTAGCAAGATTAAGAGAAGATGAGGATAGCCCTTGCATTACGATTGTTGGCACGATTATGGCTACGAACCAAGGCGAAAGGGTTCGAGTTAAAGGAAACTGGGTTAGCCATCCCAAATATGGAAAGCAACTGAGTGTCCAGGAATTTGAGGTGATTTTGCCTACAGACAAAGATGAAATCAGAGATTATCTAGCTTCTGGGATCATCAAAGGGATTGGAGAATCGCTCGCTGACAAAATTGTCAAGCATTTTGGAGAAAATACGTTTACCATTTTAGACCAGGAGCCTGAAAAAATCATGGAAGTCCCTGGCATTGGTAAGAAAAAAAAAATCAAGATTCTGGAATCATGGAAAGCACAAAGAGGAACGCATGAAGCAATGCTGTTTTTATCAAGCCATGGAATAAGAGGAACAAGAGCTGCTAAAATTTGCGATTTCTATGGGGGAAATGTATTTTCTATTTTGAAGAAACACCCCTACCGCCTTGCTTTGGATATTGATGGTATTGGTTTTACTATAGCCGACCAGATCGCAAGAAAAATAGGCTTACCAGAAGACGATCCAGAAAGAATTGAAGCTGGTCTTGTCCACGTCTTGCAAGAAGGACAAATTCAGGGCAATTGCTATCTTCCTGAAGCCAAGGTGTTTCAAAATGCGCAGGATTTGATTCACCTTCCACTAGAAAAAATCAAACCTGTTTTAATGCTCATGGCAGAAAAGGAAACAATCTATCGCCTGGAAAATAAACAGGAAATACCTGTCTATAATAAAAATATGTATTTTTATGAGCATAAAGTTGCTGCTCTTTTAAGCAGGATTGCATCCACTAAATCCAACATGATTTTTCCTGATGTGGAAATCACGATTGATGAAGTAGAGCAGGAAATGAAAATCCGTTTTGAAACAGTACAAAGGCGAGCTGTCCGCGATTCTCTTAGAGAAAAAATTTGCATCATTACAGGAGGACCAGGAGTTGGAAAAACAACCATTATCCGCGCGCTTGTCCAAATTCTAAACAAAAGGCAGCTCAAGATTGCTTTGGCCGCACCAACAGGAAGGGCAGCCAAAAGACTATCCGAGGCAACCGACTTCCCTGCGAGTACGATCCACAGATTGCTGAGATTTAATCCTCATGTTGGCAAATTTGAACAAAATAGCGATAATCCATTGGAATTTGATCATATTATCATTGACGAAACATCGATGGTGGATATCAGTCTTGCTTATTATCTTTTATCTGCTTTACAAAAAAGAGCTTCCATCACCTTTGTCGGGGATGCAGATCAGCTCCCTTCTGTAGGGCCAGGAAACTTTCTTGCTGATATAATCTCAAGTGGTTTTTGCCAGGTCGTAAGGCTGTCTAAGATATTCCGCCAGGCAGAAGGTTCATCTATTGTTCATGTAGCTCATAAAATCAATTCAGGAGAAGTGCCAGTAATCAATAACCATCCTGAATCCGATATTTTCTTTTTGGCAGAAGAAGATGCAGAAAAAGGAGCTAACGCACTGGTTGAGCTGGTAAGCCAGCGGCTTCCTAAAAGATATGGTTTTTGCCCTTTCAAGGAAATCCAGATTCTGACTCCCATGTACCGAGGGGATGTAGGAGCAGACAATCTGAATCGTATGCTTGCCAATGCATTGAATGCCGCAGGCAAATCTGTAGAAAGCAAAGATTTCAAAGTAGGCGATAAGGTTATGCAAATCGTAAACAACTATGAAAAAGATGTTTTCAACGGCGACATTGGGATCATTGAATCTTCCAATAAAATCGACAGAACTGTCGTTATCCGCTTTGATAACAGAGGTGTCACATACCATGAGTCTGAGCTGGATGAAATTGTAAGAGCATACGCGATTAGCATACATAAATCTCAGGGCAGCGAATATCCTGCTGTTGTGATCCCGCTTTTCAACGAACACTATATTATGCTGGAAAGAAATCTTGTTTACACAGCTATCACACGAGGGAAAAAAATCGTTGTGCTTTTAGGCAACTGGCGAGCATTGCAAATTGCTGTAAAAAAAATACGCGCAAGAAGCCGCTATACTCTATTGGCCGACCTTTTAAAAGACCCAGAGAGCAATCCTTTTTCAAAAAAATAGCAAGCATTTTCACGTGCCCGTTATATGTGTTAACTTTTCGATGCAACTCTTTACCCTGAAAGGGTTTTATATACCAGCCCAGGGCAACTCCCTGGGTACAATGGGAGGCGATTATGGCAAACCAAAAACATCTTGAAATCTTAAAAAGCTCTATTGCTCAAAACAACCGATGTAGGGCTTGGAATCAATGGAGAGAAGAAAATCCTTACGAAAAAATTGCTCTTCAGGAAGCGAATCTTTCTCAGATGGATTTACAAGGAGCAAACCTCCAGGAATCCAATCTGGAAGGAATTCAGCTTCAAGGAGCAAATCTCCACAAGGCTTCTCTTTTCAAATCTCTCTTGAACAAGGCTGATTTAAGCGAAGCTAATTTAACAGGAGCAAGGTTAAGCACTGCAAGCCTGAGAGGCGCAGTGCTGAGGGGAGCTAAGCTAAATCAGGCTTCTTTGAGGGAGAGCGATTTTAGTGCCAGCAAAATGAGTGGGGCTGACTTTAGTGAGTGTAGGATGATAAAGGCGAATCTTTGTCGTGCTACTCTGAGCGTGGCTATTTTCAAAAACGCAGACCTTACACAAGCCAATTTTAATGTGGCAGATATAAGCAGTGCTAACTTTGAAGGTGCGAATTTAATGCAGGCCAATCTATGCGCCGCAGACGCAAGAGGCAGCGAATGGCTAAATGCCAATTTGCAAGGAGCTAATCTTCAAGGAATCAATTTACAAGGCGCAAAGCTCCATTCTGCCAATTTACAAGGAGTTAATTTAGAGAGAAGCAATCTGCAAAAGGCTTCTTTTTATCTTGCAAATTTAAGTGGTGCTAATCTCAAAGCTGTAAAAGCACAATGGGGAAAATTCCCTGAAACCAACTTCAGAGAAGCAAGTCTCCATGAATCCCAATTCCAGGAAGCCAAATGCCAGGGAGCAAACTTTCAGAAAGCCTGTCTAAGCAAATGCTATTTCCAGAAAGCCCTTCTTGCCAAAGTGGATTTCCGAGGGGCTATTATGCAAGACATCAACCTGCAAGACGCTGATTTAAAAAGTGCGCATTTAGGTGGTGCTGATTTACGCGGTGCGAATATGATTCTAGCCGACCTCTCTAGCGCATCTTTTTATTCCGATTCCTTTGGCGAAGCAAAGCACTTAACGGTAGACCAGTTGTGCCAGGTTCGCTGCATACAAAAAATCCAGGGAATCCCCGAAGACATTCTCAGACAAATAACCAAAAAATCCCCAAGACTAGTGACCTAGCGGCTAGAATTCTTTCTTGATAATGGCAATGTTAAGCAGTCAGAATTAAATAATAGGAGTTCGCAAAAAGGTTTTATTTGGGGGAAAATTTTTGTAAAAATTTTCCCCCAAACCCCCTTTAAAAACTTTTATATATTTATTTTGCAATAGTTTATGATAAAAATAAAAATAAATGCGGTTCAATCATAATGGGGAAGTTGTTTAATTCCCATCTCGCTTTCGTGCTTTTCGTAGACACTTCTTCTCTTGGTACTCTTCATCCTGTACATCTACAATATTCTGCTTCGCTTTATGCCTGGATTAAGGCTTCTCCCATCTGTATTCGAGTTCTGTCGTTGCGGACAAACGCTGGTTTTAAAACTCGGATGATTCCACCATGACGGTACTGCATACCTAACGATTTCGTAGGAGATTCCTGGAATTGGAAATTCTGTTTGATTTCTTCTTTGATTTCAGGGAGATCCCCGCGCTTGACAAAAACTTTGCTAATGCCATAGATTTGTTTGAGATGGTTCTCTAAAAAATTGAGACGGCTTTCCCATTCACAAAACTTCTGGTAGCTCCCCAAAGCTTTTTCCAAACCTTCGCTGATCTTATAGAAGGCATTGAAAATATCTAAAATCCCCTGCCATCCACCAGAACTATGGAAAGCATAATAGTATCTTTCCCATGTTTGAAGAAAAGTTTGGCGATTCAGTGCGTTGCTTTCTTGTTGCAAAAGACACCAGGTATTCAGGAAAAAATTCTGCATTGCTTCTAAAAGAGCAGCGTTTTCTTTAGGAGCTGTCCCCTGGAGCAAAACGACTTTGTCTAGGGATTCTACAGGATAAACAGCATCTTTCTTAGAGTTAGAAAATTTCCTTTGGCGGATGGCGAGAGTGCCTTCCTGGGTGCAGGAATACCATGCGGGAACAAAATAGCTGATAGAATCCTGGATTCGGATAGGGAAAATGGCATCTTGGGATGGCAGGTTGGACTGGATTTGCTCTAGGATTTCTAAAGTATCTTTTGCGAGTTCTTTTCTAAGGGATTCCATCCTGTTGCATGGGTTAGAATCCTCGCAGTACCATAAACTGACAATGGTATCCAAGAGTTGCACCAGAGAAAAAAGCCCTGAAATCAGCGTGCTTTTTTCTTTGTGAGATAAAAAGAATTGTCTGTGCAGATCTGCCAGATCTAACCCAGAGCCTAAGAATTTAGGATAGTATTGTTCCTGGATTTGTGTGGGGGATACAATGTCTTTTGCATAAAGTGCAAAATCGTCAGCCAGTCCCTGCGCGTTGCTAATCCAGTTGATCGGGATACTAGCATTGGCCCTTTTGGATTCCCATTCCCTTGCCCAATGGCTCAAATGTGACATAGTTTTATGGAATACGTCCAATCCCCAAGGACATGGGCCAGCACTGATTTTGAACAGGCTTTGGGAAGGAGTGTCTCCTTGCAATATAAAATCTTCAATTTCTATGACCATCATGCTTGGCAAATCAGAAAAGACTTCTTTAAAATGGAAATATTCCTCTTGGCCTATCTGGTATGATCCATTCTCTTTTTTTTGTCCTATTTTGCCCGATATTGCGGGATTAGGGAATAATCCTGGAAGCCCGTCTTTTTTCATGGCCTCTTGCAATTCCATGATAATAAAATAAAAATTTTCTTTTGCTTTGCTGCTTTCCTGGGCGTTTTCTCGCAAGGGTTTTACAAGATTATCCAAAATTTCGCGTGCTATTGTATTTTTATTGTAAGGCCATTCTTTTTCGATCTGCTCTGCGATGCCATAAGCTGCCTGGTTTGCATGAGGCGTAAAAAAAGACTGTTTTTTGAGAAAATCTAGGATAAAAGGTCTATCTCCACGGCAGTAGATGATATTCCCTGCTGTGGCAGAGGCAAAAGGTCTTTCCCTTACATCCATAGGGTATCCAGGTATGGTTTGACCTTGCAGATTCCTGGGATTGAATTCATAACGGACATCAGGAAAACTTTTTCTGGCTTGATCGTAGCTTCCTGCTGCAAAAGATATTGTGTATCCATCGTTATGCAATGCTTCTTGGAGCTGCCATAAAAGGTCTTCATATTTTTTGCGATCTTCGGGAGTTTTGCTTTCCTCTGTGTAAATTTCTTGGTCAAGGTTTTTTAAAATTTCCCGAAATTCAGCAAAAAGACTCTGTAAATTGCCCTGAGCTTTATATAAATTCGCCTTATACCAGAAAAAAGCATCGTGCCATTTTGCTCTTGTTAGGAAAAATTCTTGGAGGCTTTGTATGGTTTCCCAACAGGAAGGGTATAAGATTCCATAGACATAATTTGGCTTTTTTTCTATGTTTTTCTGTATCCTATATCCTGCTTCCTGTCTTCCTGCTCCAAAATCATAGTCTTTTTGGCATAAAAGATTGGTAGGGTCAGGAAAAAGGATCTCGATTTCTAGCCAATCCAGAAGAGGCTGCATGTCCTGTAGCAAAGATTGCAGGCTTTCCCCATAAAGACGGATCAGATTTTTAACAAATCTCTCCCTTTCCGCGGGCACTATCCGCTGTAGCACGGCATCCAAAGCAGTACAAGAAAAAGTAAAATGGTGAAGGATGCTTTCATAAAAACAAACTCCAAATTCATCTTTGTTTGTTTCACAGAGTTCGCAAAGTTTTCTCAGAGAAAGAGATAAAGCCTCAGGCAAAGGAATTCTCTGCCATTCTCTTCTTTCTATATTAAAGCCTATTTCTTTAGTATGTCCAAAAATCTTAGGCTTCCAGAAAATTTTGTTGAATGTGGAACTGCTGCTGAAGCTCCAATAGCCTTGCAACTGGCTTGTGATAGACAATGCTTTTAAAGTTTGAGTGCTAGGACGCTGTGTGCCTATTTCGCTCTCTGGGCTGGCGAAATTCCACAAAACTCGATAGTGTTCAAAAACAATATCCCAGAACTTTTCGATTTGAAGCCAGAATTCTCTTGGCATGAATATAAAGCATGCCAGTGCCTTTTCAAAAAGATCCTGGATAGATTCCAGGCATTCTTTTAGCCAGATGTGAGGATGGGTTTCTTCGATTTTAAATTTGTAAACGCAGGATTTAAAAAATTCCAACTTATATTGGAAAGTTTTCAAAGTGTTTGCTATTTCCTGAAAAGCAGGAAATTCCAAAAGAGCTTTTTGTTTATCTAGTATCTCTACAGTATTTTTTTTCAGATCTTCTAGCATTTCGTGGAAATTATTCCATTGCCTGATTCCATATTTAGCGTTCAAAACAGGCAAAACAGTAAGCGAAATATCGGATGTAGGCGATTGTTTTTTAAGAGAGATATTCCAGTCATCCCATTTTTTTTTGTATTCTTCCAGTTTGGCAGAAAGTGGTTGTGATTGTCTTGTAATGCCTTCCAGTATTTCAATAAAAATTTTGTGCAATTTATTGACATTCTGGAAACTTTCTGCTCTTGCAAACAAGATATAGCGGTAGATATTGTTTATATAGCCCATTTCCTGAGCCAGAGCAATCGGCTTAAACTGGCTTCGAGCTTTTTTCGAGTCTTGCAAAAAAAGATAGATTTCGTGCAAGAGATTCCCTAAAAATTTTTCCATATTTTCAGCATTGCTGATGCCTGAAGAGAGAGAAGCTTGCGTTTTCGTAATGGTATGGGGATGGGATCTGGGAATGTCCGTTGCGTCCTTGCGCAGCATTTTAGGACTATTGGAATTCGATAAGATTTTTGCTTCATAAACAGGGCTATCAACTTTTCTTTGGATAGGGTTTTCAGAAAATACTCGCTGGTTCAGCTTAATCTTTCCGCTCATTTCTTTCTCCAGAAGAATGGATTTATATAAAAACTATTGAGAAATCATATCCATGAAATACATCAGCCGTCCACAATCCTTGCAAAAAATAAGATTGCCTGATCTCAAGCCCACCACTTCGTTCGGAATTAACTGGCTGCGGCAATAACCACAAGAACCCTCATCAACAGCAGCCATACCATCTTTGCCATTTACAGACAAAACTCTTTCATACATAAGAAGAGTCTGCCTATCCTGGCTTTCCACGATTTCTCTTTGAGCCTGCCGCTTTTGCTGCACCTTTGACATTTCCTGCTCGATTTCTTTTAAGTCTTTGTCCACATCTTCTTTAAACTCTTTATACTCCGCTTCTATCCCATCCAGCCCCTTTTTTTCTCCTTCGTATTTTTCCTTTTGCCTTTCCAGATCTTCCATGCTTTCTAAAATAGCATCTTCCAGATGGGATTTTTCCTGCTTGGCTGCTTTGATTTCTTCTAAAAGGCTGCTATATTCCCTGTTTGTCTTGATGCTGTTAAGTTGAGCCTGTTTCTTAAGAATATTGCCATCATAAGTCAACAAAAGGCTTTCTTTCTCTTTAATGGAAACTTTTTTTTTCTTTATTTCTTCTTCAAAATTGCTCAGATGTGTTCTGGCCTCTTGCAATTCTTTTTTCTTTTTATTGAGCTTTTGAGGCAATCTTTGTTGAGAAGCACGTAGTTGGGCGATCTCTTTATCGATTTCCTGTAAAACAAATAAATCAGATAGAAGTTTCACAAATCACCTCATAAAAAAAAGCAGGCATAAGCCTGCTTAGAGCCTATCCGAAAATCCTTTTGGCTGCAAATTTCGATGCATCTCGGATAGCTTCGTCGAAAATGACGAAATTGTCCTCAGAGTAGCTACGGCTACATTTGCGGCAATTTTGTCACTTTCTTCTCGCTCTCCGAGCGCCTCAAAATTTTCGCCTAAAATTATTTTTCGAATAGGCTCTATCCTGGAAACTAATAATTGCCAGCACTTTCCAAAAAGCCTTCCAGTTTTCTGGAACGGACAGGATGTTGCAGTTTTCTGACAGCTTTAGCTTCGATTTGTCTTACCCTTTCACGGGTTACATTGAATAGCTTACCTACTTCTTCCAAAGTATAGGTATAACCATCACCAATACCATAGCGTAGTTTTATAATCTCTCGTTCTCTGTAAGTCAAGGTTTGCAATACCTTTTCTATTTTATCTTTGAGCATTTCATGGGTTGCTACGGTTACAGGGGATTCTGCTCCCTCGTCTTCTATAAAATCTCCAAAATACGAATCATCGCTGTCACCAATAGGTCGATCCAGAGAAATAGGGAGCTTGGCAATTTTCATAACCCTTTTGGTTTCATCTACAGAGATGTTGGTTTCTTTGGAGATTTCTTCGATTGTTGGCTCTCGTCCTTTTTTTTGCACTAGTTTTTTAGAAACGTTCCGCAGCTTACTCATTGTCTCAATCATGTGTACAGGTATTCGTATTGTTCTTGCTTGCTCTGCAATGGAACGTGTAATTGCCTGCCGAATCCACCATGTTGCATAGGTAGAAAATTTGAATCCTCTTCTGTATTCATATTTTTCTACAGCCTTCATGAGGCCAGTGTTGCCTTCTTGTATTAGGTCTAAAAAAGTCAAGCCACGGTTACGATATTTTTTTGCAATGGAAACCACCAACCGCAAGTTGCCACTAGAGAGTTTTCTTTTTGCGTTTTCGTATTCCTCATAGCGCATTTCAATCTGTTTTACTCTTTTAAAGAGTCTTTCTGGGCTTTCTCTTGTTTTGAAAATCAAAACATCCATCTCTTTTTGCAATTTACTGGCGCGAGAAACCATTTCTGGATTTCTTTGAATATCATCCAGCTCTTTAATACAATTTTGCATTTTTCCAGAAATTTTTTGCAATTCTTGCATCATAGGCCGAATTTTTTTTGTTTGAAGCCCTAGCTCTTCTAGCAAAAGAACGCCTTTTTTGCGTCTTGCTCTAATTTTTTTTGCAAAAGCAATCCGCTCAGGAGTTCCTGATTCTGTCTTGAGATATTTTTCAAAATTTTCTGTATTGATTTTTAAAATTTCTTCCAGTGTTTTTATATTTTCGCTAAGGCGGTACTCAAGATCAGTTTTTTTGATTTCTAATGTATTGTTGCCCCTTAAAGTACGGTCAAAGGCAAGCTCTCCATTTTGAACTTCTTTTAATATTTTTAAAGCTGCTTGCAGCGAAAGTTCTGATTCTAATACTTTCTTGCGAAAACGCTTACGGGTTAATTCGATTTTTTTTGCCAGTTTGATTTCTTCTTCACGGGAAAGTAGTGGGATTTCTCCCATTTGCGTGAGATACATTCTAACTGGATCATCGATTCTTTCTGATGCAATTTCTTCTACAAGCTCTTCATCCAAAATATCATCATTGGTTTGCTTGTTTGCATTGGGATCAGCAGGGTCGCTGTCCACTAGCTCAATTCCATGCTCATCCAAAGCCATCAAAATATCGTCTATTTTTTCAGGGTCTTCCTCTGGCATTAAATCGTGAAATTCATCATAAGTGATAAAACCCTTTTGCTTTGCGGTTTCTAATACTGATTTTAGATCAGAATCGAGTTTATCCATAGAGAAATACTCCTTTTACTCGATCAATATGCAATTCATTGGGCAGGTCGATTCTATAGTTTTATAGCCCTAATTTGAATAAAAAGGTGTGAATCGTATAGCCTATTCTAACGTTTTACTGTGCCATAAAATATAACTATATCGCATAAAATGCTAGAATGAATCCTACAATATTTTTTGTAGTTTCAGCTAAAGGTCAGCGTAGAGGATGATTCTATTTCTGTAGAACCTTTTTGGGAAGCAATGTGCGCCCGACATAAATGCCTGGCATTTTGTAAAATTTTTGTTTTTGCTTCTTGTTGCATTGGCTGAACGTTCCATAGCATCTGTTTGAGTTTTGCTAATTCTAACAAGTGTTTTTCTTTTGCCAGTCCTTTAAAGATAAGATTCAGTCTTTCATCCAAAGCTCTGTCATCTACAATTCCATAATTTGCATGATATAAATGAACAAGTTCAGGGGCCACGAGAGAATCTATTCTGCTTAAAAGAGAAGCCAGGTTGACTGTGTTGTAGTCCACCCAGTATTCGTATATTTTTTTAGCTATATCTTTCCAGCCAGGATTTCTAAAATCGTTGATAGTATAACGGAAAAAAATCTGTTCTATTTTTTCGGGATAATGAAGCACTGTCCAAAGTAGAAATTTCTCATCTTCTTCTTGTAATTTTTCTTTTATGCTTTCTGTTTTAGCAATGATTCCTGGGTTGTTTTTTGCCAAAGAAGCAATCTGCGATCCGAGGATTTCGGGTGGTATTTTGAAAATTTCGCCGACTCTGTTTAAGACAAGCCGTCTGCTGATAGCATCAGGGATCAAAGATATTGTCTTGGAAATTTCCTGTATAGCATATCTTTTTCCTGAAGTGTTTGTCAAATCGTGATGAGAAGCGATAGTTTTAATCTGGAAATCCCAGAAATCTTCTGCTCTTTCAATTCTTTCCTGGAATGCATCTTTTCCATATTTGATTAAAAAATCGCAAGGGTCTAAATCTTCTGGCAAAACAACAATATGGACGTTGATTCCTTCCTTTACAAAGAAATGGATGGATCTGTCTGCTGCTTTCTGGCCTGCACTGTCTCCATCAAAGAGCAATATAACAGAGCTTACATATCGTTTGATGATTTTGGTGTGTTCTTCTGTAAGAGCTGTGCCTAAGGTTGCTACGGCTGTATTGAATCCATATTGATGTGCCATCAAAACATCTGTATAGCCTTCCATGATGATCAGGCTTTTTTGCTCTAAAATACTGTTCTTTGCAAAATGCCATCCATACAGGGTTTTGCTTTTTGAAAAAAGCAGGGTTTCAGGAGAATTAAGATATTTTGGATGATCTTCTGAAGAAAGAGCCCTTGCTCCAAAAGCAATGATCTTCCCTTCCATATTTCCTATGGGGAAAACGACTCGATTCCGAAAACGATCATAGAATTTTTCTTTTTGCTGGCTTTTTATAATCAAGCCTGCTTTCTCCAAAGATTCTTGTTCAAAACCTGCATTCTTGGCAGCATCCATCAAATTGTTCCACCCAGGAGGCGCGATTCCTAACCGAAATTGTTGTATCATAGAAGGAGAAATGGAGCGTTTTTGGAAATATTCCAAGCCTTCAGGATGGTAAGAAAGCTGCTGTTGAAAGTATGAAGCTGCCCATTCCATCAGATCCCATAAGCTTTTCTGCTCTTCTCTATATCCGCTTTCTGTATCATCGTCTTTCAAAGAAATTCCAAAGCGGCTGGCTAATGCTTTCACTGCTTCAGGAAAAGAGATGTTTTGTATTCCCATTAAAAAATGGAAAACATTTCCTGCTTTTCCGCATCCAAAGCATTTAAATATCTGTTTTTGGGGGTTCACAGAAAACGAAGGTGTTTTTTCAGCATGAAATGGACAAATTGCCTGGTAGTTTGTGCCTATCCTCTTGAGTGCCAAATGCTCTGAAACTACGGCAATGATGTCCGCAGCTTGTCTGACTTCTTCAATCACTTCTTGGGATAAAAGTGCACTCACTCGTTAACTCCAGATTGGTTATATTCTTATGGAAAGGAAATAAAGATGTAATTTTCTTTTTGTACAGAACAATAATCCTTAAAAGTATAGAATTATATAATAAAAAAATCATTTTGTCAATGCAAGATATTTTGGCAATAATAGATTTAGTTTCAAGCTATCTAAGACAAGCCGAAACCAAAAAGGTATGAATCACGAATGAGACGAATATACAAATTAGGCGAATGAAATTTTCATAAAAATTCTTCGTGCCATTCGGTCATTCGTCTTATTTGTGATAAAAATTTTTGCTTTTTCTGCAAATATCTAACTTCTTAGTTTCCCTATATGCCTTCAAAAAAAAGCTTGAAAAATAATTCTTGGGACATTATACTAAAAACTCGTTTAGTAACGAGAGTTATAAATAAGTTCCCCATGCTAGTGCTGAGGGAGTTTTTATGTGTAATCAAAATTACAAGAAAGGTATAGTGCCTCATGAATCCATACATTATGGCAATTGACCAGGGAACGACAGGGACTACGGTTCTCATTGTAAACTCCAAAGGTGAAGTGGTTGGCAAAGGATACCAGGAATTTTCTCAGATCTATCCCAAGCCAGGTTGGGTAGAGCATGACCCTATGGAAATATGGCAAGTGACTATTGAAGTGGCGAAAAAAGCTTTGGAGAACGCCAGAGCTAAAGCCTCCGAGATTCAGGGAATTGGCATAACCAACCAGAGAGAAACAACGGTTTTGTGGGACAGAAAAACTGGTAAACCAATATACAATGCCATTGTCTGGCAATGCAGAAGAACAGCTCCCCTTTGCGAAGCCTTAAAAGAGAAAGGTCTGGCAAAAAAATTCCAGCAAAAGACAGGTCTTGTCGTGGATGCTTATTTTTCTGGAACAAAGATTGCATGGCTTTTAGATAATGTTCCAGGAGCAAGAGAAAAAGCCAGTAAAGGCGAGCTTGCCTTTGGGACAATAGACACATGGCTTTTGTCTCAGCTCACCAAAGGAAAAGTTCATGCGACAGATTTCACAAATGCTTCCCGCACATTGATCTACAATATCCACGAGAAAAAATGGGATAAAGAATTGCTTGATATATTGAATATACCAGAAAGCATTTTACCTGAAGTAAGACCTTCTTCTTTTTTATATGGAAAAAGCGAGCCAGAAATCTTAGGGCATAGCATCCCTATTGGCGGAATCGCAGGCGACCAGCAGTCTGCTCTCTATGGACAAGGATGCTGGGAAAGCGGTACAGGAAAAAATACATACGGGACAGGAAGCTTTCTCCTGATTAACACAGGACACAGGCTTGCCATATCAGAAAAAGGGCTTTTGACTACCCTGGCTTGTGATGCTAAGGGAAATCCTGTCTATGCACTAGAAGGCTCTATTTTTATAACAGGAGCGGCTGTACAATGGCTCAGAGATGGCCTGAAAATTATCCAGAATGCAGGAGAAACAGAAGCCATAGCACAAAGCATTCCAGACACAAAAGGTGTTTATGTTGTTCCCGCGTTCGCTGGCTTGGGTGCGCCTTACTGGGATAGCGAAGCCAGAGCTGCGATTGTGGGGCTGACAAGAGGAAGTGGCAGAGCAGAAATTGTCCGCGCCACATTGGAATCCATTGCATACCAGACACGCGACATAGTAGAAATCATGAATGAAGAATCTGGTGTCCATCTAACCCAACTCAAGGTAGATGGAGGATCTGTGCAAAATAACTTTCTTATGCAGTTCCAGGCAGACGTTCTTGGCGTTAGCGTAGACCGTCCTAAAATCATTGATGTGACAGGAATGGGGGCAGCTTTCCTCGCTGGACTCTCCACAGGCTTGTGGAAAAGCCCTGATGAAATCAAAGATGTCCGAAAATGCGAAAGAATCTTTGCTCCTGGTTTAGCAAAAGAAACAAGAGATTCCTTGTATTCTGGTTGGAAAAAAGCGGTTACAAGAGTCCGTTTATAAAAGAAAGAGATACAATGAAAAATAAAAAAGACACAAACACTGTGGAAAAAAAAGAGCCATGCATTGCTGATCTTAAAGAAGACGCAAAAAACAAAACAGAAAAAGACAATGCAAAAATAATTGTCGTTACCTTAAAAGACCAGTGTACAGAAGAAAAAATTTCCGTTACAGAGGGCATGACACTACAAAACTTTTTCTGCCGCTACCGTCCAAGACCTTGTGGCAATCCTATTGTTGCTGCAAAGCTGAACCATAAAGAAGCCGACCTTTGGACAGAGCTAAAAGAAGATTGCCTGATTGAGCCTGTTGATCTCAGTCTGCATGCAGGCGTAAGGATCTACGAAAGAAGCCTTGTTCTTCTTCTCCTCCGTGCCTTGAAAGACCTTTACCCACAAGACACACTGGAAGTAAGACATTCTATTAGCAGAGGCGTTTATTGTGAAATACGGGGATCTGTTCCTTTGCGCCATGATATTGTGCATCAGCTCAGTGAATATATGCGATGGCTTATTGTTAAAGGCGAAAAATTTGAGAGAAGGAAAGTTTCCGTAGATGAAGCCTTTAAAATATTCGAAAAATATGAAATGACTGACAAGATCAAACTTTTAAAAAAATATACTAAAAAAGAAATCACCATACACCAGTGTGGAGATTGCGTTGTCAGTTTTTATGGGAGAATCGTTCCCGATGCTTCTTATCTGAAAAATTTTGACCTTGTTTTCTACTCCACAGGCTTGATTTTACGCTTTCCTGATAAAGAATCCAGAAATGCGGTTCCCCAGTTCCATGAACAAAGTCGATTGTTTTCTGTTTTCCAGGAACACAAAAAATGGGCTAACATATTAGAAGTAAACAATATAGGCGAGCTCAACGATGTCGTGCAAAATGGCAAAATTTCTGATTTGATCCGAACAGCCGAAGCCATCCAGGAGAAAAAAATTGCCCATATTGCAGATAGCATATACAAAGACAGAGAAAATCTACGCCTGATTCTAATTGCAGGGCCTTCTTCCTCTGGAAAAACAACATTTTCCAAACGGCTGGCGGTGCAACTGAAGGTCAATGGATTAGAAACTCTTGCTATATCCCTGGATGACTATTTCCGCAACCGCGACCAAATGCCTGTTGATGATAAAGGCGAACAAGACTTTGAGCGTTTAGATGCCATTGATATTCCTTTGCTGAATGAGCACCTTGTGAGGTTAGCCGACGGCCAAGAAATCCATGCTCCCCAATACGATTTCAACACAGGCAAAAGAAAAGAAGAAACTCATCCTGTAAGTCTCAAGCCTGGTCAGCTTTTGATGCTGGAAGGTATACATGGTTTGAATCCACAGTTGACTCCTTTTATCAATGAACTGCAAAAATTTAAAATTTATATCAGCGCACTCACTGTTTTGAATATTGATATGCATAACCGTATTCCCACAACAGATTTAAGAATTATAAGAAGGATTGTAAGAGATTACAGAACAAGATCCTACAATGCACTGGATACACTTAAAAGATGGCCTTCTGTAAGACGTGGAGAAAATAATTATATTTTCCCCTTCCAGGATACAGCCGATGTTATGTTTAATTCAGGAATGATTTATGAATTGGCTGTACTCAAACAATACGCAGAACCACTGTTAAAGCAAATCCCAGACAATACAGATGAATTCCTAGAAGCCCAAAGGCTATTAACCTTCCTTTCCTATTTCGATGAACTCCCAGGAGAAGAAGTCCCTCCCACATCCATCCTAAGAGAGTTCATAGGCCAAAGCTCTTTTAAATATTGACAATAGCTTAATTTTTAAAAATATATAAAATTTTTTAAAGAAGGTTTGGGGGAAAATTTTTACAAAAATTTTCCCCAAATAAAAGCTTCTTTACCTATCTCGGACAAGCCGAAACCAAAAGGGTATTAATCGCGAATAAGACGAATATACAAATTACGCGAATGGAATTTTTATAAAAGCTATTCGTGCCATTCGACCATTCGTCTTATTCGTGATAAAAATCTTTGCTTTTTCGGC
>JABWCH010000098.1 GCA_013359215.1 Candidatus Brocadiia bacterium | reverse complement strand
ACAGGTATCCCATTTTTATTTTTGCGCCAGGCTCAAGAGTCGAATAAAATTTTTTGATTTGCCAGGCGATACTGTTTTTGATTCCTTACAGAAGGCTTAGACTAAGCTCTTCTTATCCTTGAGTAGATGACATAATCTATTGTAAGACAAGCTATTAAAACTTAACACGTATGTGCAAAGCCTAAACCTAAACCTCATGCGTGTTAACTTTTCGATGCACTCTTTACCCTGAAAGGGTTTTATATACCAGCCCAGGGCAACGCCCTGGGTAAATTGGATCTTAGTACATCCCGTGCATTCCTGGGTGCATTCCGCCTGCTTGTGGGCCAGGAGCTTTCTTTTCTTCGGGGATTTCGCTGATGACTGCTTCTGTAGTCAGCAATAAGCCTGCAATGCTGGAAGCATTCTGCAAAGCGCATCTTGTAACTTTGGTAGGATCAATGATGCCAGCCTTAATCATATCTACATATTGGTTGGATTCAGCATCATAGCCAAAATTTTGCTCTTTTTCACTCATGACTTTTTGGACAACAACAGCACCATCCAGTCCTGCATTTGTTACGATCTGACGCAAAGGAGATTCTAAAGCACGATAGACAATGTCTACGCCAGTCAGCTCATCACCGCTAAGTTTCTTTTTGAGATCTTCGAGTACAGCTCTAGCTCTAAGGAGGGCAATTCCTCCGCCAGGTAAGATTCCTTCTTCTACTGCGGCTCTGGTAGCATGGAGTGCATCTTCTACTCTTGCTTTTCTCTCTTTCATTTCGACTTCTGTTGCTGCGCCGACATGAATTTCTGCTACTCCGCCTGCCAGTTTGGCAAGTCTTTCCTGGAGTTTTTCTCTATCATATTCTGATGTAGTGACTTCGATTTCTTTTCGTATCTGTGCAATTCTTGCCTGTATGTCTTTTGCTTTTCCTGCGCCTTCGATCAGAATTGTATCGTCTTTGCTAATAATGACTTTTTTGGCTCGACCAAGATCTTGTAATGTGATGTTTTCTAAGGTAATTCCTAAATCTTCAAAGATAGCCTTTCCTGCTGTCAGAATGGCAATGTCTTCTAGCATGGCTTTTCTGCGATCACCAAAGCCAGGAGCTTTGACTGCACAGCACTGGAAAGTTCCTCTGAGTTTATTGACAACAAGGGTTGCCAAGGCTTCCCCTTCCATATCTTCAGAGATCAGAAGAAGAGGTTTTCCAGATTGAGCAATTTTTTCTAAAACAGGGACTAAATCTTTGATAGAAGTGATTTTCTTTTCATGGATCAGAATGTAGGGATCTTCCAGAACGCATTCCATTTCTTGGGGATTGGTTACAAAATGAGGAGATATATAGCCTTTGTCAAATTGCATTCCTTCGACCAGTTCTACTGTAGTTTCCAGGCTTTTACCTTCTTCTACGGTGATAACTCCATCTTTGCCTACTTTTTCCATAGCATCGGCGATGATTTCGCCTATCACTCTATCGTTATTGGCAGCAATGATACCAACTTGAGCTATTTCTTTTTTATCTTTGATATCAATGCTCATCTTTTCCAATTGTTCGATAATGGCGGCTACAGCTTTGTCGATTCCTCTTTTGAGTGCCATAGAATTAGCACCTGCGACTACGTTTTTTAAACCTTCTTCAAAGATTGCTTCAGCAAGCACAGTAGCAGTAGTCGTTCCATCGCCAGCAACATCAGATGTTTTAGAGGCAACTTCTCTGACCATCTGTGCGCCCATATTTTGATAGGAATCTTCTAATTCGATTTCTTTTGCTACAGTAACACCATCTTTGGTAATTAGAGGAGCACCATAACTTTTCTCTAAAATAACATTTCTTCCACGGGGGCCAAGAGTAGATTTGACAGCGCGTGCCAAAACTTTTACTCCCTTGCGGATTGCTTCTCGTGCTTCCAGGTCAAAAGCTATTTTCTTCTTTGCCATAAACTATTCTCCTTAAGTTTTGTTATTTCCCAAAGGTATTATTTTTTTATTTATTTGATGATTGCTAAAATTTCATCTTCAGAAAGAATCAGATACTCTTCGCCTTCCACTTTAACTTCTGTTCCAGCATAAGATGTAAAAAGTACCCGATCATTTTCTTTGACGGTGAAAGGTGCTCTGCTTCCATTGTCTAAAAGCTTTCCTTCACCTAATGCTATGACTCTGCCTTCCTTTGGTTTTTCTTTAGCTGTCTCTGGAAGAACGATTCCACCTTTGGTTTTTTCTTCTGCTTGCAAACGTTTGAGTAAAATTTTGTCTCCAATAGGTTTAACTTTAGACATTATAGCTTCTCCTTTTACTTACCAGGGGGGATTTATAGATAGAACCTTGCCCCAGTCTACAAAACTGATAATATAAATTTAAAAGACTTTTTTTCAAAAAATATCTGTATGTATTTTCTAGCAAAAAAAGTGCCTAAAATATTTTTTTTTATAAAAGATATAATTTATTATTTAACAACAAATTAGAAATTATAAAAAAAATGTTATTTCTAAAACAAAAAAAAAATTGTCAGGATGACAATACTTTTGTTTATGTCATGGTCATTGTGGCAAAGTCAGATTAGGAGTCGAAGTGAAGCCCTTTCTCTATTCAAAAGCCCAGCATCAAAAGCAATTACTCTGTGGGCAGCGGGGCCATAACGCCACTCCATCCTATAAGGTATGCAGGCCCAGATGAAAACTGCCCCTGCTTCGCCTGCAAAGCTCTGCCCCAATGTTGCCTGGACGACCTTTTCAGAAAGATTTTCAACAGGAATTGCAATATTAATTTTGGCAACAATAGGAATTTCTATAATAGGACTTACGCCGATCTTTGAAAATTAGAAAATAAAAGGGTTTTATAAGCAAAACCGAAGGAGAGTTCGACTATTGATAAGGATTTGATCATGAGGACAAACATGGTAGAAGTAACAGCGAAGAATAGCCCTTATCATCCGCATGAAGGATTTGGCTTCGAGAGGCACTACAGAATAGGCGACTACACCGTAGACTACTTTATCTCAGACTTTGGGCTATGCCTGGAATGCAATGGCTATGAGCATGAATATTATGATAAAAAATACGAATCCCAGAGACAGGAATACATCTTGAAAAAATACGCCCTGGTTCGCTTTCACCATAAGATCAGAGCAGAGGGACTTTTTTGATTTCCTTTTGCTATTTCATTTTTTTGAGCAAATTTTTTAGCCTTTCGTTGCCTGAGCAAGGGGGTTTCCAGTCCAGATGGATGGATGCGGCATTTTGGGCAATGAGGCTGTCGCTGAAGCTTTGGATGCCAACATTGATAGCAGCAAAGGGAGTATTGAGGATTTCTAAATTCATTGCAGGCAAACCAATTTCCTTTTTTGATAAAGAAGCAGTAAGACTGGCAGCGTAGCAAGAGGCTTCTTCGCTGCTTTTAAAGACTACAGCACCTGAAGAGAGCAATTGTTTCTCTTGTTTCTGTAAGCTTTGTGGGTCTTCGTCTGTTCCTATGAGCATAGCGACTACATCTAGTCTTCTTCCATTGGATTTTGCCAATTCTTTGGCTTGAACAATGGCAGGAGCGAGTTCGCTGGCGGGGTCGTTGTGTGCGCCATAGCCTAAAACTACGTCCAAAAGAAGCATGGCACATTCAGGATCTCTGGCTTCTTGCAATATCCTGCGTAGCCGTGTATCCTGGTTAATCATGGGATGCAATCTGCCTACCATGAATTCATCTGCGCCCAGGTCTATTACAGTATGACCCTGGCTTACAGAAACTTGTTTCAGGCTTTGGATTCCTGGTATAGACATATTGGAAGAAATGCAAGGCAGATAATCTCTTAGAAAGAAAAGGGCTTCATATCCTAGTGTTCCTCCGCTAAATAAACCGCGAAGGTATTTTTGTTCAGGATGGAATCCTTTTAGATCATAAGAGCAGGCAGTTGTTTTGGGAAGATTCTGGGATAGCTCCACAGCCTTTTGCACTGTTTTTTCCAATGTATTGGTAAAATAAACATTTTCAATAGAAGAAGTAGGGCAAGGATAGCCCAAAAAATTGATCACAACAGGCTTTCCTAGATTTTTAGCAATATGGATTAAGCTTTGTGCTACCTTAGCTCCTGGTGGCTTGGAAATAAAGACTATAACCTGGGTTTGCGGGTCTTTCTGCAAAAGGCTTAGTCCCTGGCGTGCTGTAATTGCTCCTATTTCTTCGGATAGATCTCTTCCGCCTGTTCCTATGGCATGAGAAATTCCCGCCCCTTTTTGGTGGATACGGCTTGTGATGGTTTGTAAGCCAGTCCCAGAGGCAGCAACAACACCAATATTGCCTTTTCGTATTTTATTGGCAAAGCCTAATCCAATACCTTGGATGATTGCTGTTCCGCAGTCTGGCCCCATAACCAGAAGCCCTTTTTGGATGGCTTCTTCTTTCAAACTTTTTTCTTCTTCCAAAGTTACGTTGTCACTGTAAAGAAAGACATGGCGATGGAATCGCAAAGCTTCTCGCGAAACATCGGCTGCATGCTTTCCTGGAACAGAAACCAGCACCCACTGCGCTGAAGGCAGCATAGAAATGGCTGTTTCTATGCTTTTGGGGCTATAGTCTTGTCCAGAAACAGAGCGTTTTCGATTTAAAAAATTGTCTACTTGTGACAGCGCGTGTTTAGCGGATTCTTCGCTACTCGCTTTCACAGCAATAATCAAATCATCGCCTTTAGCGTTTTCTGCTTGTTTAAGCAAAAGGCCGCTTTGGGCTAGAAGTTCTTTGTTTGTGGGTGTTCCCATGACTACCCCAGAATCCAGTATTTGGGGTAAAGAGGCAAGCTCTTGTTGCAATTGCATCAGAACAATGGAATCATAGTATGCACCAGTACGAATTTCAATTTGGATAGATTCCAAAGCATTTCCTTTCTTAGTTTAGAAATTACGTAATTGAATACAAGACAGCTTGTTATGTAAATTTTACTTCTGTGTATCCCTAAATTAAAGGGAAATCACAAAAATTTCGATAACGATTAAGATTAAGATGATGATAACGAATCGGACATACGTGTTAAGTTATAAGTATCATTAAAAAAATAGCTTGTATTAACCAAAAAAGCGAGCGGGTTTTATCTGAAGTCGACTTTCGATGTTTTTTAAAAGATCTTAGCTAAATTTTATAAGGCTTAGATAATTTTTTCGTGGTCTTAATTTTACACAGAGCATGCTAAAATTAATCGTAATCATTATCGTAATCGTAATCTTGATCTTGATCTCTTAAGATTTTTAGAGATAACGATTAAGATTACGATTAAGATTACGATAAAAATATCGAAAGTCCACATCCCAGGCTCGAGAGTCGAATAAAATTTTTTGATTTGCCAGGCTGTACTGTTTTTGATTCCTTACAGAAGGCTTACACTACGCTCTTCTTATCCTTAAGTAAATAACATAATCTATTGTAAGACAAGCTATTAAAACTTAACACGTATGACGAATCGGACTACGATTCTTAATCTTAATCGTTATCTTTATCGTCTAAATGGGGAACTTATTTAATTCCGATTCATTAGCAACAAGAATTAAATAACTTCACCATAAGATTTCGCCGCATAGATGTAGAGTGTGGTGCAGAGAAAAGAATAATCTTCTCTTCTCTGCGTTCTCTGAGCCTCTGCGGTGAATTTTTTTTCGAAATGGGGGAAGTTATTTAATTCTGATTCCTTAACACACTGGGTATTGTGTTATTTATGGATTTTTTTTCTGGCTTTCTATACGGACGTTGCTTACCATGGATTTGGGCATTTCCATGCGTGTTCCCATGGGAAGGTAGGGGGCTTGTTGGGTTCGCTTTAGCTTGGGGTTCATTTGGTACAGATTGACAGGGATTCCCAGCCTCTCTGTTTCCCTCAGAAATCCTTCTTTGTCTACGGCTTTTGTATATGCTTCAAAAGGATCGACCGTCTTTTTTATAACAAGCTCCATAAGGCTTTCTTGCAATGCAGTCATGCCTTGCCTTTTGCCTGTGCTGATAGCCATGTTGATTTGGTGTGTCTTGCCTTCGCGGATATTCGCGGCAATAGCATGATTGACAAGCAATATTTCCATAGCTAAGACTCTGCCACTCCCATCTATTTTCCTTAAAAGCACTTGAGAAATAACGCCTTTTAAGGATTCCGCCAGCATAGTCCGAATTTGAGCTTGCTGGTTTGCAGGGAATTGGTCGATAAGTCGGTCTACGCTGGAAGCTGCGGTAGTTGTATGCAATGTACCAAAAACAAGATGCCCTGTTTCTGCTGTTTCCAGTGCGATTTCCACAGTTTCCAAATCTCTGAGTTCTCCTACCAATATGACATCAGGGTCTTCGCGCAAAGCTGCTCTCAAAGCCTTTTTGAAATTTTGAGTGTGTACTTTTACTTCTCTTTGGTTGATTAGGCAATTTTGATTTTGGTGTAAGAATTCAATCGGGTCTTCAATGGTAATAATATGACCCTCTCTTGTTCTGTTGATTAAATCAATCATAGAGGCAAGAGTTGTAGACTTTCCTGAGCCTGTTGGACCTGTAACAAGAACAAGACCTTTTGTGAGATAGCATAGATTAGTTACAGCCTCTGGTATGCCCAATTCGTCTGTTGTTAGAACTTTAGAAGGAATCATCCTGCAAACAGCACCTATGCCTCTGTTGTCTAAAAAGATATTGATGCGGAAGCGTGCTGTGTCTGACATGGTGTATGCAAAATCTGTATCATGGCATGAAGTAAATTCTTTTGCATTGCGTTCAGGGACAATTTCCTGTAAAAGCCTTTCTAAGTATTCTGAAGAATAGGACTGCTCTCCCATTTTTTTCATTTTCCCATGGATACGCATCATCACAGGCGTATCGCTAGACAAATGAAGATCAGAAGCTTGTGCCTCTAACATTTGCTGAAGCAAAATATCGATTTGTGGCATATTTTTTCCCTAAATCATTCCTGTTAGTTGATCGTAGCCTATATCCATACAAATAATAGCATGATATGGAACCATGACGATCTTGCCATAAGTATCCCGAAGTATAATCTCTACACCAGCAATGCTCTTTTCTACTTTCAGGATTCTTCCTTTGATTTTTTGGTCACCCTGGCAAATGAGTTCAATTTCCATTCGGTCTTTGGTTATTTTGTCCAGATTCAAAGAAGAAGCACCAGAAATATCCATACACCAGGCAATGCTCTGGAAATAGCTTCCTGTTGTGATTCTAAGCCTTTCAATCAGAACTTGCAGAATTTGCTTTAGCAGCTTTATTCCAAGATCTTTCTCTTTCTGGATGAGATGATGGAAAATTTCTTGATGGAAGGCAAGCAAAATACTATCGTCTTCTACTGTGGCCTTTGCGGAGCGATTGCCTATTCCTATCAATGCCATCTCTCCAAAGAGGCTTCCTTCTTCCAAGACAAGTAAGGTTTTTTCCATATCCAGGGCAACAGAATGGCTCAGGCGTACTCTTCCTTCTTGTATCAGATACATGCTATCTCCTGGGTCACCTTCACAAAAAATCACTTCGCCTTTTTTGTATTCTCTTCTGTCTGCAATAGACTTAATTTTTTCTAACTCTTCTTGCTCTAAATCACTAAACAATTTGACCTTTTCATAAATTTTATCTGTCATTGTATGTTCCTCTTTAGTAATAGCGTTCCATAGAAAGGGGGAAAAAATAGGACAGGCAAAATCCTGGAGAGAATCTCAATATAGAAATTTATATTGAGTTTTTTGAAATGTGTATAATGGATGAAACTATTTCTGCCAAAAAAACTTAAAGCCGCTTGCTGTGCCTTTGAAACTTTTTAAGGCTTTGTCTTCATCTGGGTGGATTTCGAACATTTTATCTAGCTTTGTAACTTTAAACACTGATAAAATATTGTTTTTAATATTGCAAAGTTTAATAGTGCCTTTGTTAGCTCTTACTAGTTTATAGATTTTTACCAGTCTTCCTAAAACGGCACTAGACGCATATTCAATATTTTTAAAGCTCAGGATCAGCTTGACATTTTCTTTAGAGCTGATTTCTTCTAGCTGTTTTCCTAAAGGTTGAATGCTTGTTTCGTCAAGCAAGGATACATCTAAAAAACTGACTAGAGTAATGTCGCCTTCTTGCTGTATTTTTAACTTTCCTTGTTTATCCATAAATTACTCCTACTTAATCTTTTAAGCGGAAAAAAAATAGTATTTTCTGGACAATTTTTTCCCACTTTGTTTTTTTCTTTTTGGTAAGCTGAACGCGATTCCCTTTATCATAATACCAGACTTCATCCATATAGTCTTGCAAAAGCATAATGCCTCTGCCGTGTTCAGAATCCCAGTATTCATCGCCTTCTGTGTTGGGCAAAATTTCCTCTGAAAATCCTTCACCTTCATCTTCGATGCGAACGGCCCAAAGATGATTGTCCACGAAAAGAGATACCTCAACTTTTTTGGATTTATCTTCCTTGTTTCCATGAACAATAGCATTGACGATAACTTCATCCAAACAAAGTCTTGCCCAGGTTTCTTCCTCTTCTTCTAATAAAGACCGCGTTTTTAGAATGGACAGAATCTCTTCGATAAGCGTATTTTTTAAGGATAAATCGCTATCCAGTTGTTTGGTGAAAATTTTTTCGCCATATTCTGATGGTGATTTTGTTTGAATTTTGATGGTTTGTTGCATATTTTGTTCTGGTAAAACGAAAACCATAGATAGAAAAATACCAGAGAACTGTTGCTTTCGCAATAGCCCCTGGCCTTGGCAGATAAACTTTTTTTACGGTTGTGCCAGTCGAAAATAATTTTTGCTCTGAAAGACCTAAAGATTTCACAGTAGAGACGCAGAGTACGCAGAGAAGAGAGAAAAATAATGAGAAATATTGTCTCTGCTTCTACGTGTTCTTCCTATTTCGGACAAGCCGAAGCCAAAAAGATATTAATCGCGAATGAGACGAATATACAAATTACACGAATGAAATTTTTATAAAAACTATTCGTGCCATTCGGCCATTCGTCTGATTCGCGATAAAAATCTTTGCTTTCTCGGCGAAAATCTAACAGTTTATATTCTCCGTAGTATAATTTTAAATCTTCTCTTTTTGGGCTCTCGCGCCTCTGCGGTAAATTTTTTTCCGAATAGAATTATTTTCGTTTTTTGGTTATTTTCAAAAGCTGCCCTTTATTGGGTAAAGGGAATACCTCCAAGCGGTCTACTTTTCTTGCGATTAAAGGTAGCCTTGGATCTTTTGGCCCACCTTGTACAAGAAAAGGATTCAAAGCTTTGATACCAACGATCATTTCATTTGCATCCACTACGCCTAAAATCTGAAAACTTTCTGGTCTTTGGTTGCTTTTTTCAATCGCAATAATAATGGCATTTTCTATGGCAACATTGATTTCATCATTAAATATATTGCTGAAACCCATAGATTGTGCAAGAGCATTAATTGCTGCCTTTGCTGCTGGCATAAAAGCATTGTTGGCAGGGCAAGTCAACTCTACAATTTTTGAAGAGACAGATCCATAGAGTGTTTGTTTCCCAAATTCATCGATTGCAACAAAACTATTGCATCTAGGGCATTTATAATTTCCTTTTGCTGCAAATTGGATTGGGCCAGAACAGGAAATACAGGTTGAATCATGAGGCCATGAAACAGGCACGCTGGGAGCGGAAATCATTTCTTCTTCGCTTCCTATTTCAATTCCAGCACTAAGGTCAAATCCTCCGCCTAAATCTGCTGAAGCGGGAGCGGGGGGAGCTGGTGGTACAAAGGGTGGCGGTGTAACAACAGGTGCGACTACTTTAGGCTGAGGCCGTGGAGGGGCTGACACTGGTGCTTGTGGAGGAGCAGTAGGTACAGTCTTTACTGTTTTAGGTGCAGCAGGAGGAACAACAGGAGGTGGCGGTACTGGTGGCGCAGGTGGAGTATTCTTTGCTCCTCCAGATTGTGTAATAGAATCGACTGCGTCTTCTTCGTTTTCGTAAATTTTAAAAAGAGAAAGCAACCCTAGCATATCAAAAAGGGCAATTACTTTTTCAGGAACGCCAACGAGTTTGATATCACCACCGCCTTCTTGGAATTTATCTGCTAATTTAACAAGAAGACCCATTCCAGTACTGTTGATATATTTAACATCGGAGAAGATGAGGATTAAATTTTTAACTCCTTGGTTAAAAAATCCAATCAATTTATCTTCAAATTGACGAACTGTTGTACCATCAATGGCACCTAATATTTTTGTTATAATAATGGGAGAACCGTCGGGTAATTTTTCTTGTTTTGATTGGAATAATAACTCAGCCATGAACTCTCCTATCCATCAACAAAGATGTTGTAAATATGTGTTGAGCCTGATTGCTAGTTGATAAAAACAAAGTATGGGCATATTATGCGGAACCCATACTAGCTATCTGTCCGCATCCAGATAAACATTTTTTTACACCACTACAGTGGTCAGTATCCCATGGCTTCTGGCTACAGGGTTTTCTATAAATAGCCAAAGGCTTGGGCTTTCATCTTGGGGATTACCCGTATCCAAGTCACGTCCCTGATTCACTAGCAATCAGGGTGTGTTGATGATATTTAGGTTCTTGGGAAAAAAAATTATCCAATGAGTTATTATTTTTTGTTTCTGGTTTTATCGGAAACAAAGTCAGAAACAAAAACCTCTGCATAATCTGGAAAACTATTTTCCCCAAGCAACTTAAATAAGTAAATAGCAAATTTTTCCCTTTGTGATTTTAAAAAAAAATCATGCAAAAATGAATTTTTCAAGGATTTAAATTAAAAAAGCCAAAGTAATTCAATATTGAAAATGCTTTGCTGTGATTTCTAAAATTTCCTTGCATCTATTTCTTTGAATGTTTATAATGGTTACATGATTTGTCCAATACATAATAATAAATGGCTGGACAAAATAAGTATACTGTAGCGTCTTATGCTATGATAAATACATCTAATTTAAAAGTCAATAGAAAATTTTATGTTCTTTTCAATTTTCTCATAAGGAATTCAAAATGGCTATTGCAATTCGTATTCAGGATGAAGAATGGGTCTATGCAACAAAATTAAATTCAAACCAGGAGATCTTTAATTATCTTTCTCGGAATTACGTTGCAAAAAATTCTTTACAAGCAGAAAAAATACATGGAGTAGAATTTATCGTCAAATCTTAAAATAAATTCTAACAAATTTCATTTTCTTTATTGACAAGCGGTAAGAGCATATATAAAATGCTGAGGTAAATTTCCTAGCTTCCTTTAAGCTTCTTTGTTTTTAAAGAAAACGGGCTTTTTTGAGGAGTCATGTAAGATGGATGTTTCCAAACTTTATTCCAAAGTCGAAGAAGCACTAAAAAAAAAGAATTACGACTATGCTATAGAAACTCTGAAGAACCAAATTTTAAAGTTTAACCCCAATGATGTTAAAGCCCGAAAACTTCTTAGAGCGACTGTACTAGAAAAATACAAAAACGAATCGCCTCCTACTGCATCCCAGGTATGGAGCAAAGGTTTCGCCCCTCGTGTCAAAATGCTGTTTGGTAAGATATCGAAAAAATGGGATGTTGTGATTGACGAAGCAGAAAATTTTCTCCAATATGATCCCAAAAATCTTTCTGTACTTTGTGGGTTAGGAGAAGCTTGCACAGAAGCGGGATATATTGATACCGCTATTTCTGTCTTTGAAAATATTTTGGCTTTTGATTCAAGCCATGTCCCTGCTCTAAAATCTTTAGGAAGAATTTATAGATTCCAAAAAGAAGACTTGGAAAAGGCAAAATACTATTATCAAAGAGCTGTGAAGCTTGCACCACAAGATAACGAAGTTTCAAAAATGGTAAAAGATCTTTCTGCCCAAATCACAGCAGATACTTATGGACAAGCAAAAAGTTCTCACGATTTGATCAAAGACCAGGAAAAAGCAAAAGACCTGGAAGAAGACAATACAATGTTGAGAACAGAAGAAGATTATGCCAGAGCTATTGAAAGAACTGCGAAAAAGCTAGAAACAGACCCTAACAATAGAAGAGAGTTAAAAAGACTAGGCGAACTGTATCAGAAAACAGGAAAATTCGATAAGGCTTTGGAAATCTATAACAAAATTTTGGAAATGGATCCTACCAATTCCGATCTAAAAAATAGGATTGGAGAATGCAGACTACAAAAAGTAGAAAGGCAAATCCAGACTGTTAAAGACAAATTGGATCAAGATCCTCAAAATGAGAGCCTGAAACAAGAATACAAAAAAATGTTAAGGGCTAAAGTAGAAACAGAAATTCAGGAATATACCAACCAGGTAAAAGATCAGCCTACCAATTTTGAATTTAGATTCAAATTAGGGCTTTCTTTATTCCAGGCATCAAGATTTGATGAAGCTCTTGCACAATTCCAGGTAGCAGTAAAAGATCCCAGGAAAAAGATTTCTGCTTACACCTACATGGGACAGGCATTTTTGCAGAAAAAGGAATATGATCTTGCCATAGAGCAGTTCCAAAATGCTTTAAATGCACAAACCACAAAAGAACGCCAATACAAGGATACGCTTTATCATCTTGCTTTGGCATTTGAATCTGCAGGAAGAACGCAGGATGCAATCGAAACTTATACAACGATTTATAAAGAAGATATTAATTTCAAAGATGTACAAGCAAGGTTAAAAAAGCTGAAAAGCTAATTTTACAAGGAGTCAACCGTTTTATGGCAAATCTTCAATCTTCGAAGAAAAGAGCAAGACAAAACGTCAAGCTGAGAATGCACAATAAAGTCATCAAGTCTGCAATGAGAACCCAAGTAAAAAAATTCCTGGCAGCAATGAATGCAAAAGATGCACAACTCGCTTCTATGGAACTTGGCAAAACAATGAGCTGCCTTGACAAGATCGCACAAAAACAGATTTTCCACAGAAACAATGTCAGCAGAACAAAGTCCAAATTGCAACTAAAATACAATGAGTTCTTAGCCCAAGAAAAAGCAGGTACAACTGCCGAGAACTAATTGCAAATCATGAGCCTGGGGAAATACAAACTCCCCAGGCTACCCAAACAGCTTTGGGTTATACCTTCCTTAAAGCCTGTAAGCTTTCATTCCAAGCACCTAAAATCCACGTTCTATCATTTTGTATAAATTTTTTCAATAAAACTAGCAACTATTTTTAAGAATATAAGCTATGATTCCTATTCAAGAAATTCCTCCCTCTATCTGCCAGAATTTACAAGGCATCTTTTGTGACATTGATGATACTTTAACAGAAAAAGGAAAATTGCCTGATGTTGCTTACCAGGCTTTATGGAAAGGTCATCGGGCAGGGTTGAAGATTGTTCCTGTCACAGGAAGACCTGCTGGGTGGTGTGACCATATTGCTAGAATGTGGCCTGTGGATGGCGTTGTAGGAGAAAATGGAGCTTTCTATTTCTGGATGGGCGAAACCAAAATGATGCGCTACTATGTAGAAAGCTCAGAAAATCGCAAGGCATCCAGACTAAAGCTAGAAGAAATCCAGAAAAAAATTTTGCAGGAAATCCCTGGAGCAAAGGTTTCTCAAGACCAGGCTTATAGGGAATCTGATTTGGCAATCGACTTTTGTGAAGACGTAGCTCCCCTGGAAAGAAGCCAGGTTTTAAGAATAGCAGAAATATTCCATGAACAAGGAGCAAAGGCCAAGATTAGTTCTATTCATGTCAATGGCTGGTTTGGAGATTTTGATAAAATGACAACCTGCCAGTTGCTCATAAAAAATTTTTGGCAGAAAGAGCTTGCAAAAGAAGGCGACAGTTTTATATACTGTGGTGATTCCCCTAATGATGAACCTATGTTTAAAGGATTTTCTCAATCTGTGGGAGTAGCAAACATTGTTCCCTGGTTGTCTTTAATACATCATCCGCCTAAATATAAGACAAATGCTTGCTGTGGAGAAGGATTTGCAGAAATGGTGGATGTTATTTTAAAGAAAAGGAAAAAACATGAGTGAAAACAAACAGATTATAGGGATTGTAATCGGCGGTATCATCGGCTTTGTAGTAGGATATATCAACCGATGCAATAGTGGCGGCTGAGGATTATTATCCGATCCCTGGTTGGGGATGCTCATTGGTCTTGTATTGGGTTATATGGTAACAGCAGACAGAAATTTGGAATAGTTTATACATGCTATACTTTTGTAGATTTTTGCATAAAAATTACATAAGGAAAGTGCTATGCCAGAAAAAAGATCCTCCATTACAACGCATACGGGCGATGGTGGAAAAACCTACACATTGGGAGGAGAAAGAGTTTTTAAAAGCGATTTGAGAGTTGCTATGTCAGGATCTATGGACGAACTCGTAACACAAATCAGCTTTATTAAGCTTTCTTTCCCACAAGATTCTTTTTCCTACCAAATGCTCACATGGGTACAGACTTGCCTTTTCATCATTGCTTCCCGTTTTAGCGATCCCTATCTTCAAAGCGATGCTAAACGACAGATTACAGAGGAAGAATTGAATTTTTTAAATACAGTTTCTTCCCAGATAGAGCAAAATACGATTATGCCATCGTCTTTTGTTATTCCTGGCGCAACAGAAATTTCTTGCCATATCGATATAGCAAGGTGTATTTCTCGAAAAATCGAAAGAAAAATGATAGAATTCATACAACAATTTCCTGACCATGCCATTTCAAAAGAAACCTTTGCTTTTATCAATCGGTTGAGCGATTTCTTATACATTCTGGCAAGAAAAGAAGAAAATGGAAACTTCATTGCTTTGAACTATGGTATTGTTCAAGCATTCCCTCAGAAAAAAATGGAGCAACTATGAAATCGATTATTTTGGCTTGCTTATGCTTATTTTTGCTTTTTTGCCATTTAGGCTGCACAAGCAAGGGCATAATCAATAGCTATCTCATTGCTACTTTGGAAGGAACGCAGTCCTCCTTGCAGCAAAGCAAAAACCACCAGTTAGTAGAGAGGGCATTGCCTCCTTTTATCGTTATGGTAGATGCAGCTATAAGCGATGATCCAGAAAATGTAGAGCTTTTGATCAAAGGCGCGCAGTTGCATGTAAGCTATGCTCTTTCCTTTATCGAAGATAAAGACCCTCTATGGGCTTCGATTCATTATGAAACAGCCAAAGACTACGCATTCCAGGCTATTGAACATAAATACTCTATAAAAAATCAGGATATCGTAGGCCAGGAAGAAAACAAAGCAAAAGAAATTCTTTCTCAGACATTCGATAAGAAAGACATTAAGCATTTATTCTGGTGGGGCATGAGCTGGGGGTTATGGATCAATGCCAATAGAGACAGCATTAAGAGCATCGGCGAATTCCCTTATGTCAGAATGATTATGGAGCATGCGCTTAATTTAGAGCCTGGCTATGAAAATGGTATGCCGCATCTTTTCTTCGGCCTTTATTATGGAAGCATCCATAAAACATTAGGTGGTGATCCAGAGAAAGGCAAGGAGCATTTTGAAAAGATTTTGGAAATGACCAAAGGCGAATGGATCTCTGTTAAGGTCTTATATGCCAGGACTTATGCCAGAACCATACAGGATAGAAAATTATATGAGAAATTGCTTCAGGAAGTGATAGACGCTCCCGATCCTGTTAATAAAGACTACCGTTTATCCAATGCTATTGCAAAAAAGCAAGCCGAAGTTCTTTTGAGCAAAATAGATGAATATTTTTTACCTGAAAAAGAAGAAGAGGAAGAATTGTAAGGAAAAAATCTATGAATCAAGAATGGGAATCCATTGTATTTCATGACTCGCTGAAGGATGGCCGCGCAGGCTGCAAGCTTAGAATAGAAGGCTTACGAGCCATAGGGGAAACAGAAAACAAAGAAAAATTTGTTCTGGATTTACGCGATGTGGAAATTGCTTTAGGGGGAACAGCGAACAATGTAATCTATCTAAAGCCAAAAAACAATAAGCATGAAGCAAAATTTAGCGTTCGAGACCGTTCTATCCTAAATGCACTCAAGGAAGTAGGAAGTGCAGATATACTGGATCAAGTCCAAAGCTTCCAAAAAAAAGTATGGGGTCATCGTTTTTGGTTGTTGTGGAGCTTTATTCTTTTTGATATTATTTTATTTGGAACATTAGGCATCTTTTATTTCTATGGAGTAGACATTGCTGTTAGCATGATTCCTTACCAGGTGGATGAAAAGCTAGGCAATGCGATTTTTCATTCGTCTCTGGATTCTATCGTTGCCTCCCAGTCGATTGATCCTGAAG
The DNA here is from genome assembly GCA_013359215.1 of Candidatus Brocadiia bacterium. GTDB lineage: Bacteria > Planctomycetota > Uabimicrobiia > Uabimicrobiales > JABWCH01 > JABWCH01. The sequence goes on along the minus strand of JABWCH010000098.1, from coordinate 7,403 downwards.
TACAGAAAGCCATAGAAAAGATTTTCCAAAGGCTTTTGGATGCCTTGGAGGAAAAGCCATATACTTTTGCCTTGAAGATTGTTCCATCTCCTGATGTGAATGCCTTTGCGCTTCCTGGTGGAAAGATCACGGTTTTTACTGGTCTAATCCAAAAATCAGAAACACCAGAAGAAGTCGCGGGTGTTTTAGCCCATGAGATCATCCATGCAACCCAAAGGCATGGAATGAAAAAAATGGTGCAGCACATTGGGATGAATATGCTGATCTATGCGATCATTGGCAATGATATTTCTACTGTAAGCGATCTTTTGCTTCGGAATTCCAAAGAATTTCTTGGTTTGCATTACAGCCGCAATATGGAAAATGAAGCAGATGAAATGGGGTTTGCCTTAATGAAAAAAGCAGGGATTCACCCTAAGTCGTTCCAAACCTTTTTAAGAAAACTCCCTGATACAGCAGGAAATTTCTCTTCTGCAACAGAATGGCTTTCCACTCATCCGCTAACCCAAAAGAGAATTCTGAAGATGGAAGAGTTATTAAAAAATAGTATGCAGGGCTTTGAAGAAAAGCCCTTAGATGTCGATTGGCAGTATGTTCAAAAAGCTTTGAAATAAGGAGGAGCTTATTGTGAATATAGAAGTGCGTCATCGTCCTGCCTTTGCTTGTATTTTTGCCGAGTTGTCCAGGAGCGGATCAATCACTGCGGAAGCAGATGCTATGGCAACCATGTCTACCAATGTCGGCATGGAAACACACCTTGCTGGCGGCTTTTTTACGGCTCTTAAACGCAGGTTTTTTGGCAAAGAATCTCTTTGCTTCAATCGCTTTTATCTGGAACAAGGCGAAACAGGCGAAGTGGTCTTGACCCAGAATACGCCTGGTGATATTGCTGCTGTAGAGCTAAAACAAAATTCCCTTTGCCTTTCTCCTGGTGCTTTTATTGCCTACAAAGGAAGAATTGAAATAGGAACCAAATGGGCTGGTATCCGCAGTTTCATCAATGGATTTGGCCTTTTCCGCCTGGTTCTTTCTGGCACAGGAACAGTCTGGTTTGGTGCTTATGGCGGAATCATGGAAAAACAAGTCCAGGGTGAATACATTGTAGACACAAACCATCTTGTTGCTTATGATCCTGATCTTAATATGAAATTGCAACTTTCTGGCGGTATTTTCTCTTCTATGTTTTCTGGCGAAGGATTGGTAACAAGGCTGGAAGGAACAGGAAGAGCATATATTCAAACTCGTAGTCTGTCAGGATTAGCAGGATGGATTAACCCAAGGCTATAATATCACAGGAGATAAGTATGCAAATCGAAATTTTGAATTCACCAGGAAACGCTACTGCTAAAGTAACCCTAGAAGGAGGGGAAAAACTAATAGCAGAAACGGGCGGAATGATTGCCATGAGCAATGGAATGCAAGTCACAACCAGCACAAAGACCAAAGGCGGCGGTGGCTTTCTCAAAGGGCTGAAGAGAATGCTGGCGGGCGAATCTTTATTTTTGAATACTTTTGTTGCTCCCTCTAAAGGCGGCGAAATTTTTCTTGCACCAGATTTGATTGGCGATATGATAGTCTATGAACTGGATGGCACAAAAGAGCTGATGGTACAGGGAACTTCCTACGTAGCGTCTGATGCTGATGTGGAACTAGACACATCCTGGCAGGGATTCAAATCTGGCTTTTTTAGCGGGGAATCGATGTTCTGGCTAAGGCTGACAGGAAAAGGCCAGGTGATTCTCAATTCTTTTGGCGGTATTTTTGAAAGAACTGTTGGCGATCAAGGCTATATTGTTGATACAGGCCATATTGTAGCTTTTGAAAATACCCTGAAGTTCAATGTGCAAAAAGCTGCTAAAACATGGTTTTCTTCTTTTATGGGTGGAGAAATGCTTGTATGTCGTTTCCAAGGCAAGGGTCGTCTTTTTTGCCAGACCCACCATCCCAATAATTTTGGAAGAACATTAGGCCCTTTATTGAAACCCAGATAAGGATAAGCTCTATGCAAACAAAAGATAGCTTAAAATATGAATTTCTTTCCAAACCAGACTATGGTTTTGTCAAGGTGCAGTTAAATCAAGGACAAGCGATTGATGTAGAAGCATCTGCCATGGCTTCTATGGACACCAACATTGTCATGTCTACCAAAATGAAAGGCGGGGTCTTAGGTAGTCTGAAGAGAACCTTGTCTGGTGAATCCATGTTTATCAATACTTTTACAGCACAAGAAGGCCCTGGCGAAATTTGCCTCGCTCCTGGCGCACCAGGAGATGTGGAACACTATACTTTGCAACAAGGGAAATGCCTTTACCTTCAATCCTCTACCTATCTGGCCTCTTCTCCTGGCATACAAGTGGAAAGCAAGTGGGGCGGATTCAAAGGATTCTTTTCTGGCACAGGTCTTTTCCTGATTAAAGTATCAGGCGCAGGCGATGTTTTTTTCAATGCTTATGGCGGACTTATCGAAATCCCTGTAGAAGAGAACTACATTATCGATACAGGATATATCGTTGCTTTTGAAGAGAGTCTGCAATACAATGTGAAATTTTTAGGCGGCCTGAAAACAAGCCTGCTAGGCGGAGAAGGGTTGGTATGTGAATTTAGTGGTAAGGGAAGACTTTGGATACAAACACGCAAAGTTGCTCCTTTTGCCTGGTGGCTATGGCCTTTCCGACCCCAAAAAAACAATCGGTAACTTTTAATATTCAGTGCGTTGCCCCCTGCAACGCACTGGGCAAAAGGGGGAAAAATTGCGAAAAAAAAATATTTTTCTAATTCTGCTATTTCTTTTCTATTTTGTAGCTTATACACAATCAATACAAGGAAGAATAGATTTTTTGAGCGATGAGCAAGGCAAAAAATCTTTTGTTTTTTCAGGGGAGACTAGCTTACCAGAAAAAACATCGCTAGTTGCTTCTATCTGGTATGAAGGCCAGGAAAGATTAGAAACGCGCTCTTATAGTATAGTCCAAAAAGGAAAATTTTCTTTTCACTATGGCCCTGTTCTAAAGCCTTTTCCATCAGGAAAATACGTTTGGAAAATACAAAAGAATGCTTCCTCTGAGATACTGTATGAAAAGATATACTATCAGGGAAGCTTTGCTCAAAAACAAAAGGAAATACGAGAAGAAATGTCTTTCTGGGAAAGCTGGTTGAACGATATTGTTGCATACAAGGCTTTTTTAGAAAAACACAATAGGGAGATTCTCCCTAAAAAAAGCCCCCAGACCACAGAAGAGCAAAAACAGAGGCTGAATGAAATATACATCCGTTTCTATAAACTGGAAAGCCAATTGAAAGAGCGCAAAAGCGAATATTCTTTGCCCAGGTTTGAAGATGGTTACTGGAAAGGCTTTTCTCTTTTAGAAGACCTGGCAAAGTATAGGGATGTCAATGTCTTACGTTATATAAATCATTTCTCTATATCCTGGGAAAGCCTTCCAGCGAATGCAAAAAAAATTCCTGACATACAAGACTATAGGGCAGAGTTCCAAAAATATGAAGCAATATTGCCTAAGCAAATCATCGCGATTCAGAAGTCATTGCCTTTGCCTGCCAATATAACAGAAAAAGAGCTAGAAGAAGATATTTTTTGGTTGAACCAAATCTTTAAAGATCTTACTATAGAATCCCAGCAGGCGCAAAAAAATTTCCATGCAGAACAATGGAGAATCGCAATCCAGGGTATAGAAGAAGAAATTGAAAACTTTGGACTTAGAGTAGGCGATTACGAATCTACTCTACTGTCTTCCCTGTATCCTTTTCTTTTAGATGATCTTAAAGCTCTCTATGAGAATATAAAAGCCATAGCGAATTTTTATAAAACAAAATTGCCACAGAAAGATGCAGCACAAAAAGCTCCAATAGAAGCAAACATAGAAAAGCTTAGAACAACCATCCAAAAGATTTTGGATGCTATTAATAGTAAAAAGATAAAAGAAAAGGAAGCAAGAGAAATAGCATGGAAATCCATGCAAAAAAGCATTTCTTCTTTGCCTGTTTTACATGAAGAAGCACAGCGAGGATTGAAAATAGTATCCTTGCAAGAATTTTTACCATGGCTAGAGATTTATAAAGCCCAAAAGGTGCGGGCAGAGCAGGATTTAACCGTAGGAAAAGCTTTTTTTTCTGATTTGTACATTTTGTCTATCAGAACCCTGGTCTGGATGGATAGCAGACTGGAATTCCACAGAAAAATTTTAGAGGGCAAACTGTCTCAAGACGACCAGAAAATCAAAATACATCTTAAAAAAATAGACATGCAAATCCTTTTGCTCCTGGAGCATATACAAAAAGAAGCTGTTAAATAACTCTTGTCTGGAAAATACTCCATGAAACTAGCACTTTGGCACAAAAGTACAATACCAAATAAAATCCTGGCAGCATTAGCTCTTTTGATCATTGCTTTGGATCTTTTTTTTCTCTATAACCATGATTTCTGGCTGAGGATGATCCCTTGTTTTTTCTTTTTCCTTTTGGCAGGGATTTATTATAAAACATTCCCCCAGGAATATGGTTTTCAGACACAAATACAGCCATCGATAGCATACTGGGCTAAAATTTCCTTTTATATCGGAGTCATGGTTCTAGCCTTTTGCCTCCTGTGCCTGATCGGATTCAAAATTTTGCAAATCCCTGTTCCTAAATATGTTTTGTTCCGAAACTCTTCTGAATTTCGAAATTGGATGCTGGCCGCTTGCTTCTTTGCACCTATTGTAGAGGAAACACTATATAGAGCAATTCTTTGCGGCACTTTAGAAAAAATAGCAGGAACAACAACAGGCATTGCTGTAAGCGGCGGGTTGTTCGCGCTTTTGCATTTTTTTTATGGGAATCCTGCTTTTGACAATTTTATTGCTGGCTATTTTTTAGCATGGTCTTTTTTTAGAAGCAAAAGCATTTTAATCCCTATTTTTTTACATGCTTCAGGCAATGCTTTTGTAGGTTTATACTATTGCATAGCACAATTTTAGCTTTTCTTGGCAAAAGAACTTGACCATATTGGATATGTTATGTTACTATGGGAAAAAATTCGGAAAAATCAAAACAAAATTTATTTCATGTATAATCTATTATTTTTATATTGAGGCATTTATGGTTTCTAAGCTTAAATTTACTCTTTACGAATCGGAAAAAGGCCCACGCAGTATTTTGAGTGATCTGGCTACTGGCGACAAATTGTTGGTAGGAAGAGGGCAGAATGTTCAGTTGTGGATTAATGATAAAAATATCTCCCGTGAGCATTGCCAGATCGAGTGTGAAGATGGCAATGTTTATGTTTCTGACTTAAAGAGTAGAAATGACAGCGTATTTTACAAAAAACAGGGCTTAAAGACGGAGATGAAATACGCCTGGCAAGCACAAGCTATTTCGTAGTCAATTTTATTAAGGGAACAGAAGCATCCGATATTCAAGATCAATCGCAGCAAAATGTAAATCGTGACAGCCATATCAGCCGAGGCGCGACAATGCGCCTGCCTTCTGCTCAAGAAGAGCCTGTCGATCTTGGTCAAACCGCTCGTGTTAAGATGCCTGCCAGCAAAGGCGGAGATTTCTCCCTTGTTGGCGAAGAGTTTTCAGGATACCGTATTGAAGAGCGCATTGGAAGTGGTGGTATGGCCGTTGTGTATCGAGGCACTCATCTGACCTTGAAACGCCCTGTTGCCATCAAAACTCTGTCTCAAAGGCTACTGGAAAATCCCAAGGCAATCCAGCGTTTTTTGAATGTTGCTAAAGTTTCTAGCCAATTAAGCCATCCTAATATTGTTCAGGTCTATGATAGTGGTGTTTTAGAGGAATATGGAATCTATTATCTTGTAATGGAATATGTGGAAGGGCAAAGCCTGAGCGACTACCTTAAAGACAAAGGGAAAATGCCTGTAGAGATAGCTTGCAAAATGATAAGCTACATAGCCAGTGCTTTGAACTATGCTAACAAACGCAACATCATTCATAGAGACATCAATCCTTCTAATATTTTGATAGGGGCAGAGGATGTTCCTAAATTGATTGGGCTAGGTCTGGCAAAATGTCTGGACGATGAAATGACTGCACTTACACAGCCAGGCAAAGGAATGGGCATGGTGGGCTATATTGCCCCTGAACAGCTCATGGACGCAACCAAAGCAAACCACCGTTCTGACCTTTATGCCTTGGGCGCAACCTTTTACAATGTTGTGTGCGGCCAGACTCCTTATGATACAAAAAACATGAGAGAATACTTCAATTGCATTCACAATCGCATTCCGCCTGTTCCGCCTTATGAGATGAACAATGAAGTGCCGCGCACTATCAGCGATATGATTTTAAAGCTTCTGGAATTCGACATTGAAAAACGGTATGCTTCAGCAGAAGATTTTCTCATGGAATTGCGTTCTTATATGAATCCTCAGCTCCGTGGAGAAGGCATTGAAAAAGCTCGTAAGCAAATTATGGCAATGCTTCCAACACCCAAAAAGATGGCTGATTTTGATTTTGAAGCTATCTATTGCCCTGCGGAAGAGATTGGTGGTGATTTCTATGACTATATAGAATTGAATGAGGATGAATTTGGCATTGTCATTGCTGACATCACAGGGCATGGAGTGGAGGCTGCTGTTGTTGTTGGTATGGTTAAGGCTGCTTTGAAAATTGTAGGAAAACAAAAAACCAGCCCTAATGATGTAGTAAAAGAAGTCAATAAAGAGATAAAGCCTGATTTAGACAGCACAACATTTGCTACTGTTTTTTATGGTATCATAAATCGAAAAACGAAGAAATTGCGATTTGTCCGTGCTGGTCATAATCCTTTGATTTTGTACAATCCCGACAGGAATCCTCCTCTGAGTACTTATGACCCCAAGGGCATGGTTATTGGTATGTTTACTCGGTGTATTTGTGAAGAGAAAGAAATACAGCTCCAGCAAGGCGATTGTCTGATACAGTATACCGATGGTATTACAGAAGCCATGAATAGCGTGCAAGAAGAGTTTGGCATGGATCGGCTATATGAGGCTATCGAGAGCACGCAAGATAAAGGCAATCTAAGGCAAATTCTGGAGAACATACAGAATGCAGCCAAAGCCTTTACTGGAGCAGAGCAGCAACAGGACGATATAACGCTGCTAGGCATCAAAGTCAAATAGTTTGTGTTTTAAGAATTATTAGGTTATTTGTTATAATCTTTATCTTTAATAGGAATTACGCAAAGAGATTTTTATTTTGGGGAAAATTTTTGTAAAAATTTTCCCCAAAACCCCCTTTAAAAACTTTTATATATTTATTTTGCAATAGGTTATGAAAAATAAAAAAAATTTATTTTTCAGCTTAGAGCCTATCCGAAAAATCCTTTTGGCTGCAAATTTCGATGCATCTCGGATAGCTTCGTCGAAAGTGATAAAATTGTCCTCAGAGTAGCTACGGCT
>JABWCH010000097.1 GCA_013359215.1 Candidatus Brocadiia bacterium | reverse complement strand
TTAGCCTAAACGGCTTCAAATCGGCTTTACAAACGAAGCCTGGTCTGTATCGTACTATATAGCGGAAAAATTTTGAATCACGAACCAATAACCAACATTTACCCAAGGCTATGAAACTTCAAGCAGCAAGCGGGTTCTATCAGACGAAAAATAGCTATATCTGAAGAGCCTGCTTCGTGTAAGCCTTCTTTCAGAAATCAAAAAAACGGCCACTCTCAAGTACTTACATCGATTATTCCTGCTTAAAGTTGGTAGCGTTATGGGAAAAATGCACTGGGCAAATATGAAAGGCAAATAAGAGATGTTTTATCCTTATCTTGTAAACGGCGGTCTTGTATGGATGCTTCCTATTGTCTTTCTTTCCTTTTTAGGCTTATCTTTTGTTTTAGAAAGGCTTTGGTACTGGATATTGTATATGATACATGCCCAGGAAAGAAAAAAAACACTAGGAAAAATCTTCCAGTCGCCATGGCAATTGTCTTTAGCTATGGATTGTTGTAAACAAAGCAAAGACAACGTAGTCCTCACTCTTCGGGAATTTTTGCTTAACTATGAAAATGTCAGCCTGCCTATTGCCGAAAGGAAAGCTCGTCTTTTTGCAGAATCAAAGCTACAAGAAAGTAAGCGTTTTCTTTATTTGCTAACGGTAATAGCCAATATTGCTGGCACATTGGGGCTTTTGGGAACGGTCGTTGGTATTTCTATGATCTTTAAATCCCTGGCACAAGAGGATTCCAAGGGAGTTGCGCTTGCTCTATCTACTGCTGTATACACAACAGTAGCAGGAATCTTACTCTTTTTATCTTCCTATTTACCCCTTTTTTTCTTCCAAACTCTTTCTGAGAACCTGGAAGATGCTTTAGATTCCAATATCCAGAAGCTCAAAGATTTTTTAGAAGTGCAGGAAAAATCGAAGATGATTTTTGAAGAAAAAAACATTTCTGCCCCACCTAAAGCAGATATCTTGAAAGAACCTCAAGATACAGAAGTTACCCAAATCAAAGAAGACGCTGGTATTTCATAAGCCACGTTTTTGCTCAGAAATTTTCAGAAAAAAATCTTTTTTTTTTTCATCATGGGATTTTTCTGCTATAATTTACGTCAAACACAATGGGATTTTATCGCATACATCAAAAAAATATTTAGGAACTTCATTATTCAAAAAGAGAAAAGAGAGTAATCTATGAACCGTTTTTTTGCTGTTTTTATATTGTTGACAAGCCTGATAGGCTTTCTGGGATGCGTAGCTCACGCTCAACAGGATGTTAAAGCCAATTTAGAAGAAAAACTAATCGCACAATATGTTGTCAAAGTGATGGAGCAATTTCATTACTCCACGCCCAAAATGAATGATACTGTTTCAGAAATGCTTTTCGATGGCTATCTCAAAAGATTAGACCCTAACCGCTATTTTTTTCTGGAAGAAGACATAAAAACATGGCAGATCTATAAAGATGTTTTAGACGATATGCTGCCTAGAGGAGATGTTCAATTCGCCTACCGTGTCTATGAAAAATATTTAGAAAGAGTCAAAGAAAGAGTAGACCACATCAGCAAGCTACTTCAGGAAAATATTTCTTTTGAAGACGACGAATTTGTTACTATGGATAGAAAGAATATGCCCTGGGTAAAAAGTAAAGAAGAACTTGATGAAATCTGGCGCAAGGAAGTAAAAAATCAGCTTCTTCAGCACAAATTAGCAGAAATCCTAGAAGAAGAAAAGGCCAAAGAAGGAGCGAAAAAAGACAATGTAGAAGCGAAAAAAGATACAGAAAATAAACCAAAACAAGATATAAAAGAAAGAGTATCCAAAAGATATGAGCGTTTTTATCGCTTTTTAAAAGAACACGACAACTACGATATATTAGAATATTTTCTGGATAGCTTTACAGAAGTTTTCGACCCTCACAGCAATTATATGAATTGGCGTGCAATACAAGATTTTGAAATTTCTCTGAAACTTTCTTTACAAGGCATCGGGGCTTTGTTAACATCAGAGGATGGGTATCCTAAAGTAGAGCGAATCGTTCCTGGCGGTGCTGCTGAACAACAAGGCCAGCTCAAGGCAGGGTATAGAATTATTGCTGTTGGGCAAGGAAATGAAACGCCAGAAGCCGTAATCGATATGCCTTTGAATAAGGTTGTCAGAAAAATTCGCGGCAAAAAGGGTACGCAGGTTACTTTGGTTGTTATAAAGGATTTGCATAGCGTTCCTTTCCAGATCGTAATCACACGAGACGATATTAAGCTCACAGACAGAGCAGCCAAGGGCGAGGTCAGAGAAGTCACGCTGAATGGAAAAAAATCCAAACTGGGTGTTCTCTTTATCCCCTCTTTTTATCGTGATTTCGAAGGAATCCAGCAAAAAGAGGAAGGTGCTAAAAGCACAGTGCAAGATGTCAGAGTCATTCTGGAAGGTATGGTAAAAAAAGATAAAATCGATGGTTTGGTGATTGATTTGCGCTCTAACCCAGGCGGAAGCCTGGAAGAAGCGATTGATCTGGCAGGGCTTTTTATACCCGCTGGCCCAGTAGTTCAGATCCGCAGCATGCAAGATAAATACGTAAGAGAAGATAATGACAATGGCTTTTTCTATGATATGCCGCTGGTTGTGATGGTCAATGCTTTTAGTGCCTCTGCCTCAGAAATTTTCGCTGGAGCTATACAAGACTATAACAGGGGAATTATCGTTGGTCAGAACACCTATGGAAAAGGAACGGTACAGAATCTTCTGGACTTGACAAGACTAACCCCCTTGAAAAATTTTAAGCCTGGAGCATTGAAATACACAACAGCTAAATTCTATAGAGTAACAGGAGCTTCTACTCAGCAAAAAGGCGTTGCCCCTGACATTGCCTATCCAGCCTTTGTTACTGTAGAAGAATATGGAGAAGCAACATTAAAAAACGTTATGCCATGGGATGAAATCGAACCATTGACATTAAAAAAAACAGACCATGAAGCTCGCGAATATCTTCCTTATCTGAATAAAAAGCATCTCAAAAGAGTAGAAAAAGATAGCCTTTTCCAGGAATTAAAAGACTATATCACCTGGTGGAAAGAAAGAAAGAACCGAAAAACCTTGAGCTTGAATTTGCAGAAACGAATTGCTTTAAATAAAGAAGACGAGCAATGGGCTAAACGCATAGAAAAAATTTTAGAAGATAACAAACATGCAGAAGAAGATGTTGTTGTTAAGGACGAAAAAAAATCCGATAGCAAGGATATTTATTTGGAAGAAAGCGTTAACATATTGAGAGATATGATCTACCAAATTAAGAAAAAACAATCATAGAGTTGGTGAAACCGTTACGGATTGTATATCCGTAACGGCAAGCCTATATTTTTTTAAGAGAGGCAGAAAAATGGAAAGAAAAGTAGTTGTTACAGGCTTATACATGATGAATTCTCTTGGTATGGACATCAAGACAAGCTGGGAAAATATTGTTGCTGGTAAAAGCGGAATCCGCAACATCACTTTGTTTGATACAACACAGTTTGCGACTAAAATTGCAGGCGAAGTCCCAGGGGATGTGGAAGAGTATATTAAAAAATATTGCAAAAAACACACTATAAAACAAATGGCAAGAGGCACAAAGATGTGCTTCATGACTGCCAAAGAAGCGGTTAAAGATAGTGGCGTGGATTTCGAAAAACTAGACAAAGAAAGATGCTCTGTTGTTTTGGGCGTAATTGGGACAGGATTTTCTAAAATTTATGAGGAAAAAGATCCTAGCAACAGAATCCTCCGCACAATGGACAATGCCATGCCTGCCTGGATATCTCTGGAATACAAACTGGAAGGCCCTAATTTCACAATAGCTACAGCATGCTCTTCTGCTTCTTATGCCATGAGCTACGGCTTTGATCTAATTCGCTCCAACAGAGCTGATGTCGTGGTTACTGGAGGCGCGAGTGCCAACATAACACCAGAAGAAATCGGTGGGTTCAACGAAGTTTATGCCCTTTCTACAGCCAACGCTGTTCCTGAAAAAGCAAGCAAGCCCTTTTCTAAAGACAGGGATGGCTTTGTTATGTCAGAAGGCGCAGGTATTCTAGTCTTAGAAGCAGAAGAGGTGGCAAAAGCAAGAGGAGCTAAGATCTATGCAGAGCTAATTGGCTATGGATTGAGCAGCGAAGCATACAATATCATGGCACCCATGAAAGATGGGTATGGAATGGCAAAAACAATGGAAATGGCTATCAAGCATGCTAAAATAAACAAGGAACAAGTTGATTACATCAATGCCCATGGTACATCCACCCAGCTCAACGACCTCTATGAAACTATGGCAATCAAAAAAGTCTTTGGTGAACAAGCATACAAAATTCCTATTTCTGGCTCTAAATCTATGATTGGTCATACATTAGCAGCAGCAGGTGCTATGGGAAGCGTTATTACGGTTTTAAGCATCCACAACAAAACGATCACTCCTACCATAAACTACGATCCCGATCCTGAACTAAATCTGGATTACATCCCAAATCAGTCAAGAGAAAAAGATGTAAAAATCGCTCTTGTCAATTCTTATGCCTTTGGTGGACATAATGCAACCATGGTTTTCAAAAAATACGAATAGAAAGGAAACTCCTTGGTTTTTGAATATTTTTTGGAAGTACGAGGCTATGAGCTGGATTCTTTTCAGCATGTAAATAATGCTGTTTACCTTCATTATCTTGAGCAAGCGAGATGGAATGTCTTCAAAGAAACAAACACTTTTGCTTTTTTTGAAAAAAATAGAATCATTCCTGTTGTCATTGAGATTAATATTCGGTATATTCAAGAGAGTAGACTTTTCGAAGAATTGGTTGTCAAAACCGAGCTGAAGATCGAAGAGCCTTATATGGCTTTCTACCAGGACATCTATAAAGTGAAAACCCAAAAAAAATGCTGTGCCGCCAAGGTCAAGCATTTGTTTTTGGATGAAGCCAAAGTCCCATCCGCTTTGCCAGAAGAAATTCTGAAAAAGTGGGGGTTCTAACAACCTTAGTTTACAGGATACTATGGAAACATCAAAAATGTCACAATGGGAAGTGCGGGAGAATATTGGAATACTATCCTTCCATAACCCGCCACAAAACTATCTCAAGCCTGAGTTCGTAGAGCTTACAGAATTAAAAAAATGGACTCAGGAGAATTCTCTAAAAGGAATGATTCTAACTGGGCATGGAAGGCATTTCTGTGCTGGAATGAGTACGCAAAAAATTTTTGAATTTGAAGATGCCAAAACAGTGCAGGAAAGCTTTAGAAAAGGCAAAGAAATTGCGGAATACCTGGATAAATTGCCGATTCCCATAGTCGCTGCTATCAATGGAGTATGCTTAGGGGCTGGTCTGGAACTGGCTTTGGGATGCCACATTCGTGTATGCAGCGAAAAAGCAGTCTTTTCTTTCCCTGAAACAGGATGGGGAGTCATCCCTGGATTCAATGGTACGATTCTACTCCCTAAAAAAGTAGGCATGTCTAATGCTATTGAATTGATCCTTACAGGAAAAATGCTCAGCGCACAAGAAGCCTTGGAACTGAAGCTTGTTGATTATGTTGTCAAAGAAAATGTTGTGGACTTTTCTTGTAATCTTTTAAAAACCATCACAGCAGACCGTCCTATAGAAGTGATCCACTCTGTTATGAAATCCTTGTATAACGAAAGAACTATGTCCTATGAGGAAGCAACAGAGGAAGAAACAAAGATGGTTGCCAAGCTGGTTTTGGAAGGAATACGAGCAAGATACGGTAGGATACCAGAATAGGTAATATTTTTTTAATAGGAGAATTATATGCCCGCTGTTACACCTGCAATGAAAGAAGAAACAAAGGAAATCATCTATAATTTTTATTCAGAAGAATGCAATGTAGATAGAAATACTTTAAACGAAAATACCAATGTTATAGAAGATATTGGCGGCGATTCTTTGATGTTTTTAGAGCTTTTGTCCTTGTTTAAAAAGAAATATGGTATCAATGTAGAAATTAAATCCATTGGTAAATATGTCTTAAAGCACCCCTCTGCCACACTTGGCAAAATTTTGGACTTAACGCTTCTGATTATTGAACATGGTGACAAAATCGCTGACTTAGCCTAAAGAGGAGATCCTTGTATATGTCTAAAGAAAAAGTATTGCAAATTATCAAAGCTGCCCCTACTGCTTTTATGGCAACCATAGAAGACAATTGCCCTAAAGTGCGTCCTATGATGATCAAACAAGTCTGGGACAAAGTATTCTATGTGTCTACCTATTTTGATTCCCCAAAAATAAAACAAATCGAAAAAAATCCCAACGCTGAAATCGTCTGGATGGATAGCCAGATGCAGCATGTGAGGATTTCAGGGAAAACTCACATTTGCACTGATAAGGCTAAAAAAGATAAATACTTTGAAGAAAATGAAAAAGTCATGAAAATGTACTTCAAAGCAAAAGACGATCCTAATTACGTGCTTTTAGAAGTAGAACCAGTTAAAGTCCTTTTGATGGAATCAGGAAGCACAAAATACCAGGAGATAGCCTGGTAAGCTTATAAAACCAGGCAAATAGCCTGGTTTTTCAATAAACTGGATGGACGATTATGGCCTATCTATTAGGATTAGAAGGAAGCTACAGGGGCAAAAAATATTGCTTTAAAAAACGGTTCAGTTTAGGCAATGAAAAAAACTGTAGTCTCTTTTTATGCTGTGACCCCAAAAAATTTCCATTTCATCTGGAAATCTATAAAAAAGGCCGCCTGTTTTTTTTTAACAAAAGGCCATTGTCTTTGTTCTTTTCCATCAATGGAGAGGAAGCAAACCAAGGGCAGCTTTTCCATGGCAACATCCTTTGTATTGAAAAATTTCGATTTTTATTTAGCACCCTGGATTGCTCTAATACTCTATATGAAGGAAAATCTGAAAACCCTCCCCCTGCCTCGCATGAAAACCAGGCAGACCCTCTTTTACTCATGTACCAGGCATCGAACCTTTTTGCATCCCAAGGCGAATTCTCCACTTTTTTCCGCCAGATGGCAAAATTTTTATTGCAGCACTTTCCATGCTCTCAAGTGATCTTCTTCTTAGAAGAAACGCCAGGAAACTTTCAGCGTTTTGCTTTTCCAGAAAACCAAAAAATCTGGGACAGCAACCTGATACCCAAAGAAATACCACCGAATGTCTTTTCTCTTTTATACAAAGAAAAAAAGTCCATCTATTGGAAAAGCCTTTATCAAAAAGGATTCCAATACTTTATGGCTGTCCCTTTTTGCCATCAAAACAAAACTTTAGGGTTTGTTTGTCTCCTTTTCGATAGTGGAGCAATGAGCCAGAAATGCGACCTGAATTTGCTTTCAGGAATTTGCTTGCAGGCTGCCAATAGCATTGCCAACATGCAAAAAAATAGAGAAAGAAAAGAATTCAACAGGCGGCTGGAAAACTTAAATAAAATCACTCTCAGGCTTTCTTGCCTTTTAGAAAAAGAGGCGATCTGCCATGAAACCCTTAGAGGCGTATGCAATATTTTACAATGCCAAAAAACCGCCTTATTCCAATTCCATGACGAAAATACGCTGGATTTTCAATACAGCATTGGCTTAAAAAAAGAAAGCCTTCCCAAAACTCTCCTGGATAGAATTGCCAGCATGCTAAGCAAAGAAGAATCCTTTTTCGCAGAAAATCCATCTTGTGAAGAAAGCCCTTCTTTTATTCTAGCCAATATAGTACAAGCAGACCATCCCTATCCTAAAAACATTGCTGTTCTCTATGCAGCAGACCCAATAAACCAGGCTTTCTTCTCCACACAAGATAAAGAAATTTTAGCGATCATTGCCAGCCAGACAAGCATAGCACTATCCCATTCCCATCTTTATGAACAAGCAACTATAGACTATTTAACCAAAATCCACCTTCGTGGCTACTTTCTCGAAAAACTAGAGCAGGAAATACAGAACTTCAGACCACACAAGGGATGCTTTTCTATATTGATGTTAGATTTAGACCATTTTAAAAAAATAAACGACCAATACGGACACACAGTCGGAGATCAAACCTTAAAGCAAACCGCTGCCATACTCAAAAATTCCATCCGCGAAAAGGACATGCTGGCTCGGTATGGAGGAGAAGAGTTCATCATTCTCCTAAAAGAAGCAGATCTTTCCTGCGCCAGCCAGGTTGCAGAACGAATCCGCTCTAATATGGAAAATGCCTCTTTTCCGTTTTGCAGAAAGGTAACAATCAGCATTGGTGTCGCAGAATACACACCTTCCCAATCCTCAGAAAATTTTATTTTACAGGCAGACAAAGCCTTGTACCAGGCCAAGGAACAAGGACGAAACCGAGTCTGTCTATCCATAATGCCGCCAATATAGACATCATCTGCGATATAATGAATAATGATTTTCTATTTTTTTAGATACTTTTTTGCACTATACAAAAAAAATTAAAAAAAAGATTGCCATCTTTTCAGTTTTATACCATAATGGAATCTAGCAAATAAAATGTTTTTCAAAAAAGCAAAGATTTTTATCACGAATAAAACGAATTCTCGAATAGCCGAATAGTTTTTATAAAAATTTCATTCGCGTAATTTGTATATTCGTGTCATTCGTGATTACAGCATTTCTCAGTTGTATTGCATACAAAAATCGCCTATAAAATAATCCACAGATTACACAGATTACATAGATAAAGGCTTCGAAAATCTGTGTAATCTGTGTAATCTGTGGATAAATTTCTTTGAATCCGATGTATACTATGTATACAACGCAAGTGAAAAGTGCTGTAATACCTGTTTTGTTTCGGCTTGTCTGAAATAGTAGTTGAGAGTTGTTTTTCGGTTTCTACTTTTTCTAGGAGATAAAAGATGTTAAGCAAAACTTTGATTGTATTGTTGGCTGTCATGTTTGCTATGTCGCTGGTGTATAGCGAACCCCCTAAAAAAAATCCTATTCCTGATCCTATTATGACAAAAAAGCCTGCTGGCGAAGCACCCAAGACTGTAAATCCTCCTACACAACGCTTTCAAGATATGCAAATCGCCCCTAAAACAAAATCCCAAAAATCAATAGAACAATTCAAGCCGAAAACAGCAAAAAGAGGCACTAGCTATATTTATCCTCCCTATCAGGAAGCATGGGAACAAATTTGGACAAAAGGCACGGGAAAAACAGGCAAAGTTTTAGCAGAACATGAAGGCTATACCTTCCATTCTGGAAGCTCTTATGCCTGGGGCATGGCAAGCTCTCGCTGCTGGCTAGGATTTTCTTATATCCCTCCCAAAACAGGAAAATATAAAATTGGCTTAGAAGCTTATCAGGAAGGCACATTGCGCACTTATCTTACAAGCAAGGGAGAAGTCTATGCCTATCGTAATATTGGTGTTTCTATCGAAGGAGTAGACTGGGTAGGCAAGACCATCAGCGATGTATATTATGATCGCCCTGTAGGCGAAAAAAACCAACACTTTTCGGACTGGAGTTCTGTTGGAAAAGAATTTTTTCTGGAAGCAGGCAAATCCTATTGGATCACTGGATATAGCGAAGTCGGCGGATGGTCATCAGGAGATGTCAACGCATGGCAAACCACCAGTGCTGTTTCTGCCATAGGGCCTTTTACCTTTGAATATGTAGGGAAGTAGTCAGAATGCAATAGTCTATAGGCGTTACGCAAAGAGATTTTTATTTGGGGGAAAATTTTTACAAAAATTTTCCCCCAAACCCCCTTTAAAACCTTTTATATATTTATATATTTATTTTCAAATAGGTTATGTCGAAAATTAACATAATCTTTTCAAGGATAGGCCAGGCGCAGTGTAAGACTTCTGTAAGAAATCAAAAATAGTACCGCTTGGCATATCATTGCCCCTCATTCTCCCCTTTTCTCCCCTTTCTTCCATCACACAAGATATACTGCAAAAAAACCATGGAGAGATTTATTCTTGATAAGATTTATTGGCTTTGCTATAATCTTTTAAGAATTCAAATATCTTGCGTCTCTTTATTCTAAAAAGAAGGAGTTGTTCTATGGAACAATGGGAAAAAAAGTTTGCTCAATTTTGTCTGCAAAAAAAATACATTACTATTGAGGAGCTACAGCATTTAATATATTTAGAAAATGAATCGCTTAAAAAAGGGAAGCAGGAAAATTTTCTTTTTTTATTGGAAAGCCAGCTTCATTGGACGAATGAGCATATTCAGAAAGTCTATCAGGAAGGTTTACAGCAAGATAAAACCATGATGGGCGAAAGCATAACAAAAGTACCTTCTATAACTCAAATGGCCGTTGTTAATCAGGATAAAACTATACCTACAAAAGCATCTGCTGCCAATCAAGATAAAACTATGTCTACAAAGGCATCGATAAACCAAGATAGAACTATGCCTGTAGGGCAAGATAAGACTCCTTATTGTGCGAATATTATCCCTGTTACAAAGGAGGTACAAGAGGCTAAAATAGGGCGATACCGTATTATAAAGACATTAGGCGAGGGTGGAATGGGGATCGTTTATCTTGTTTATGATTCTTTGCTTCAAAGAGAGGTTGCCTTGAAAGTTCTTATCCCTAGTGTTGCCATGATGGAAAATGCAAATGAAAGATTCATTCGCGAAGCCCAGGCAACTGCAAAATTAAATCATCCTAATATCATAAGGATATATGATGTTGGGAATGAGCAAGATAAAAGTTTTTTTACTATGGAATTCATATCAGGGAAATCTCTAAAAGAGATCATGGAAGAAAAAAAGATTGAAAAGAATATTTTGCTAAAAATTTTCCAAAAAGTAGTCAATGCTTTGTCTTATGCCCATGCTCAGGGAATCATCCATCGAGATTTAAAACCTGGCAATATTCTTGTAGACCATGAAAACGAGCCTCATGTTATGGATTTTGGCCTTGCAAAAATTATGGGAAGTGCAGAAGGGGATATTTTGACTGCTCCTGGAGCAGTGATTGGCTCTCCTGCTTATATGTCACCTGAACAAGCGAAAAGCGAGCTGGATAAAATCAGCAAACCATCGGATGTTTATGCTTTAGGTGTTATTTTATATGAGATGCTCACAGGGCAAAGGCTGGTGCAAGGCAACAAACTTTTTGAAATGTTTTTCCAGATTATTAAAAAAGATACCCCGCCTCTCAGGGGGATTGCTCCTGAAATCCCAGAAGAGCTGGAACGTATATGTTTGAAAGCTTTGCAAAAAGAAATCCATTCCCGCTATCCATCGGCAAAAGAAATGGCTCAGGATTTAGACCAGTTCTGCCAGTTGCGAGAGACGCAAAGTAAAAAAGAAAACAACCAGAGCAATAAAATATCCAAAATAGGTCTTCTGCGTTTTCAATACTATGCAGAAGAAAGCCCTAAGGATAATTGGATTAGCTTCTTTGAAATCCCTATAAACCAGGAACTTATAAGCATCGGCAGGAATCGTGGTAATGATATTTGCATTCGAGTTCCTGAAAATCAGACGAGATCTTTGCATATAAGCGGACAGCATTGCAAGTTAATGGTTACAAAAGATAAAAAAATACAAATTATAGATTTGAAAAGTACTAATGGTACATTTCTGAATGGACAGCCACTAGAGCCGAATAAGGCTTACACAATGACTCCTGACAGCGTTGTTGATTTGGGAAAAAAAGAGGTGAGATTCATTGTCGATACAGGGGAAGAAAAGTTTGTTAAAACTATACTGCAAACAGAGCCTAGCCCCCAGAAAATTTCCATCATTACCACCATTGATGGATCTAGCACTATCCAGCAATAAATTAAGGATATTTTATGAGTTATGTAAAGAATAGATTTGTGCTGGTTTATGAAGGCACAA
The DNA here is from genome assembly GCA_013359215.1 of Candidatus Brocadiia bacterium. Taxonomy (GTDB): domain Bacteria; phylum Planctomycetota; class Uabimicrobiia; order Uabimicrobiales; family JABWCH01; genus JABWCH01. The sequence continues at coordinate 5,825 of JABWCH010000097.1, read as the reverse complement.
AACAAATTCCTTCACCTATAGTCTTATCAAAGTCTGATTTTAAAATAGGGAAATCCTCAGATAATGACTTATGCTTGCCCATGGCACAGGTTTCTTCTCATCATCTACAAATTGTATTTGATAGTAACAGTAACCAAATCACTATACTGGACTTAGGGAGTACCAATGGTACTTACGTAAAAGGGCAGAAGCTGCAACCTAACACGCCTTATCCCATTGCTAATAAAGATTTTTTTCAGATCGCTGATATTAATTTCCAGTTTGTAGACCAGCAAGCACCATCCAATCCAATGTTTGCGCCTTCTTTGTCTCCTATGCCCTCTGGAGCGAATGCGATTATGCCTGGGATGGTAATTCGCGGTAGTGGAGAGAATTTTTATCGTATAGAAAAAAAATTAGGCATGGGTGGTATGGCAACTCTATACAGAGCGCAGGCTCTTGCTTTGCAGAAGCCTGTTGTTTTGAAATTTTTGCCACAGGAAGATATGAAAAATAAAAAAAAGGTTTTCCGATTCCTGACAGAGGGCAGCACAATTATTGATATTTCGCATCCTAATATTGTTAAAGGATATGACCTATACAATGATCTAAACTATTGCTTCCTGGTTATGGAATATATTGAAGGAAGCAGCTTGGAAGCACTTCTGGAAACATCCCAACGCCTAACGCTGGAGCTTTCCCTTAAGATTGCCTATGAAGTGGTTCAGGCATTAGACTATCTTGCAGAAAAAAATATCTGCCATCGTGATATTAAACCTGCCAATATTATTATGTGTTCCAGGACGCAGATGACAAAGCTTGTTGATTTTGGAATCATCAAGCTCCATGATATTGACCTGACTTCAGCAGGATATGTGGTGGGAACGCCTGTTTATATGTCTCCAGAGCAGTTGTCAGGCACAGAGGAGCTAGACATTCAAAGCGATATTTATTCCCTTGGAGCAACTTTATACCATATACTTACAGGAATTGTCCCTTTTTCGCAGGGTGAAACCAACCAGATGGACATTTTGTTTAAAAGAATGTCGAATAAGCCAATAAGAATCGATTTCATCCATCGCTACCCTAAACCCCTTGCTGATCTTCTGGATAAAATGATGGAACCTAACAAAGAAAGGCGCATCAAATCCCCTCGCGAACTCTTATCGCAATTAGAAGAAATCCAAAAAGCCCAGAAAAAATAAAGAGGCAAAAACTGAATAAGTTTTATGACAATTTGGGAGAAAATTTTTGCTAGTGCTAACGGACTCTCTGGTTATAGAAAAATTGATCTTGGAGCGTTTGGCAAAATAGAAAAAAAGATCTGCACAATCTGTTGCAAGGCAAAATGTTAAAAGTTAACACGTATGAGGTTTAGGTTGAAGAATCGCAACTCAGGTTGCCAGGTCGAAATTTTTACAAAAACCACCCCTTGCAAGGGGTGTTGCCCCATAGCTGTCAAAATAAGCGTAACGCTATGCAAATCCTAAACCTAAACCTAAACTTAAACGCAAGCCTAGTTTTTAGTTTGAACTTAGAGTAATTTTTTGTTCAAGCCCAGATTTACGTTTAGGGTTAGGTCTAGGTTTAGGTTTAAGTTTATAAATAGCATAGTCTTATATCTTAAATTGACAGCTATGGGGTGTTGCACTAAGCTGATATATGCGACCCATATGGGGTAAAGAAGTCATTATTTTTAATTAGCAATTTCATATCAGCTAATAAATTGGGGAATCCATGCCGTTCTAAGTCAAAACCAATATAATTCCCTGCAACAATGGTATTCTGGTAAAAATCCTGGGTAATTCTATCTTTGTCACCAAAAATAATATGAGCAGCCTTTTTGATATTATCATTATTGAGGCTGTGATGGATGTTCCCTGTATCCAGGGCGCGTTGAAGCTCTTCAATCTCAAATGGTTGGTTTTCCATATTTACTTTAGGGATATTTTCAAGCACTGCTATTGTATAAGAAAAACTTAAAAAGTCAATAAATTATTTTAGTAAGGTTTGTGCCTGTAAAATTTGAGTCAGTAAGATTTGCTCCACTAAAATTTGCATCAGTAAAAGTGATATTCAATCAGTAACGGATCAGATTACTGAGATTTGCTCCACTAAAATTTGCATCAGTAAGGTTTGCTCTTGCAAGATTTGCTCCACTAAGATTTGCATCAGTAAGGTTTGCTCTTGTAAGGTTTGCTCCACTAAAGTTCGCATTAGTAAGGTTTGCTCTTGTAAGGTTTGCTCCACTAAAGTTCGCATTAATAAGGTTTGTATTAGCAAGGTTTGCGTCAGTAAGGTTTGCTTCACTAAAATCAGCTTCATCAAGCTTTGCATCAATCAGTGTTGCTTTAGTAAGATCGCTTCTAGTAAATTTAGCACCAGTAAGCCTTGCTCTACTAAAGTTTACTTCAGTAAGATTTTGATTTGTAAAGCTGTAATAAAGAAGAACTCTTCCAGCAAAACTTTCTCTAGTAGAACGATTAGTGTTTCTAAAGTAATAGTAATTCTCTTCTTCATCGTCGTCATCTACTTCATCAAGTTTTCCTGTCATATCATCTGGACTCGGAATTGCCTCATTAATAAAATTTTTATTAAAAAGATTAGATATAACTATAGTATTTTCCCCTTCATTATTTTTGGGAAGAGGTATTGTCTTATTTTCTGGACTTGGTGTTCCCCATGTATCATTTAGTTCCATTATACTTTTAAAAAAAACAAATTTATTTTTTGAAATCTGGATTTCATCTTTTGAGCATAAATTTATACAATATCCTTTTTCTACTGTAATTTTTTTAAATTTCTCTTTACCTTTAATAACTATTATCTTTATGTTAGGGCTCAAATTTTTTATATAATATATAGAGTTTTCGCTATAAATAACTGCTTGTAATCTAGATAAGCTAGAATCAAAAATTACTAAATCATTCTTTAAAGCACGCCCAATATAGAAATAATATTTTAATATTGGATACATTATTGAGTTTCCACTTCTGCCTAAGTCAATCAATATTGGAACCTTATCAGGATCTTTTTCATTGTCTTTTATATAAGATTGTAAATCAAAATGAATCTCTTTTGCATTTTGATATCTTTTATTTATATCTTTTTCTAAACATTTAAGGCATATATTTTGTAATCTTGTTTCATTACACTTTGTATCAAAGAAAGTTATTTCTCTAGTGAATATATTAAATCGTATTGTCTCGCTATTTTCCCCTGGATTTGCAAAACTCCCAGTAAGTATCTCATAAAAAGTAGCACCTAATGAATAGATATCAGAATAAGCATTAGGAATATAATCTTCTTTCAGTGTCAACTTATCTAACTTTTCTGGAGCACAATATCTAATAGTACGATTGTTACAAACTTCTCCGCTTTTTGTTGCTATTCCAAAATCTACAATTTTAATTTTTTTTAATTCATGAGAAATCAATATATTCTGAGGTTTTATATCTTCATGATATATTTTTTTCTCATGTAAATATGCAATTGCAGATGCTAGCTCAGAAAAATATTCTGCTACAATTATAAAAAATTTTTTCTTATTTATACTATTTGAATATAAATTTTCTGAAAATTTGCGAATGTCTTGACCTTGAATATATTCCATAATTAACGAAATAGAAAGAATTCTTTTTTCTACAATATCATAATCGTAATAATAATCATAAATATTTACAATATTAGGATGACTTAAAGTAGCTAATGTTTTAGCCTCTTCTTTGAATTTTTCAAAATTTATCTGCGACGAATCGAGATTTTTTTTTATCGCTACTTTTCTTTGCATTTTAGTATCATATGCTTCGTAAACAGTAGCAGAACCGCCTTGTCCGATAATTTTTTGATCTTTATATCTTATAGATTTGCTTAAATTTTCATATCTAGTAGCTTCATCTACAGTAGCCTCTGGGTCTTCATATCTAGTAGCCTCTGGGTCTTCATATCTAGTAGCCTCTGGGTCTTCATATCTAGTAGCCTCTGGGTCTTCATATCTAGTAGCCTCTGGGTCTTCATCTACAGTAGCCTCTGGGTCTTCATCTACAGTAGCCTCTGGGTCTTCATTTCCATTGATAGGAAATATTTCATCTTTAGCATTTATATCTTTAAGTATTCTAATTTTTTCTGAAGAATTTAGTGTGAACAAATTATTTGTAACAGGGCATCTATATTTATTTGTATTCTTAAAAAATCTAATTTTATGTATTCCATTACATAAGTTACATTTTATTTCATATATTTTATATTCTGTATCCATTACAACCTCTTATCTAGCAGTAGAAACAATGTAGTGAACCCATTTGGCTGGACAGTTTTTTGGTATGTTTAAGTGTGTAATATTATACACACATATTAAAAAAATGTCAAGTAATTTCTCAACGTTCGTGTAAATTAAAAACAACTATACCGAATTTCGAGTCAATCCTAGATAAAGCTGAGGAGAAAGCTTTAAGTAAGAAAGAACTTGAAAAAGAATATCTGATAAATAATTTGACAATGTTAAATCCGACCCCTTATAATTAAAGGGATAGCTAAAATTTTTATATTTATTTTTTGTTAAAGATGACACAAACTTATTGTCCAAAAATAGAAACCAAAATGGATAATAAAGAAAGTTAAGTCTAAGTAAATTGGTAGCGACGACGCTCTTGTCTACGTCTACAGGCTTTAGAGCGAGAACGATTAAGAAAATGCTTGATGACAATATGTATAGCATCTTCAAGAGTCAATGTAGGCAAAGGAAGTACAGCTTTGAGCAATTCTCGAATATTGGCAATTGAAAGAGACGGTAGATTGCTTATTTCAAGTTCTCTGGATAGCTCTGGATCTCGTGGATACTGAACAGCCCAATCAAGTTTGATTTCAGAAGCAAACCATAAAGCTAGTGAAGTCAAAGCAGCATGATGCATCCAAGCACGATATTTACGAGCTACCAACTCATCCCAACCTAGCTCTGATTTAGCATCCTGAAAAGTTCTCTCGACGAAGTATCGTTTACATCGGTAGCATGCCATTTCTTCCAAAGAAGTTGAGACAGGAAGATTGCTTAGAGAAAATCTGTATTCACCGTTTGACTCTTGTCTTACAAACAAAGATTCTTCTAAAATTTTTCCATTATCAGCTACAATCCATACACGACGAGTAGCGCATTTTATGGTAAGCCCCCCTCTTTCAGTATCGCGGGCAAATACCCAGTCGAAGTGTAAAGTTTCTATCAAAGAACGTGGTTCTACAAACTTTTCTTCACTCAAAACTTGATATTTTGAATAAGGCCGTCCTCTTCTGCCTTCGGGGGTTTGTGGTATTCCAACCACAGGTCTGTTTAGATAGATCGGTGTAGTTGAGTGTATGTCTGCTATGTAAAGAATATTTTCATCATTCAGACCTATACGGAATTCTGTATCACAGCCATATACACTGTCGCAGTCTACGATCTTAAAAGGGAAATGGTTTGCTTTGGCTGCTTTGACCATATCTAAGGCAATCTGTGGCTTGCTCTGAAATACTCTATCTTCTGGGATATGCCATCGTTTACGCAATTGAGCATGAGCTTAAAAAGAATAAGGATGAACACGAAGAACACGAAGGGCATGAAGAAAAAATTCAAAATATTAAAAAGAATAAGGACAGACACCACTATAATATATTGTAAATGAATATTTCTAAAGCAAGCGTTCGCTCCTGTGCCCGAGAAAAAATTTCAGGAAGCATATTTTAAAGCATGAAAAGAAGGTACAGAAGAAAAGGAATTAGGAAAAATGAGAAAAATCAAGGGAAGCAGAGGATGAAACCAAAAAATTAGAGAGATGAAGACAGAGTGGTAGAGTAATAAGAAGGGAAGGAAG
>JABWCH010000478.1 GCA_013359215.1 Candidatus Brocadiia bacterium | reverse complement strand
AACTATTCGTGCCATTCGACCATTCGTCTTATTCGTGATAAAAATCTTTGCTTTTTCTGCAAAAATTTAATTGCACAGGATCATTTTGACTATTACAAATTGTTCGATTTTTTGTTAAATTATCAAAAGTTTGGCACGGATATATCATTCGTTTTTTTTAAAATTTCAACTAGCAATTAAGGTCAGAGTATGTCTTTAGCAAAAAAAATCATTGGTATCACAGGAGAAAAAGGAAAAGGAAAAACAAGCTTTGTGCATGTTTTGATTTATTTGCTTAGCATCAATGGGCATTCTGCTTTGGTAATCAATTTTGCCGATTATATCAAGCAAGTAGCCAGGGAATGCTTTGGGCGAGACATAGGAAGCATACACGGGAAACTCAGCAAAAAAGACCGTGAGTTGCTATGCCAGATTGGGGATGCCTTAAGAGACATTGATCCCAACTGCCTTGCCAATATAGTAGAACGAAAGATCCAGCACACAAATGGTTTTATCATTGTAGGGGATGTTCGCTTAGAAAGAGAAGCCGATGTACTGCGGAAACACCAGGGCATCATCGTTAGCATGGAAAGCGAAAACTATAATAGAAATGAAGATTATCTCAGAGAACATCTTACAGAAACAGAAATATCAAAAATCCAACCCAATTTTAGAATTATTAACAATGGTACTTTCGCTGACTTGGTTACAGAAGGAAAAAAAGTTCTTAGCTATTTTTATCCCAGAAAAAAATGGAAAAGCTAAAAGTCTCGATTTCTTGCAATTCCGATTCCCTTTAAATGGAAAGGATAGAAAATGAAAAAATTTTCTTTTACCATACTTTTGTTCCTTGGTCTTTTTCTTCTTTCAGGAATACAGGCAGATGAAAAGGTCGTTACAATCGATGTTTTGCCCGACCAGGTAAAGCTAAAACCAGGGGAGACTTACAGGTTTATTGCCAGAGGATACAACCGATATTATGAAGAAGTCCGTTTTATGCCTGAGTGGAGTGCAACAGGGGGAACGGTTACAAACGATGGAGTCTATACAGCAGGAAGAAGCGAAGGCGTATACTCTGTAACAGCAGTAGACCCAAACACGAATGCACAAGGCTCTTCTGTTGCTGTGATACGATCCGAACAAAAAGATCCAGTAGGGCCTTCCTCTACAAAAATCGTCCGACTTGTTGTGCTTCCCGAAACCATAGCTTTAAGCCCAGGAGAAATACGCCGTTTTCAAGTAAAGGCATATAATGCTTTTAATGAAGAAGTACTACTTGGCTTTCGTCCTACCTGGAAGGTAACAGGCGGTTCTATGACTTCAGACGGCATTTACAAAGCAGGCGGAGCACCAGGAGTCTATGCTATCCAGGTGAGCGATCCTGGCGAATCCATCAAGGCTGTAGCTTCTATTACCATCAAAGGATGGATAGGCGGGTTAGCCTATTTAAAAATATGGCCTACAGAAATCCGCGTAAATCCCTTTGAAGAAAAGCGTTTTTTTGCCACAGGTTACGATAGCTCAGGAAATGTCGTTCCAGTCAGTCCTTCCTGGGAAGCTAGAGGAGGAAGCATTGACAAAGAGGGTGTTTATAAAGCCCATTCCATGCCTGGAACATACTTTGTCAAGGCATCCACAACAGAAGGTGTTTCCTGCACTGCCAGGGTAATTATCGAGCCTTTCCGCATAGAAAAAATCGAAATTTTCCCTCAAAATCCTGTGCTTGATCCTTTCCAGATTATCAAGTTTCAGATCAAAGCGTACGACCGCAACAATGCAGAGGTCACAAGCTATCCTACCTGGACGGCCACGGGTGGCACTATGCACTCCGATGGAACATACCAGGCAGGCAGAGTTCCTGGCAACTATTCTATATGGGCCTCTATAGGAAGACTCAGCAATTCCACTCCTATTACCATTCGCCCTGATATAAACAAAGTCGTTCGTATGGAGATAATGCCTCAGGATATATCCTTAGTCCCAGGCCAAAAAGTTCTCTTTTCTGCAACATTGTATAATAAATCAAGCCAGGTTGTTACAACCAATGCAAAAATCCAGTGGATTCCAAGAGGCGGCATCATGGATGCCAATGGCTTGTATGAAGCAGGCAGTGTTCCTGGGAAATACCTTGTAGAAGCAAATTTTGAAGATGAAATCATTGCCAAAGCATGGGTTACCATTAAACCCGTCGTAGTTCATGCCCCTGTATCCTGGATACATCTTACACCTAAATTCATGGAAGTTTCTTGTGGAGAAAAAGTTCGATTCCGCGCTAAAAGCTTAGATGCCAATGGAAAAGAAGTTCCTGGAGAAATAGCTTGGGCAGCCACAGGCGGAACAATATCTCCCGATGGTGTTTTTACAGCAGGCGATGCTCAGGGTAGCTTTACAGTGCAGGCTGTTACTTCAGATATAAAAGCAGTTGCTACGATTGTTGTTGTCTCCAAAGTAGAAAAACCACAGCTTGAACTTTTGCTTACGCCCGAAAAGATTTCTTTACAACCAGGGCAAAGATGCAATTTTTATGCAGAGGTAAAAAACAGCGCGGGCCAAGTAGTACCATCCAAGATCGAATGGAAAGCAGAAGGTGGCGAAATCAATGCAGAAGGACAATATCAATCTCTTTCTGATCCAGGATTATATATCATAACAGCAACAGATACCTTAAGCGGAATGACAAAACAAGCCCAGGTAACGATTGCTGGCAAAGAACCTTCTGCCAAAAATCCTGTTTATATCATTCGCTGGAAAACAGGCCATGGTAATGACGTATGGGGCGAAATCGAAATCAGCGGACGCATTCTCGCCTCTAACGCAGAACGCCTCCAGTTGGTTTTGGAAACAACCACAGGCAATGAAGAAGTTTTAAGCGAGCTGAGGATTCGCAAACCAGGCCAAAGGTTTGAATTTACAGGAAGGTATGTGCGAAATTCCACAAAAGCTATTAAAATCTTACTGTATGATGCTCAAGACTCTAAAATTTATGAATTTAAAAGAGATGCCTAAACTTTACCCATGGGCGTTGCCCCATAGCTGTCAATTTAAGATATAAGACTATGCTATTTATAAATTATAAATTAGGAGTTACGTAAAGAGATTTTTATTTGGGGGAAAATTTTTGTAAAAATTTTCCCCCAAACCCCCTTTAAAAACTTTTATATATTTATTTTCCAATAG
>JABWCH010000096.1 GCA_013359215.1 Candidatus Brocadiia bacterium | reverse complement strand
AATAAGACGAATGGTCGAATGGCACGAATCGTTTTTATAAAAATTTCATTCGTGTAATTTGTATATTCGTCTTATTCGTGATTAACACCTTTTTGGTTTTGGCTTTTCCGAGATAGGTTTAGGGTAACGAAATTATGTTTTATTGCAATCGCTATAGTCCCATGCTTTGATGCTGCCTTCTTTGCCAGCGGAAAATAGCCATTTCCTGTCGGGCAATAAGGCTAAACAAGAAATGGGCTGCTGGTGTTCTTGCCAGACTGCAATTTCCTGCCCATCCAAAACGCGCCATACATAGATTTTGTTTTCTTCTTCTACGGCAAAGAGCAAAAGAGAATCGTGGCTAAAGAGTACTTTATCAAAATGGGCATCTTTTTTGAAATAGGTTTGTACTTCTTTATTGTTTTCAATATCCCATAACCTTACTGTATTGTCTCTGGCAGCAGAGGCAAGATATTTTCCATCGGGTGATAAAGCAATATCATGGATTTCTTCTTTATGGCTTTCCCATTTGTTGTTTAGCTTGCCTGAGCCTATGTCCCATACTGAAATAGCATTGTCCTGAGAAATGGAAAAGATTTTGCTGGAGTCATGGCTGATCAGAATTTTTTTTACCAGATTTTTGGATGCATCCAAAACGCCCAGGCATCGCCATCCCAAAACATGCCAGATACATATTGTGCCATCTAAACTTCCTGATATGACTTTATTTCCTTCATGGGGCAATACAAGGCTAGAAACCCAATCTTTATGGCTTTCCAATGTTTTCATGCATTTGTAATTCTGTGCATCCCATACTTTGACTGTATGGTCGCGGCTGGCGGAAAAAAAGAATCTTCCTTTACCTGCGTGAGAAGGAACGGCTAGTGCTGTCACGGGCATGATATGGCCTTCTAAAGTTGCCTCACAATGGCCGCTCTTTGTGTCCCAAACTTTAATGCTCCAGTCATCGCTTCCACTGATGATTTTGCCATCATTTCCTATAACAACGCTGCGTACCCAGTCTTTATGGCCTTGGAGTACATGCAAACAAGATTTATTTTGTAGATCCCATACTCGGATGGTCTTGTCTTTGCTTGCAGAAACCAAGATTTTTTTATCAGCAATGATTGTCATATCGGTAATCTCGCCCTGATGGCCTGATAGACTGAACAGGCAATCTTGCTTTTGGGATGTTTCTTGCTTTATTTCTGTCTCTGCTTCTAAGGCGAGAGAATCTACTTCTGCTATGTTTTCTTCGTCGATTTCTTCCAGATGGAAATCTTCTTCCTCTTCTTCTAACTCGGAAGAGAAAGAATTTTTCTTGATTTCTTCCTGAAGTTGAACTATATCTTCTCTTGCTTTGCTCAGGCTAGGATCTAGCTCTAGGGCTTTTTCATAAGCCTCTATAGCTTCAGCGAGACGATTCATCCGATATAGTATAGAGCCTCTGTTGGCATAACGGAGACCTGTTGGCTCTAATGCCAGGATAATATCATGGGTTTCCAGTGCTTTTTGCCAGCTTTCTTTTTCCATGGCCTGCTGGCGTTCTATACGCAGCCGTTCCATTTCGGAATCTCTGAGCTTTTCGAGATCTTCCCTTGCTTTTTGGTATGAATTATCCATATTCAGAGCATCTCTATAGCTCAATATAGCCTGGTCTACTCTGCCTAAGCTGTATAAAATAGAGCCTCTTGTTGCGTAGCGAGGAGCTGTTGGCTCTAGCTCTATAATTTTGTTCTGGCAACGCAGTGCTTCGTCCCAACGCTCTTGAGCGATCCAATCTTGCCTTTCTTGTCTCAGATCTTCTAATCTGTCTGCAAGGCTTTTTGTAATTTCTGGCTGAGGGATGCTTTCTTGTCTTTTTTCTTCCTGAGTTACCATTTCTTTTTCTATGCGTTCTAAATCCATTCTGGCTCTTCCCAGATTAGGATCTAGTTCAATCGCTTTGCGATAGCTTTCCATGGCATCTTCTAGCTTTTTCATGCGGTAGAGCATAGATCCACGGTTTACATACCTTAAAGCCGTAGGCTCTATTTTGATGATTTCATCATGCAATTCCAATGCTTTGTCCCAATTCTTGGCATCCAGGCATTTCTGTCTTTCGTCCTTGAGCTGATGGATCTTGGCAAGACGTTCTTGGGGACTTAAATCCGATGAAGAAGTTCCTTGTTCTCCATCTAAAGGGAACTCTATGAGATTTTCTTCGTCTATCTGTGCTTCTAATCGCTGTAAATCTTCCCTGATTTTTGTGAGACTAGGATCCATTTCCAATGCCTTGCGATAGCTCTGGGCTGCCTCCTGGATTCTTCCCATCTGATAGAGCATTCCCCCGCGATTGGCATAACGCAAAGCGGTTGGCTCTAAAGCAAGTATCTGGTCGTGTATTGACAAAGCAGATTCCCAGTCGTTTGCTTCGATTCTGGTTTGTCGTTCTTTTCTTAGATTTTCTAGTTGTGCAGGAAGATCGTTTTCTTTTGCTTCTTCTTTGTCTTTTTCCCATAGCTTTTCTTCTTCTACCTGTGATTCTAGTTTTTTTAAATCCTGTCTGGCTTTGTCCAGGCTGGGATCCATTTCCAATGCTTTTCGGTAGCTGGCTATGGCTTCATGTATTTTTCCCATACGATAGTAAATAGAACCTTGGGTTGTATATCGCAAAGCATTGGGTGCTTTTTCCAAAATCTGGCTATGGTATTTCAATGCTTCTTCCCAATCGCCTCTCTGCATGGCTTGTTGTCTTTGTATACGCCATTCTTCTAAAAGCTCTTGGGCTGCATCGTCATCTTTTTGTGGTATATTTTGGATTTGGGCAGGTTCGTATTTTTCTTCTGAATCTGTTGGTTCTTGTGTCCCTTGTGATTCTTTCTGTTCTTGCTGCAAAGCTTGCTGCTGTTGATATTGTGCTTCCAGCCTTTCTAAATCGGCTCTTGCTCTGTTTAGAGTGGGCTCCATTTCCAAAGCTTTCTGGTAGCTTGCGATTGCATCCTCTAAACGCCCTAGACGATACAATATAGATCCTTTATTTGCGTGCCTTAGAGCAGACGGACTTAATTCGAGGATTCTATCATGGATAGCAAGAGCACCTTCCCAATCTTCTTCATTGAATTTTTTTTGGCGCTCGTCTCTCAATCGTCGTAATTCTTTTTCCAGGTTATCACTCATAACAAAATCTCCCTATAGTTCTATCAGTTGATAATCAACTTTTTGTTTTCCTTGCCATCATATCAAAAAAAAAGAAAAAGAAGAAAAAATATCTTGGATTTTTCTTATTTTTTTTTGGAAAAGCATCAAGAGGGCTTTAGTAGTGCATATAGAAAAAAAGCGCAGAGGATGGACAAGATTAGCAATTCTTTGCTGAAGTTTTGTATAACAATATTTTTTGTTTGCAATTCGGGATTTTTATGAGAAAAAGCATAAGATCCAATATTGCTTTGGGTTATTGGGAATTGTTGGATGGAAACAGGGTTTTGTTTTTTTTGTAGTGCCCATTGCAAACAATGGTAAATGAAAACAGGGAAGCATGCGAGAGAAGGAAAATTGGAATTTTCCAGGGAAAAAGCTACGTAAATGTATTGTGTTTCATGGATGCTTCCATCCCATATCAGGGGCATGGCATCGCCATGCAAAAGGATATTTTGCGAGTTTATAGGATGGCATTTCCAGGCTTCTTTCACTTCAAGGGAAAAAAAATCCAGATGCTGTCCCAAGGGATGGAGCGGATTGGTATTCCAGGCAATGGCAGGGATTTTTTTTTCTAAAGCAAAAGGCAGGTTAGGAATTTTGGTTGCCCAAAGCAAAAACTTTCCTGGAGGCAAGACCTGGCATTCTTCCTGGCATAAAATGACCAGGTCGTAATCGCTGGCATTTTGTATGCTCTGAGAACCAAGAATGCTTTCTTTCTGGTCTATAAAATCAGAATACCCTAAAAGGGCTGCCATAAGATATGGTTGAGGTGTCTTGGTAACCAGAAGTAGCTTTGCTTTGGGAAGCATGGGAATCTGTACTAAAATTTCATTATCGTATAAAAAAGCATCTTCTTTTTCTAAAGAAAATTTTAATTGCCCACCCTGGTTTATGTTAGATATAGAAATAGTTTCCGTTTTTACGCTTTGCCCTGCTAAGGAATAGAAAATAGCATGAGAAATTTTTTCTGAAGAAGATTCCTGGTATTCCCAAAGCATTTTTCCTTCTTGCTGGGTCATTCCATGGTTTTGTATTTGAACACGGCAAACAAAGTTGTTTTGGGAATGGATAGGCTTTGCTATAACATGAATAGAAAGATTTTCCCTGGTTTCGCCTACAAGATGAAAAATAAAATTCTTCTGCTTTTCCTGGAGTCTTTTTACAAGAGCAGGCCACAGAGGGTTTGTGCCATCGCTTATGATGATAAGCTGCTCGCCATCCCAGATGAGATTTTCTGCAAAATCAAGACTTTCCTGGAGTTTGTTTTGTTCCAGGGGAACTTCCTGTTTTTCTATTTCAGAAAAGCTAGAAAGACAAGGCAGAGGAGTACTCAGTACGATGCAAAGTTCTTGGGGATCATGAATGTATTTTTGGGTTATTTTTAAAGCTTCATTCCATCTTGTGCCTTGCTTTTCTTGGGTTGCCATACTGGCAGAATTGTCTAAAAAAACAATACAATGGAATTTTTTACTCCAAAGTAAGGGTTTTGCCAGGGAAAGGATAATAAAAGAGGTCAAAAAATAGATAAGAGCGGTTCTATACCAGAGAAGTCTCGATTTTTTGGACTGGCTGCCTTCCCAAAGCAATAGACAAGGTACTAAAATGCACTCTTTTTTTCTCCGCAAATGCCAGACAAAAAGGAAAAAGAGCAGCAGGAAGAGATAAAGATAGGGGCTGTAAAAAAAAGTTATCAGAGGAATTGCCTTTATGGGAAGAAAGCCCAGGGGCTTTTTGCTGCCTGGGCTAGGTTTTCTCTAATCGTCATCTGGGCCATTTGTGTTGAATAAGGCCCACACAGGGCGATGGTCAGAAACTGCCTTAGAGGCGGCACTGTCATCATTCCCAAAGTCGCTTTCATCAAAACGGACAATCCCTTTATCCAGGGTGTATTCTCTTACGTAGTGGCTTTGAAACCATATATTATCGTAGAGATTGCTGTCCCAGATCATGCTTTTTTCAGGAACGTGGAACAGATTGATCATGCCTGTCAGGGAACGCAAAGGACCCCAGGCTAAATCATCCTCTGGTTCTCGATTGAAATCGCCGACCAAAAGAATATCATTTTCATGAGGATCTTCGTCCTGAACTATCTGATATACATTGGCAAGTCGATTGATTTCTTTTCTTCTTTCTGTGACTGTAGTTCCCCATATAATATGATTTACAATGATGGTAAAATCAAAGCTATGGGCGCGGAATGTAGCATAGAATGGCTTTCTAAAAAAAGTAAGCCCTTCAAAAAGCTTTCCTGGGACAACAACACTGACAAGGCTTGTATTGTAAAGAAAAGCATACAATTCTTTTTGTGTGGCACTTCCTACATGGCTGCTGAGTTCATAGTTGTATGTTTTTCCAAAGCTATTTTTCATGATGCTTACAAGACGCTTCATGACAAGTTCATCGCGTAGCTCTACAATGGCAATAAAATCGAAATTTTTTGCTATATTGCAGATTTGTTTAAGCTCTTCGTCTGTTCTGCTATTGCTCAGAATACGAATATTCCAGGAAGCCATTTTTAAAAAAGAGCCTTCCTGTATATCTGCCATTGCCTTTTGCTGGCTGATAAGACCAACAAAAGTAAGGCTAAACAACAAAAGGGAGATAAGAGAAATTTTTCCTATTTTTTTCATAATCTCTTTCCTATGGATATCAAAGGGTTTCCAAAGAATTTTTTCTAACTGAGACTACTCCTCCTGTTGTCCACATTTTTTCCATAAGGTTTTTATTGCCTTCCTGGTGTGACTGAACAATGTCGCATATATTGACAATAGAAAAATTATGTTCTTTTGCAAAATCGACAAAAGAAGAGGAATATAAGATACCAGGTCTTCTTTTTGGATGTTCATAGCAATGGGGATTCACAACAAGAATACCTTTATAGTTATCAGGAAGAAGTCGCAGCAGTTTTTTGGCCCGCCAAAGCTCCGCTTCTTTTTTGCAAACGGCTAACAAAAGAAATCCACGCCTTTTCCCTGAAACAATTTCTAAAATTTGTCCCTTAGGATAGACTTCTACACCCCACTGCACCAAAATAGAAGCAAGAGAATTCCCCATGGTGCTTGGATTGCAGCAAAACAAAGAGCTGCGAAGCTGGTTAAAATGGCAAAGCTTTTCGTGAATTTCTTCGCATTCTTCTTCTAAAAGGGAAATTTGCTCTTCTTTTTTGGCTAGAATTTCTTCCAATATAGCATTTTCAGGCCAAAAATATTCGTGCGCCCATTTGGGCTTGATCTCTTTGATGATTTCTATTTCAGGCCAGTTTTCTTGGTTCAGAGCATTGTCTATGGCTTTTAGTAAAGATGCCTTGCTGGTTTGTTTTTTCGCTCTCGGCAAAAAAACAATTCTACCTTTGCCTTGTTTTATAGTGAAGGCCAGAGGCTTCCGAAAGCGATTGATGGCGAGCGATTGTAATTCGCCTTCAGCAATAACGTCATGACGAAGCTCTTCCTCTTGGAGATAGTGGCTAAAGGGCGAATCAGATCCATATTCTGTAAGCTCCATAGTGTCAGGTGGACTTATTCTAACTATGAGCCTGGAATCCTGGCCTGCTTCTTCCCACAGCCAATCGTAGTTTCCTATTTTTAAATCAGGATGGTTTATATGTTGAAAGCATGTATAGGGTCTTATCATTGCAACAACAAGACCTCCCTGGTTCAAAAAATTTTCTACCCAGACTTTCAAATTTTGCATACCATAAGCAAGATTGCTAAAATCATCTCCTTTAAGCATATTGCCCTGGGGCGAACAGAGTACCCAGGGAACAATAGAAAGTGGGTCTGCTGGATCAATCAATATAGCATCAGGATATTTTTTTGGCAATCCTTTACTTTGTAAAGACAAAGTACTATTTAAGGACAAAATTTTCGTATTCATTCTTTCGTGATTTCCGAAAAAGATTCTTTGGATTTTGTATTTTTATGCCTAATCCAGCAAACTTTCCAGCCAGATAAAAACTTCAGCTTTCATGGCTATCCCAAAGTGGTTTAAATTAAAGGCTTTTTGTGCAGTGAGTTTTGCCCCGCGTACAAGATGTCCTTTAATATAAGACGCGCTATGGCTGTAAACCAATCCATCGCTTGGGTGGTCAGATACACCAATGGGTATTTTGATAAAGCCAAGATCGATTTCCTGGATCACTGGATTGGTTCCATAGATGTTGATGAGCGAAACACTGGGATCCATGCCTCTTTCATTGATTTTTTTGATTGTATATCCGCCTTCTTTCATAGAATGTTCAATACCATAGGCTTGTACATACATAGTTGTGCCGCCATAGTAGCAGGCTTTCATTGTCATATTGAAATCAATGGGAGTGTAGCTATAGCTGGAAAAATCCAGTCCATCATCTACCAGATTGTTGACAAGCTGGCACTGTCCAGGGAAATAGTTACCAATTTCTTTGCCAGGGTTGGCTTTATAGATGTCTTTTTCATAGAAATCTGTCCACATTCCATAGTATACGGCTTTTTGGAAGCAAACAGGAGAAGAAAGCTTGTTGGAAAGAGAATAAACATTGCCCAAATAGTATCGGAAAATGATGTCTATCCCTTTGTTGCCTGGTCCAATCTGGATATATTTGTCTACATCCTTTTTAAAAGGGGAAAGGAAACCAAAAAGCTCAGGGTTGACATCTTTTCCACCGCATACATAGATAGAAGCAGCGCAATTTCCCTTAGAATGTGCCAGGAGATGAACTTTGCTGGCGTTGGTTTTTCTTTTTATAATCTGGATAGCATTGTGAATTTGCTCTGCTTGTTTGTAGTTGCATCCATGATGGTGAGAGAAAGCGATAGCAAAAACAGGGAATCCAGCTTTGGAAAATCTTTGCATAAATCCTTCAGCCGCTTCAGGAACGCTTTCTGGTGTTGTCAAAGAATAAGGATGTACCCATCCTCTGTTGGGATCATCGCCTGCGCCGTGTACTAGCAGTACAGGTGTCTTAGAATTGAAACTCCAGTTTTTTCCATGGAATAGAACCATAACCGAGGCATCTGCTGTATCGTCTCGATAAAGATCTTCAGGGAAAGCGTTGAGAACTTGAGGATTCTTGATTTTAGATACATCTAAAATTTTTTCACGCCCAAAAGAACTATGATGATCGCGATAAGCTTCAGCAAGTTCCCAATGCAAGAGTCCATCTTTTTCTGTCAGGACTTTGCAAGGTGTATAGTCTAGCTTATCTGTAGACCATACAGATACTGCTAAAAAAAGACAAAGGAAAAGAAAAATGCTTTTCATGGAATATCCTTTCCAGATAAGGAATAGTTGAAAGTTATAAATAAACCACCGCAGGCAATCTGCCTGCGGTTAAAATTTAACCTAAATGAAATTCTGTAACAGGAATCCTGGGAGCATCGCCCCAGAAATCTTCAATATCATAGTATTTGCGGGCTTCTTCCTGGTAAAAGTGGACTATAGCATCACCATAATCCATTAAAACCCATTTTGCATCCCTATAGCCTTCTTTACCAAAACTATAAAGTTTATCTTTTTTCAGTTCCATTTCCACTTTATCAGCAAGGGACTGAACGTGCTTTTGGGTTAAGCCAGAGCATATTACGAAATAATCGCTAATATCAAGATGTTTTACTAGATTCAAAACGACAATATCCTGAGCTTTGTTATCATCCAATATTTTTACAATTTTTGAAACTAATTCTTTAGATTCCATATTCCTCTCTATCTAATATAGCCTAACTTGTTTTTTTTATTCTTTCTGGTTCTTCTTGCCTGGTTTCTAGTTCAGGGCGAAATTCTGGAGTGAATGCAAGCTGGTTTTCTTTATAGGAAACCATAATATAATTAGCATCTGAGAATTTCCCTTTGAGTAAGTCTTCAGAGATAGGGTCTTCCAGAAATTTTTCAATGGCTCTTTTTAGTGGTCTTGCTCCAAAGTCAGCGTCATAGCCTTTTTCTACAAGAAAATCCTTAGCTTCTGGAGTAAGATCCATGGTAATGAACTTGTTTTTCATTCTTTCTTTAAGGTTTTTAAGCTCAATATCCAGAATTTTATGAATATCGTTTTTAGCCAGAGGCTTAAACACAATAATATCATCCAACCGATTGATGAATTCAGGGCGGAAATGCTTTTCGACTTCTTTGAGCAATTGCTCTTTCATTTTCTCATAAGTCATTTCATCTGTAGAAATTCGGAATCCAAGAGAAGTTTGGTTTTTGATTTGTCTTGCGCCAATATTGGAAGTCATAATCACAATGACATTTTTGAAATCCACATGGCGGCCAAAAGAATCGGTCAACCTTCCTTCGTCCATAATTTGCAACAGCATATTGAAAACATCAGGATGCCCTTTTTCTATCTCATCCAGCAAAACCACGGCATAAGGCCGCCTGCGAATCTTTTCTGTTAGTTGGCCTCCTTCTTCGTAGCCAATATATCCTGGAGGTGCGCCTGTAAGGCGGCTGACATTATGCTTTTCCATATATTCGCTCATGTCCACAACGACCAAGGCTTCTTCCTGTCCAAACATGAATTTGGCTAATGTTTTTGCCAGATGTGTTTTTCCAACGCCAGTAGGGCCAAGAAAAACAAAGCTGCCCATCGGTCTTCTTGGATCTTTAAGACCTGTTCGGCTTCGCCTTATGGCTTTAGCAATGGCAGCAATTGCTTCCTCCTGGCTTACAACAGAAAGCTTTAAATCGTCTTCCATTTTTAGAAGGCGTTGGGCTTCATTTTTTTCTAATCTTGTCAGTGGGATGCCAGTCATGTTGGAAACGGTTTCGCATACAACATCTGCATCCACTATACCTTCAAAGACTTTCATTTTTTCACGCCAGTCTCTGTTGATTTCTTCTCGTTTCCTTTTATGCTTTGTCATAGAATCGCGGAAACGGGCCGCTCTTTCAAAATCCTGATTTGCTACAGCTTCTTCTTTTTCTTTGTCGAGCTTTAAAATGGTTTCATCCAGCTCTTTCAAATCAGGTGGCTTTGTCATGGCTTTTAAACGGACTCTTGCTCCTGCTTCATCGATTACATCAATTGCTTTATCAGGAAAATATCTTCCTGTAATATATCGATCAGCCAGTTCTACTGCCATTTTTAAAGCTTCTTCTTTTATACCGACGCGATGGTGGGCTTCATATTTATCGCGAAGTCCCATGAGAATCTGCAATGTCTCTTGCTGTGTAGGCGGTTCAACGATAATAGACTGAAACCTTCGTTCCAAAGCGCCATCTTTTTCTATATACTTCCTGTATTCATCCAAAGTGGTAGCTCCAATGCATTGGATTTCCCCTCTGGAAAGGGCTGGCTTAAGGACGTTAGAAGCGTCAATTGCTCCTTCAGCACCGCCTGCGCCGACAAGAGTATGGAGTTCATCGATAAAAATGATGATATTTTTAGACCGTTTCACTTCAGCCATAACAGCTTTAATGCGCTCTTCAAATTGCCCTCGGTATTTAGTACCAGCCACCATCATAGCAAGATCCAAAACAACAATGCGTCGATCTCTCAGCAATTCTGGGACATCTCCCTGGACTACTTGTTGTGCCAGCCCTTCTACAATAGCAGTTTTGCCAACACCTGCTTCACCTAGTAAAACAGGGTTATTCTTGGTTCTTCTTGAAAGAATTTGGATCACTCTCTCAATTTCTCTTTGCCTTCCAATTACAGGGTCAAGCTTTTGTCCTCTGGCTAATTCTGTTAAATCCCTGCCAAATGCGTCCAATGCTGGAGTTTTTGATTTTGACGCAGGGGTCGTCTTTTCTGCCTGAGCTGCCTGATATTCTGCACCTAAAAATTCTAAAACTTCGTCTCTGAGTTCTTCTAGTTTTAGTCCTAAATTGATAAGAACATGGGAAGCAACGCCTTCGTTTTCTCTCAATAGCCCCAAGAGCAAATGTTCTGTCCCAATATAGTTATGACCAAGATTATTCGCTTCTTCCAAAGCCAATTCTAAAACTTTTTTGGCTCTTGGAGTAAAGGGAAGCTGCCCCATTTGCATAACATTGCCACCTGTTTTTACCAGCTTTTCTACTTCCATACGGATTTTTTTTAATTCTAAATCCATATTTTTTAATACATTGGCTGCAACTCCACTTCCTTCCTGAATCAATCCCAAAAGGATGTGTTCTGTGCCAATATATTCATGATTGAATCTCATTGCTTCCTGTTTTGCAAGACTCATTACCTTACGAGCGCGTTCAGTAAAGCGTTCAAACATAATATTTCTTATTCCTTCCCATGATAGATGTATAATTACTATTTATACAATATAGAAACGCTTCGTTCCCACATAAAAGTGTGGGAACGAAAAAGAGGGAAAGCTATAGCCCTCTATGACTGGAATTTTTCTTCTATTTCTCTAGCCAAAATTTCAATATCTTTCTGTGAAATGCTAATTTGCTCAACAGAAATATGATAAGGATCATGATGGAAATTAGGCTTAAGGATATAAAGCAATTGTTTTTGAAAGGTCACTTCCAGCATCCACTTTACTGTTGTTTTTTTATTTGCTTGTATAACAGCTTCTGCAATCTGCTCCAAACTTTTTAGCCTGGGGTCTGCAATGATAAAGGAAATATAGGGAGCGATCTTTTCCTTGGGAAAACCAGGACAAGAATATTCTATTTTTAAATTCGATATTTTTTGAAACAAAGAATGCAAAGGATATATGATAGGATCAATCCCCGTTTCTTTTGCTTTTTTAATTTCTTCTATTTTTTGCAGTACTTCCTGTGAGCCGTGCAGGTGTCCGCACACCTGGCATTCCTTTACAGTGTAACCTTCTACGATAGTCTCTGTAACATTGGAGCTGCCACAATTTTTACAATTCATACGTTACTCCTTGTTGTTTTGATGATAAAAATTGCTAAAATTCTAAAGGATACGGATTGTTATTTAAAGCAATATAAAATTCTCCAGCTTCATTGATATTTTGTTTTATCAGGGAGAGAATGTTTGGCATACTTTGTTCCATTCTTTTTTTGAGTATCGCACTATATCTTGGTGCCATGCCAGAAATATTTTTCTGGAAGAATTCTTCCAAGGGCACTTTGATCTTCACTTCTTCTTCATTCAGCATTCTTGCCTGATACTCCTTTGGAATCAGACCAGAAACTATCATTTGTTGTTTGACTATGTCCTGACGAAAAGAGATCAATACCATATCGGAATTGGCATCCATGTATTCTAAAGTGGAAACTTTTAGAGTCTCCAGGCCAAACTTTTCCCAAATCTCCTGAATAAAATCTCCTAGAAGTTTTGTAATTCCAGTAAATTCGCGAATTCTGCTTTTACCTAAAATCTTTTTGTCATCCCTTAGCCGTAAATAAATAAAAATTTTGTTGTCTGTCATTCTTTATGCCGTTAAGTATGGTTTTGTTTTGAGTACATCGCTTATGGCAGTATCTGAACTCATAAGCATATATTTTTATGCAGAAAAAATCAATAGAGAAAATTCTAAAAATCTACTGTTTTACCTGGAAAGGAAATTCATTATAAAATATAATATGCCAGGGCGGTCATAAACTTCATAATCGCAACGTCCATGAACATCGTTCTTTTGCTTTCTTGCCAGGGCGCGACGCTCATCATAGTTTCTTTCTTTTACTATGCTGTTATAAACCCATTCGCAAAGTATTTCCGACCCTTCTTTAGGGTACATCTTGACGTAATGCTCTGAAAGCTGCTGTATTCTGTGAATACATCGGCTCGTTACCATAAGGCCATTGTAAGCGTTTTTTTCATCCAAAATCTCGCCATGACCTGTGATCGCCATCTCTATTTTTATTTCCATAAGTCTTTTTAAAGAAGCGAGATAAGCATTTCCATCATAAAAAAAAGGGACAGGACTCAGTCCATCGCTTTTTTCATAGGATGAACCCTGAGGCTGGTACAGATCCCCTAAAAATAGAATTTTTTGCTCAGGAAAAAAAACAGAGATATCATCCATCGCATTGTTGTGTCCTGGAGTAGATAAAAAATGGTATTCCAGGTTATCCAAAACTTCAATCTGTCTATCCTGAGAAATTTTAATAAAATTTTTAGCATTGACAAGATCGGATTGTTCTAGCCTTGTGAAAATAGGGCTATTTGCATGCCCTAAAAGAAAAGGCTTTTCTTGCAGCCTTTTCAAATAGAATGGCAAATTCCCGACATGGTCTCCATGAGCATGGGAAAAAGCAATGTAGCGAACTGGCTTTTGTATGGACTGACTCCAGTCCAAAATGTCCGCTACAGAACTGCCCTGGTATTTGCCAGATACTACAACATCATATCCTGGCTCTATCAAGGTTATTGCTTGCTTCCCCTCAATGGCTACTGTTCTTTCAGACATATAAATATTTGGCTTGATGAACGCTCCCATAGTTTAAAATGCCTTAAACAAAAGACCTGTGAATGTAGTTATAGGGACTTGTTCTCTCGCGTCTTCCATGGAATCGGAAATGCTTTTTACAACCCTGCGAATCTCTTTATACAGCGTATCGTCTGAAAGCAATTTGCCAACAGTCCCTTCGCCTTTTTCAAGACGTTCAGAAACTACTTTTATGTTGGCTAAAGTTTCTTTAACATTTTTCGCTGTTTCTTCGTCTTTTAGGAGAGTACCCAATGTACCCTGTCCACTGTTGATTTGTTTAGCGATTTCATTAATATTGTTCATCATTGTGCGTGCATCGGACAAGGCTCGCTCTAGTTCGTTATATACCTTTTCGTCTGTAAAAAGTTTACCAATCGTACCTTTACCCTGCTTTACCTGCTCTGTGATTTCGCTCAGATTTGCCATAGTTTTTTTAGCATCATCCAGAGTGGCTTTCGCACTATTATAAACCGCTTCATCATTCACAAGCTTTCCTAGTGTGCCTTTGCCGCTTCTCACAGTTTCTGTTATATTTTCCACATTGCTTATAATACGTTGGATCTTCTCATAAAGATTGCTATCGTAAAGAAGTTTTCCAATCGTACCCTGTGTGCTTCTTACTTGCTCTGTGATTTCGCGTATGTTGGTTGCTGCTTTTTTTATATCATCATAGATTTCTCTTTGATTGATCAGTAAGCCTACAGTGCCTTGTCCCTGATCAATTTTTTTTGCAATGCTTTTTAAAGATTGCAAAGTATCTCTTAAGTTAGGATCATCCAGAAGAGAAGGTTGGGCAGATCCATCCAGAGGCTGGAGCTTTTCTTCCATATATCCAAGAGGCGTTACAGCCAAAGGCCCCTCTTCTTTATTTCCCAATTCTATATTCACATACTTTCCGCCTAAAGCACTTGCGTCTTTTACGCTAATTTTATAGCCTTTAAATAGCTTTAGATTATGGGTCAGGTTAATGCCAACGCGGACGCTGCCATCCTCTTGCAACTCTAGCTCAGAAACCTGCCCTACTTCCATCCCTGATGCCAGGACTTTATGCCCCTTTTCTAGCCCAGAAACACGATCAAACATTACGGAAAGCTTACCATAAGTACCTTTTAAGGTAGGAAGATCCTTAATCACAACAGTAAAGATTCCCACTAAAATAAGACCTGAAAAAAATAAAATCCCTACTAAAAAATCTTTGCTTGCCTTCATAATTGTGAATATCTCCTTATTTCTATAGTTTTGCAGATTTTTTTAACTAATTATAATCCAATAAATTATATCATTAAATTTTAACACAAAAAACACAAAATATCTCAAAAGGAACAAAAATATAACTATATATCAGATAATAGCTTATATTTTTTTGTGCTTTTTGTGTTCTTTTTTTTGTGTTTTTTGTGCAAAAATCTGCAAAAGTATAGCTTATTTTATATTTTGAGTTAATGGCCCTGTGGTTTTTCCCTGAATGAATTGTTGCACAATGGGATTGCTGCTATTCTTGATTTCCTGGGGAGATCCTTCTTCTATTATTTTTCCTTCATAGAGCATGCCAATACTATCTGCTATCATATAAGCAGAATTCATATCATGGGTTACACAAATTGAAGTAACGTTCAATTTTTTTTGCAAAGAAAGAATCAGCTCGTTGATCTGGTTGCTCATCACAGGGTCAAGGCCACTTGTCGGCTCGTCATAAAGAATGATTTTGGGATCTCTTACGATTGCCCTTGCCAAACCTACCCTTTTTTTCATACCACCCGATAGAGAAGAAGGCATAAGATGCTCCACTCCTTCCAGATCCACAAGAGCCAGCTTTTCTTTGACAATTTCTTTGATTCTAGCAGCAGAAAGATTTTCGTGTTCCCAAAGAGGAAGAGCAACATTTTCTTCCACATTCATCCAGTTTATCAAGGCACCGCTTTGGAAAAGAAGGCCAATATTTTTGCGCAATTCGTAAAACTGTCGGGGTAAAAGTTCATGAACTTTTTCTTGCAAAACAACGACTTCTCCTTCGTCAGGCTTAAGAAGCCCGACGATATTTTTCAGAGTTACGCTTTTCCCAGTTCCGCTTCTTCCTATGATAACATAGGTTTTCCCTTCTTTTACTTCAAAGCTGACTCCTTGGAGAACTGGGTTATTGCCTAGTTGCTTATAAACATTCTTCAATTGGATCATACTTTTATCCTATATAGTGCTTTTATGCTTTTATTTGACTATTTTCATGCAGAATTCTATCATAAAATTTTAAGCTTTGTCAAACCATAAATCCAGTGCCAAAAAAAAGAATGCTTTTTAAACAAAAACTTTTTCTTTGCGTAACTCCTAGATTTAAACTTTATCTGGCTTTTTTTCTGGCTGGCTTGGACTAAGCATGCTTTTCATTTTTTCAGGCATAGGAAGGGCAATCACTTCACCTTGTGCACAAATTTTTTTATTTGCCATGACCTGGACAGATACAATCATTTTGCGGCCTTTGATTTCCTTGATTTTGCCCCGTATTTCCAAAGGAATTCCTAAGGGAGTAGGCGCAAGGTAATCCACATGGAGAGAAGCCGTTACAAAGCGAAAAGCAGGCAAAGTATCCATCTCGCGATTTTCCGCTTTGTAGGCCGCTGCAGCAGCAGTCCCTGTTCCGTGACAGTCGATTAAAGATGCGATCAATCCTCCGTAAACATACCCTGGAATCGCTATATGGTAAGGCTTAGGCTCAAAAATGGCTACACTCTCTTCGCCATCCCAATGGCTCTTAATTTGCAAGCCATGTTGGTTTAATTTACCGCACCCATAGCAGTGGCTAACATCATCTGGATAAAAATCCTGAAATGCTTTTGCATTCATAACTATCTCTTTCTTTGTATTTTAGAAATATATTAAACCCAACTTGCTAGTTGTAAATTTTGTTGAAAACAAAAAATAAAGAATTATACTCCTATCAAAAACAAATATGATTAGGAGCAATAAAAATGAAAACA
>JABWCH010000095.1 GCA_013359215.1 Candidatus Brocadiia bacterium | reverse complement strand
TGTTTTTGATTCCTTACAGAAGGCTTACACTACGCTCTGCTTATCCCTAAAGTTTCATCATGAAAAAAGTTACGCAAAGCGTAACATAGTGGCTTAATTTGACATTCTGAATTCCTATTGGATAGTTATTTTCTTGATCTGCTCTATAATTTTTTCCACGTCCTGCATAGCTTCCTGGTTTGTGGAATAGGAAATCTGGTTTTGGTTTTCAGGGTAAATCCTTCTTTCTGCCTGCCATCCAGAAATTGCAATTCTAAAGTTGCTATGGAATTGGTTTTGCCTGTATTTTTGCAAGGCAAGCTCAAAAGCAAGGAGCGATTCTTTTTTCCATTGTTCTCTCAAGACAGAAGAAAAATACTTTTCGTATTGGTCAAGATGGATTTTATACCAGAAAAGCCTGCCCATAAGATTGTAAATGTCAGGGCATGCCTTGAAGCTTTCTTCGCAGAAATAGAGCTTTTTGATCATGGCATTGATCTGGTCGTGATCCAGGGTGCGTCCTAGATTGATCGTCTGGCATATTTCCTCTACCAGATCTTTTGCTGGCCCAGGAGGCAATGCAATGGCAATCTGCGGGCCAGAAGACGCAGGGGGAACGAACAGAGGAGATTCTGTGTCTACAAGGAAAAGCCCCTCGTTTGTTGGCTTAATTTCTCCTAGAAAAGCGTATGAGAGAAAGCCCACCAAAAGAACAAAGAAAAACGCGCCAACTCCTAGCATGATATTTCTTCTCTTTTTGATATGGCTTAGATCAGGCTGCTTTCTTTGCATGATTTTGATTTTGAGAGCTTGTTCCAGAGTCTTGGCCGATGGCTTTTGGGTTTCGGAAGGCTCTAGTTCATTTTCTTCAAAACCATATTTTTTATTATAAGTGCTAAGAGCTTTATCATAAATCTTTTGCAACCGAAGGCTACGCTCTTCTGCTTCTTTGGACTTCTGGTCTTCCAGATCTTGCAAGATGGTATTTTCTTGCAAACTTTCCAGTTCCTGGTGCAAAGATTCTTCTTCTTTGTCTGCTACGATTTCCATATCATCAGGCTTGGGATTTCGGATCAGAGTTATGGATCGGCCATTCTCTGCAATATGCACCTTGCCTGCGCCTGAATCAAACATCTTCCTGGATCTATCGGCTATTGTATTCTTTTCTTTGCTGCTCGAAGAAAAAATACAGCACCATCGATCTCCATCAATGCTTAAATCCAGACTAATATTCTGCTCCATAGTGCAATTGGCGACAATCTGGGGGACTGCTTCAAAGCAGGCAAAACGCCAGGCATTCTCTTTAAAATCTTGTGGATTCTTTGTAAAGAGATGGCTGATGAGCTTGAGCAAGGCCCTTTGGCTTCCCTTATGGTAAGGGAAGGTTGCCATCATCTGTACCTTAGTTTGCTCGTCTTTTCCTTCTTCTCTAAAAACAAGCCTGTTGATTTCACTCTGGAAAACTTTCATTTCTGAGCTTTCGGCAGAGGCTGTCAAGGTGATCAGAAACCCCTGGCTTTGATGCTTGAAGTCGTTCTGGTAGTTTTCCCAGAGAGTGGAAATAAGAGAAATGAAGATTTCTTTATCAGGCAAGCGGTGGAATACATCGCTTCCATTTAAGATGGCAAAAAAACTAAAGCATCTTTTTTCCAGGCTTTTGTCTGCATTGGACTTGATTGTGAGGACAGAGTGGTTTTCCTGCAATCTTGCTTCCAGCCAGAATCCTTCTTGCTTCAGAGACAGTTCATTGTAATCATGAACCAGATGCAGGCTGCTTTGTATCATATCAAGGCTAGGATCGCTTCGTAAAAATAGGCGTAAAGGGCTGCATAGTTCATTGTAATGATGAGCGAAAAGCTGAGGATAGCGCGAGAGTAAAGTAGAGGCTCCTTGCATAGACAAAGGCAATTCCATATCGAGCTTTAAAATTTTATCTTGCAATAGCGATATGGTAAAGCTTCCCTGTTTTTCGCCTTTAGGCTCACACTCTGCCAGACTTCCCAGAATGTCTTTTTGCTTTTGTTCTAAAAGATAGTCGAATTCCATAATGAAAAAAGCAGTCACTTTTTTCAAATAGGCGGCCTGGGCATTCATGTAATAGATATAGGTATCGTTGGGAAACCCACGGTTGTTTCTATATCGGGAAATCAAATATTCAGAATAGAGCGAAAGATCATATCCCTGGCTTATCATTTCAGGGCTTAAAATAAGAAGACCTGGATCATTGGAAGGGGTTATGCTATAAAGCCTTTTTGCCAGATCTTCGGGGAGATGCTGCTTGAGATAGTTAGCATCGCTGATTTCCTCTGTGATGATAATATCAGGATAGAACGATTCTATAGTTCTTATAGACTGCTCTTTTCCTTTTACCTGATAGCTCAAGAAAACCATAGGAGGCGATTGCTTTGTCGAAAGCTTGGCAAGTGCTCTTACTTCGCTGGCTACAATCTCATTGTATTGTTTATCCGTATCAGGCATGACATGAATAATGTTGCTTATCTCATGCAAACTTTTGGTTTCCAGCCCTTGTTTGAGCAGCCAGGACTGGAACAGGCCAGAGGTAAAGAAATAGATATTCTCAGAATCAGGGGTCAAGTTTTTTTTCTGGAGGCTCTGGGTCAAAGCCTGAAAAAAACCTTTGTTTAGAACAAAAACATTTGCAATATCTATGATTAAAGCCCCTTCCAGATAAGACCATACTGATACATTACCCAGAGAAATAGAAACAGGCACAGTTTGTATCTTGCAGCTTTCTGGCAAGCGTTCCAAGGCTTTGTCCAACTCTACAGAAAAGTCTTTAATGTTCATGTTGCCAGAACATTGCAAATAAAGGGTTTTTCCTAGCTCCAGGGTCTGTATTTGCCTGTGCATGCCCTTTCCTGTTGCCCATAAGATACCTTTATGCTTTTCTACCAGAGGAAAGCCTAATTCAAAGAATTTGTTCCAGCTTTTGCTCCATTGCAACCCCTCCTGGGGGACAAACAGGATTTTATCCCCCAGGTCTTTTTTTAAAGCATTCAAAAAAGACGATTGATCTTTGGTCGCAATCTTGAAGTTGGTAGGCGGGCTAAACACGATTTTTTTCGACTGGCCTTTGGCTTCCCCTGCTATAGCTTGAAGCTTTTTTATCTGCTCAGCATCCAGCGGGATTTCTTTGGGGATTTCCAGATAAATGTAATCATCATAGTTTTGTCTTATTATATCAGACATTCTTTTAGCCCTTTATTCGCTTTTTTCTTCTATTTTAGGATAAGTATTGTATAGAATCATACTTACAGATTCCATAGTAAGACCTCTTTTCTCATTAACAGGGCGTGTCATGGCAATTTCATAATCAATGACATCGCCTGTCTTTTTTTCTTTCATCTGGCTAGGTTCATAGATACCCGTGCTGGCTGTTCCAGCAATGGAAGAGTATTTCCCAGACAGGCTTTCTACTGGATATCCTGTCCATAAGATAGGGCCAACAAGATAGTTTCCTGTAGGAATGGTAAATTTCCCTTTGTAGACAGCACTGGCAACATATCTTTTGTCGGGAATGCCCGTAGAACCACGGTGCGAACCCCAAGAAAGGAAATTGTCTATGGTTGCGTTCCCTGGGAAATCGACTCTACCGCGAATTTCTTTAAAAATGCTATGTTGTGAACTAGTTGCCTCATAGTATTGTTTGCGGAAGATTCCATTGATAAAAACAGCATCTTGTGGGCATATATCGTCGATAACGCAAAAGGAGGATGACGATTGAGACACAGGTGTTCCCGATTGCAAAGATCCGTCTAAATAGAGATCCAGCTTGCTACTTTTATCATCCCAGCATATCCGTACATGATGCCATTCATGAGGCTGCCATGTTATTTTGTTGGTTTTAACATTGATACGAGCTTTTTTTCTATTGTGGTCCATATCAACCTTTTCTTTCGGTCCTATCCAATAGCCTGTTGCGCTTCCTTTGTTGATGCTTTTGGAGTCATGCCCATCATCATAGTATATTTTCCAATATACCCTGGATATTAAAATCTGGCGGGAAGAATTGATAAAGCCCGAAAGCACCGTCCCTTCATAAGAAGATTTTCGTATGGCAATGGGAGCTGTATTGGGTTGTATGGACTCGTTTTCATTGATATCATGGTTGTCACTTCTTGTCGTGATATAAAATAGGCCCGATGGCATATTTTTAGTATCATCCGTCCCAAATTCATTTTCGGAAAGCTTTATCCAAAACTCGATAGTCCCTTCATGATTGCCCACATTGACAGCACTGGCGGTCTTTAAATTGGGGCTATAGTCTTGCAATGCCTTGGATAAAAAATACGTTGTGTTTTCCAAGTTCTTTGAACTTGTGTTGTAGTACCAAAAATATCGGGAAAGAAGCCCATCCTGCACAACATTGTTTTTTAGATCTGCTTCCCCTATTTTTCTTACGTCGTTATAAGATCGCAAAAAAGACTTGGGTACTGTAGTTCGCATGGTTTTAATGGAATTGAAAGAAGCGATATGATAGTTTGAAAAATTTAAAGGGAAAAAGTCAGAAAGGTTTTTTATGCTACCCTGGGTAGGGCCTTGGGCTGTAAATCCAAAAATAGGAGGATTGGCAATGTCTGGGTCGTTAGCTTTTAATTCAATCCATCCTGAATACTTATCTTTATGCCTTTCTTCTGTCATATAATTAGGATGGAAAACTATATCCTGAGCATAAGTGTAGCTGTCCATAAAGTCTTTCTGGCTACTGTGGGTCATGACCTGGGCCAAAAAGTTCAGACTTCTACGAGACTGATACATAGCAATGGTTTTTGTGTTCCCTGCTGCTGTGATTCTTCCTAAAGAGGTCACCTCAATATTGGTCGCATCCAGAACAGACCCACAAAGCTCTGTGGTATGGCCTGGATTTCCCCCTGTTTTTTTATGGATATTGGCTTTGGATACCCTGGTATTGGCATCGCCTGTTGGATTCCAGAAATTGTCGATCATATAAGGATTAAAGGCACTTCTTAAAGCATCTTTCATATAAGCATCAATGCTCAAAGCATTGATAGCAGCAATAATGTCTTTTTGTATCTTATAGGTTCTTCTTATGCTCCCATTATAAAGCAATGTGTCTGCAACAGAATTGGCTATTGTATCCGTAAATACGATCTCGTCTATCTTTGGCTCGACTTTTCCTAAAACTTTTTTTGCAGTAGTGTCGTACTTCAAGCCAATTTCGGTTTCGCTGTTGGTAAGAGTGGATGTATCGTTGTATATCTTGCAAGCGTTGGTTTGTGTAATCAAGACATACAAAAGATCTTTGCTTATGCTGTTGATGTTAATGGGTGCTCTTTTTTCGAGATAGAAAGAAGGGTTTTCCTGGTAGTTCGCTCCGTCTGTTCTAAAGGTAGCCACACAATTGGGATCAATCCAGGAATTGGTGCATATATTCTCCAGAAACTTGCTTACTCCAGAATTGCTTAGATAGGCACTAATCGCCTGTTGCACTTCTTCTATTGTTCCAAAGGCTTTATAATTTTCTGGTTTGGAAGCCCCTGGAGTAAAGCCCGATGGACGAAGAATGTTGACAATGGCTGTCGTATCGCCAGCAGAAACACCACACCTTGTTGCTAAAGCAGTTAAAATCTTCCTCATGATTTCATTGGATTTGGATTGGTGGGTTGCTTCTAATGCAATATGGCTGTTTAGATTCAGTTTACCAGAGCTGCCAGGCTTTATCTTTAAAGCATAGGTATTGCCAAAATTATCATAGCTTCCAAACACATTTGCCCCAACAGTTCTGCCTACAACGCCTGAATATGAAAGGTTCAGAGGGGCAAGTTTTCCTAAATGGAGAGAGATTGTTTGTCCCTTTTCGCAAGCAGAATCAAGATTGTCATCGTTTCCTGTTGCATAGAGCGTTTTCCCCCAATTCTTCCCTCCATAGCTGAAGTTATCTTCCCATTTGATCATACCATAGGTTCTAAGATCATGGTATATTTTAGCAATTGCGAATTCTGTACCAGCAAAGGCTGCAAATTTAGCCTCTATGGTAGCGCAATAGTTCCCTGTAGCAGCTTGTTCATACATGCTCAATCGGCTGAATGTCACAGCCATGACCGCGATTATCATCATGAATGTTACGGTGACGATAAGGCTGATTCCTTTTGGTTTCCCGTGAAATAGGAGTTTTGGTTGCATTTTTGTTCTCCTGTTTTTATTGTTCCAATTTCTAATATGCGCCTGGAGGGGGTAAATATCCTAATTCTTTTCTTAAGGAAATACCCATCTCTAGTCCACATTGCGAATGCAAAGCCTGAATATAGGATATAAATTCATCAAAGCTTCTCATGCCAAAAAAATCAATATTTTTCAAGTGTTCGATTTCTCTGTTTCTTCCATGATATTGGTAAATATGTATGGCATTGAATCTTGCCATTCTTACCAAAACATCCACATATTGGTATAAAGCATGGAAGGTTTTTGGATACAGTAAGGCAAAATGTTTGTTTTTATGCTGTTCCAGCTTTACCTTTTCCGTTTCTACAGACTCTAAAAAAGACCCTTGAAACCAGCCTAACCATAGGTTAGGTTGGAATGGCTTTTGTGCTTTTGCCTGGTGGGTTTTTTGGTGAAGCTCTCTATAAATTTCATTTAGATTTTTTATTGCCTGGATATAAAAAGCTTTGTGTTCTGCTCTTTGCTTTTCTAATGTTTCTTTTGTCCCTAAAAAAACTGTCCCTTCGTAAGAATGGGGAGTTTTTTCTTTGTACTTGCTGTACCAAGCCTCTTTCCACTTTTGAGTTTGCTCCTGGAGAGAGAGCTTGACGACGATGCTATATTCTCCTGCTGGAGCGATCTGGTATGCAGAATGGATTGGCTCCCATAGTTTTTCAAAAGCAAAGGAGCTGTCCTCTGATGAAGCTTTGGGAAGAAATAAATCCAGGTCTTTTATTTTTACATTGCTATAGAATATTGTCACTAGAAGGCAGCTTTCGGATAATACAGCACTGGCATTTCCTGAAATCAAGAGGCCAAGTTCTGCTCCCCAGGGATATTCTACAGTTTGTAGTTTTATCTTTTTGATTTCAAAAACAGAAACATCAGAAGGCGTTTGGGCAAGAAGAGAGAGGAGGGAAAAAAATATAAAAAGCGATATAAAGTTTATCTTTGGCATAAAGACCCTTAGCACAGTAAAGGATTAAATTGCCAGGGACAAATACCCTGGCTATTCGAATTGCCTAAAAATTCCCAATACGAAGCCATTGAGGTGTCATAAGGGAATATACATTACCATCTGCTGAAATGTGCATTGGTCCTATAGGAACATTATGTAAGAGTTTGTCTAAAGTATAGTTGTCTTTTTCTTTTGCTATATATACAGTGAGGAGTTTGTATTTTTCGTTGATAACGCATACAAGGAGCTTGTCTCCTTTTGCGGAAAGGAAAGGATATGTGAATTGCGCGTTGTTTGGACCTATCTGCCATTTCTTTTTGCTTTTGGGATCCATAATGAAGTGCTGCCAGATTTCGGGTTTTTCTTCATAGGACACGCTATAGAAAATTTTGTTGCTGTTACCAATAAAAACATCCAGAAAATGCCCTTTGTCCAAAGTTTGGATTTGTTTATTCTTGTACTGCATCAAATAGGTTTTTTTTTCTTTCACCTTCACTATGTTGTAGAGTAGCTCTGTCCCTGAAATATAGTAATGAGCTTTGTTGAACTCTTCTTCTTTAGCAGGGAAAATTTCGTCTAGTTTTACTCTTTTTAAGAAACGCACATCGAACTGGCCTTTTTTCTCTTCTTCTTTGATAGCAAGCTGTACAAGAAAATCTCCTTGCCAGAATTGCTGTGCATCATAGAACCACCCTGTAGCGTAGTAAACGCCTTTATCGCAAAGCAGGCTAGGCCCTATCTTGAACCCTGGTTTTCCTTTTGTATGCTGCCAGATAACTTGAACATCGGATGTATCCAGGTTGACCTTGAGAATTTTAGTCCCATGGTTTCCCAATACCAGCACTTCATTTTTAGTATCATTCACAACAGCATTTACCCAATGTGTTATAGGCAAAGGAATTGTGTCTACTGTTGTCAAAACTTTTTTAGGGAATCGTATGATTCGAAGGGATCTTGTAAAACCCTGCGCTCTTTTTTCTAAATCGTATATACCTTCTACTGCCACGAAATAAGATCCATCAGCAGCAAGATTGACTGGATCAAGCTTGCTCATGTTTACATCTTTTTTTTCTAATTCTGCTTTAGAAATCAAAAAATAATTTTGACCATGGAAAAGGCAAGGCAGAAATAAAAATACAATCCAAAAGAAAGCAATTTGAATGTTGTTTTTAGCTATTCTCATTATTGTACCTAAAAAAAAGGAAAGAAGAATTGATTTTACATTGTTTCAGATGGAAGCGGAGAGATTGGTGTATGATTGGGCCGATTTAATTTGGATAGGATATTCGTAAAACATCCATGATGCGTAATAAGAAAGTGGAAAAGCCTTTAATCTTTTGCCTGAAAGGCAAATATATGGGAAACCCAGGGAATTCCCCTGGGTTTATGATTTGTTATCTGGTTCTTTTTACTCTGAAAATGTTGGGGAACCAATCCCACATTTTTTTGGTTGTACCATTTTGTTCAAAAGAAGAAACAAAAGTATCAGAATATTTCAGACTCAAGGAGGTGATACCGAGTTTCTGAACAGATGTGATCTCACCAGAATCTACGATTCCATCAACGTTTTTATCTTGCCATACGCTTAAAGTAGAAAGTTCTTCTCCAGAAATTTTTCCATCTTTATTTTTGTCTAGCAGAGAGAGTTTTTCATAACCATGATAGAAGCCGCCAGCAGTTCCAAAGAAATTGTTGGCATTGACATCTTCTCCAGCTCTGTAAGCGAGGAGAATTCCATCGTTGGCTCCAACCCATTCTGTAAGATCCAGGAAACCATCGCCATCCATATCAAACTCTACTACGGGGCAACCATTGTGACCATGGGGCATATTTTCGCCTTTAGATGCTTCTAATATGCCATCACCATTTAAATCTAAAACAATGGGGCTTGTGAAGACAGTTTCTTGCATGGTATATTCACGACCATTCATGCTCAATTTGAAGGTTGTATAAGTACCATTAGAATATCTGTAGCCATAGTTTCTGTTGTTGTAGGTTCCATCACTTGCTGTATAGACTGTCTGGGCAGTAGGAAGGGTTGCGCTTGCAGTCTCGTTGGCAATTCTACCATATTCATCTACTTGATAGCTATAACCAACTGTGGCTTTGGTGTTATAGATGTTTCTGTCTGTGGAATTTCTCATGACTTCAATAGCACTTTGCTGTAAGAAAGAGAGTTGATCAAAATCTTGTTTGGTATAGCTGGATGCGTACTGATATTTATTCATCATTCTATTAAAAAGGCTCAGCAAGCTGGAATTGATAACGTTGTTGTCGACACCGCTCCATAAAACTTTCAATGTAGGTTGTTCGCCATAGATGGTATCCAGATAGTTTTTAGGATCATAATATATATTGGTACTTTGAGGAGGATTTTTATGGTATTCAATTTGTTCTTGTTTGGTTATGCGTACTGTTTCGATATCGTTGAGATAAGCAGAAGTAGGGACTTGTGTAATTCCATCTTTCATGTCTCTCATATATTCTACACAGAAAGCACTGACTTGATCCAAATAGTCTTTACGGATATAGGCAAACTCAGAATTTTTGAAATCGGCGGAATTCAATGTGCCAGCAACTTTCTGGGCTACGCCATCCATGTAATCGCCTGGTTTAAAATATTTTGAAGGATCAAAAGTCTCTGTTTTCTGTACAGATTCTGCCAGTTGTACAACTTGGCCCAAGATTTTGTTTTTATCATTTTCTGTGAATTGTTCTTGGGTTGTCAGATAGCTGCTGGCAAAAGTAGTTACTCTGTCTACAAAAGTCTGAGCTGTTGTATCCATCTTTGGGGCTTCTGGGACTTGAGGAACTACGGGAACTGTGTCCTCTGCCCATACTAAACATAAACTGACGAGCATAAGAATGGTAAAATATTTCATGGCCTCTCCTTTCCTGAAAGTTTAGCCATTATTGAATAAAATAAATTGATATAAACTTTTTTCTAAAATGCTTTGAAATCATTTAAGAAGAAAGTAAAAACTTAATATTACTAACATATCAACCCAAGAAAAAAAAATCAACAAAAATTATTTTATTTTTTGAAAATTTCTATCTTATTGTAAATAAATAGCTAAAAGAAATAACATTCCAAAAAGAATAATATTTTGATTTTATCATTTTGGTTGTATTGTTGCCAAAATTTTACTAAAATACAAAAATAATCTATATTTTTGTTACATTGCCAAGTCAAGTTGACATCGTTATGGCTATTCGATAAACTTCGAAAAATTTATGAAAAGGTTGGTATATTATGGAAGAACAGATCAAAGAGAAATCAGAAGAGCTAGATCCAGCGAGCCAATCTCTTCTGGATGCTCTTAATCTTAGCTTTAGAATACTCAAGGGAATTATGGTTATTTTGGTTATTTTATTCCTATCTTCTGGAATCTTCACTGTAGAGCAAAATGAAGAAGCCATGGTATTGCGTTTTGGGAAAATCCAGGGCAGTATGGTTGACCGTATTTTAAAACCTGGTTTACACTGGACATGGCCGTATCCCTTTAGCGAAGTGATTAAAATACAGGCAGGCCAGGAACACACTTTACTCATTAAAGATTTTTGGTATTATGAAAAAGAAGGCCAGGCTGCCAAAAAAGCTCCTGATACTTTAAATCCTGAAGAAGACGGCTATTGTCTTACAGGCGATGCCAACATCATACACACACAATGGCAGGTAAGGTATTTGATTATTGATTCTTATCAATATTTTACTCAGGCTAAAGATCCACAAGAGCTTTTGCAAAGCATCCTTTGTCAGTGTATTGTACAGGTTACCGCAGGCTTTTCTGCTCATGATGCCTTGCGCAACCAGGTCGATATTGTAAGAAATCGCGTTAAAGAAATGACGCAGGAACATGTCGAAAAACTCAACCTGGGCATAGAAATC
The DNA here is from genome assembly GCA_013359215.1 of Candidatus Brocadiia bacterium. Classification (GTDB taxonomy): domain Bacteria; phylum Planctomycetota; class Uabimicrobiia; order Uabimicrobiales; family JABWCH01; genus JABWCH01. The sequence continues at coordinate 5,464 of JABWCH010000095.1, read as the reverse complement.
CAAGGGTTAGCAATATCACAAGTGGCTGCTCCAAGGCAAGTTCAAGATGCTTTCCAGGATGTAATCCGAGCAAAAAATGAACGCGATAAAAAAGTAGAGGCTGCCAACAACTACAAACAGCAGGTTTTGAACAAAGCCATGGGAGAACAGGCAGAAATTTTGGCAAAAGCAAAGAACTACGCGCTACAAACAGAAAAAGAAGCAGAGAGCGATGCTGGATATTTTGAAAAGCTGGTGCTTTTGTATACAGAAAATCCCGATCTTTTCATGCAAATGCATTATCAGGAAAATATACCAAAACTCACGGAACAAATACGTGAGCTTTTCTTATTTGGTAACCAGGGAAAAAATCGAGAAATGCGCATCCATATCAACCAAAATCCAGATCTTCACAGGATCAAAGCACCCAAGGAGGATTAGCGAATGAACACACGTACAGTGCAAATCGAAAGCCAGCAAGGCAAAGTCATGATCCAGCTTTTCGGAACATTTTTAGGCGGCGCATTGGTTTTCAATTCTTTTCTTCTGCAAAGCTTTTTTGCCAGGTCAGAAGATATTGCTGCACTATGTGCTTTTGCTGGAGCTATTATTTTAGGCTATCCTGTGATAAAAAAAGCGATAGATTCACTAAAATCGGGAAAGCTCAAGATGACAGAGCTGGCAGCATTGGCTATTGTGGCTTCGTTTGCCCTTAAAGAATACCAGACAGCAGGGCTTGTTGCCTTTTTTATGCTGCTTGCAGACCAACTGCAATCAAGAACTGCTTTAGGCGCAAGAGCAGCCATAGAACAACTGGTAAGATTAGCTCCCCAGGAAGCTTCCCGAATCAATTCAGAAGGAAAAGAAGAGCGTATTTTGGTAAAAGAGCTTAAGCCTGGAGATACCATTCGGGTAAGAGCAGGAGAAAATATTTCGGCAGATGGAGAGGTTGTTGCTGGAAGCTCTGCTGTAAGACAAGCTGAAATCACTGGGGAATCTTTGCCTGTGGAAAAATCCGTAGGAAGTGAAGTTTTCGCTGGAACAAACAACCTGACTGGGGTTTTGGAAATCAAAGTAACCCGAATCGGGGAAGAAACCATTTTGGGAAAAGTAAGAGAGCTAATTCTAAAAGCCGAAAACACACGCATTCCCATCATGAGAATCATCGACAAGCATGTAGGATGGTATACTCCTACCATTTTGATGATTGCTGCTTTGATTTTGTTTTTTTCCAGAGACATCAACCGAGCCATAACCGCTCTTGTTGTGACATGCCCTTCTGCCTTAATTCTGGCAACCCCAACCGCTCTGGTCGCCGCACTTTCTTGCGCTGCCAGATTAGGAATCTTGATCAAAGATGTTAGCTATTTAGAAGCAGCCTGCAATATCAATGCCATTGTTTTTGATAAAACAGGCACTTTGACAACAGGCAATCTTTCTGTAACACGCCTTACCCCAGGAAAAGGCATAGAAGCCGCTCATCTTTTGGAAGTAGCAGCTTCGGCAGAACAGTTTAGCAACCATCCGCTGGCAAGGGCCGTTGTTGATGTTGCCCATAAAGCAGGTTTGGTACTTGTAGAGCCAATAGATCTCAAGGAAATCGCAGGTAAGGGAATCCGCACAAGGCTAAAACAGAATTCTATTCTCATTGGCAAAGAGAGCTGGCTAAGAGAAGAAGGAGTCAATTTCTCTGCACTAAGACCTGCTGAGATGGAAGGCGCGTCTGAGTATAGTACTTTGTTTGTATCCGAAAACGGCAAATGCCTTGGATGGATAGGACTGGAAGACAAAACCAGAGAGGAAGCAAAACAGTGTACCCAAGACCTTAAGAATCTTGGATGCAAAGAAATTACCATGCTGACAGGCGACAGATGGGCTGTTGCCAAAAAAGTTTCAGAAGAGCTAGGCTGCACCAATGTACATGCAGATTGCCTTCCTGAAACCAAGCTTCATCTGGTAGAAGAGATGAAAAAAAATGGCTACAAGGTCGCTGTTGTTGGGGACGGTGTCAATGATGCCCCTGCATTAGCAAGCGGAGACTTAGGCGTAGCAATGGGAGCAGCAGGAAACGATGTTGCCATTGGAAGTGCGAATATTGCTTTGCTCAACAACAACCTCAATCGTCTTCCTTTTTTGATCCAGCTTGCTCGAAAAAGCCGTGTTATCATCTATGAAAACCTGGTTTTTGGAATTCTTTTCATAACAACAGGCTTAGCCCTTTCTGGGTTTGGGCTGCTTTCCCCTGTAGTGGCGGCAATACTACATAACCTGGGCGCGTTCGTAATCATTTTTAACAGCGCAAGACTAGTACGCTTTGGAGAAGATAAAATCTAAAATAATATCATATCATGACTTGTGCGAGTTTCCAAAAAATTCGCACAAGTCGTAAGTTATCTAAAACAAAGAGGAGAAAAAATTGTCTCAGCTTATCATAATGGACGGTACTGGAGTCGGGACAACCTTTGAGCTTGGCAAGATGAATATTCTAGGTAAATCAGAAGAATGCAATGTGCGTCTTTCTTTTGGGAACATTGAAGAGCAGCATGCCAAAATCTATCCCAAAGGAGATACCTATTTCATTGCGGGAATTGGAACGAGCGAAGTTCAAGTTAATGGGCATATTATCCACCAGGAAAGAAAGCTCATCCATGGTGACATGATTACCTTGGGAAATACTATGCTTCTTTATGGAGAAGAAAACATCCAACAGCAAGAAGCGAAAGAAGAGCTTCAAGGTTTAGAAAAATTAGAAGAAGAGCCAGAAAAACAGCTTTCTATCAAAAGTAGACAAAAATTTTATAAAACTACAGAAATTGCTATACAAAGCCTTTCGCAGACCAAAGAAGCTCCACGTCATATAGAAGTTCTTCTGAAAGTCAGCAATGCTATTATTTCTAAATTAGAGCTTAAAGAATTGCTTTCGCAAATTTTAGACATTATCTTCGAACATCTTCCTGCTGACAGAGGCACGGTTTTTTTGCGAGACCCTAAGGCAAATCGCTTATGGCCCATGGCTTCCAAACGACGCAAAGAAATCAAAGGTTCTGATAAAGTCATGGGATCCAGAACCATCATAAAAGAGGTTCTGGAAACCAAAGAAGGCATTCTTACAAAAGATGCCATGGAAGACCAGCGATTTCAAATGGGAGCATCCATTGCAGCCCAGCAAATCCATGCGGCAATATGCGTTCCTGTTGTAGGCAAAAATGAAGAAGTTTTGGGAATCATCCACCTGGATTGCACTCGAACGGAAAAAATTTTTGGAGACGACCATCTTCGCCTTGTTACTGCCATTGCCATGCAATCCGCTCTGGCAATTGAAAATGCTTTGCTTGTTCAGGAACTAGGGGAAAAAAAACGCATAGAACAAGAAATCAATATTGCCAGCAACATCCAGAAAGAGCTTTTGCCAAAATTTTTGCCTACTGTGCCTGGCATAGAGGTATATGGGTTTATGCGGCCTGCAAAAGAAGTAGGTGGCGATTATTACGATTTTATCCCAACAGGAGACAATTCCGAACTTTATATATGTATCGGAGACGTTTCTGGCAAGGGCGTTCCAGCAGGGCTTGTGATGGTAATGGCTCGCTGCTTTTTACGACCTCTGGTTCTTTCCAATAAAAATACAAAAAAAATTCTGGATGAACTCAACAAGCTACTCGTCGCGGATACGAGGAAAGATATGTTCATGTCTATGCTTATCATGAAATGGGATGTTTTTGAGAAGAAGTTCTATTGGACAGGAGCAGGGCATGAACATATCCTGATCTATAGAGCTAAAACAAAAACATGCGAATGTATCCGAACAGGAGGCATTGTTCTGGGGATGATCAAAAAAGCAGAAAAATTCTTTAAGGAAGAGAGCCTGTACCTGGACTCCAAAGATATGATTGTCCTCTATACAGATGGAGTAACGGAATGCTTCAACGCTCAAGGCCAGATGCTAGAGCTGGAAGCGGTGAAAAAGCTTGTGGAAAAATATGGACATCTTCCTGTAAAGGATGTCTGTAACTCTCTTTTGGCAGAGTTGCAGCGATTTATGGGCAAAGCCTCTCAGTACGATGATATTACAATTGTAGGAATCAAAAAAACTTAGAAAAATGGGAATTAAAGAGAAATTTTATGGATAGCAACAGCCCAACAGAAGGAAAAAAGGAATCCCTTCCTCTTTGTCCTAAATGCTCTCAAGAAGTGAATAAAAACCTTACAGAATGTCCCAAATGCAATGCTATGCTTTTTTGGGATTCTTTTGGACAGAAAGAAAGGCTTGAGCGCATTTCGCGCTACAGCCTTGGCCAGATGTTTTCAAAAGAGCAAGAATATCTCTTTGAAACCATCTATAGATCCGAAAGATTAGTTTCTAAAATTTTATATTTTTTATTGTTTTCTGTATTTTTTAGTATAATTTACGGTGCTATTTTAGGATCTCATGAAGGAGCAACCAAAGAAATTGGAATCATGGCGTTGAAAGTTCCCTTGTTGCTGTTGAGTACGCTCTTGATTTCCGCGCCTTTGCTTTACGCTGTAAACCTTTTTTTAGGCATATCTCTTTCTTTTTTGCAAACGCTGGCTTTGCTTTTTATTGTAGTTTATCAGTTCTCTCTTGCGCTTGTATCTTTGTCTCCTATTCTTTTGCTTTTTGTCATCTACTCGGACAGCGTATCTTTTTTGCATATACTCAACATTGCTTTTTTTGTTTTAGCAGGTTCTCTGGGCATTGCTCTTTTATGGAAAGCAAGCGATTATCTTCTTATCAGAAGCGGATCTCAGACAGGCTCTCTTTTCATTAAAATATGGTCGGTTGTTTATGTTTTTGTTGGTTTACAGATGGCATGGTCTTTAAAAATATTCGGAGATCTAAGCCAATTGCCTCTTTTTAAGCAATTAGGAATCGAAGGAAATTTTTACATGGCAATCTTCGAACTGGCAAAACGCTTTATGGGAGGCGGAGACTGATTTGGAAACAACCTCTTTGAATGACCACACGGCAACAGTATCTCAGTTAAGAGAATGGGTGGTAAAATTTCGAGATGAAAGGAATTGGGAACAATTCCATAATCCAAAAGACCTGGTGAGTGCCATAAGCATCGAAGTTGCAGAGCTGGCAGAACTCTTTCTATGGCGGACAAACCAGGAAACACAACAGGATCTCTTGAATGCAGAATTCAGAAAGAGCATGGAAGAAGAGATGTCCGATATTCTCACTCTTTTCCTGTCTCTTTCTGCCATTGCCAAAGTAGACATAACAACGGCATTGGAAAAAAAACTTGCCAAAAATGCTCAGAAATATCCTGTGAATAAATCCTATGGAAGTGCGAAAAAATATGATAGGCTGCCAGGGTCTGAGTAGGGAACTTCTGGTAACTTATATGAAACTTCAAGCAGCAAGCGGGTTTTATCTGAATCGATCGCTTCGTGTAAGCCTTCTTTCAGGAATCAAAAAAACAGGTATCCAAGTTTTTCTTTGTGCCAGGCTTAAGAGGGG
>JABWCH010000094.1 GCA_013359215.1 Candidatus Brocadiia bacterium | reverse complement strand
AGGATAATAAGACCTTATTGTCTTATTAAAGACTCTTAATAGGATAATAAGACCTTATTGTCTTATTATATGGAATTATAAAAAAATTATAATTATTTTTATACAAAAAACAGCCAGAAAAAAAACAAAAATAAATGTAAAAATTTTCTTGCAATCTAGCAAAAAATTTTTTATGATATACCCACATTGCTCTTCTGGGTCTTTGGGGATTTTCTGGCTGTTTTTTGTTTTTTTTCGCTTGTCCAAGCAAAATGCTTTTCTTCCTTTTGAAGTTTAACGGGATGCTAATTCAAGTTTAACGGGATGCTAATAAACAGAATGCTGATGATTATGTTTTGCTTTTCTAATAGTTAAAAAACAGGAACATAGTTTTAGGTTAAGAACTTATTTAAGAATTTAAATAACTGTTAATTTTTTTTAAAACAAAAATTTAATCAGGAATTTTGTACATCACCTTCCTGAAAATGTGTATTTTGCTTTTGATCTGGAAATGATCAGTTAAGCATGAAGATCATGCTGTATGGGAAAAATACAAAAACAAAAGAACTATTTGTTTGCTTATATTTAACACTATTACTAAAAATATCAATGCATACTTGTAAAACACAGTTCTATTGTTGGTATATTGGCTTTTTCTCCAAAAATTTTATTTCAACAACCCCTTGCCATGCTCTAACCTGCATGGAGCAACTGAGAAGAGCGAAGACTCATTCATTAAAGTCTCAGAAAACTTCTGATGAGCTATGCTTCCTTGCAGCATAGGTAAATCTGCAATAGATTTTGCAGATGTCTACTTTTGTCTATATTTAGGAGAGCAGAAACTTCCTAATTTCCAAAAGGAAAACTCGCTAATATTGAACATCGGTTATTTATCTTTCCTTTATCTTAGAAAGATATTAAATATTTAATTACTATAAAATATTTAAGTAGTAGGAAAAATAAAAACACGGATAGACACGGATATAAAAGTTAATCAAATAACACCAACCATCAAAATTGATCACTTACAAAGTACAGTGATTACACCTGATATTTTCTCAAGCAGAGAGAAAATCTGCTTCCCAATAACACACAATAAAAAATATTTCAAAACTGTTAGTAATAGGAGTTACGCAGGTATTCTTAACATATTGAAATACAATATATATCTATCTTGCAAACGATTAGGGTGCAACCGCTCTCATTCCAAAAATATTTATTTTACAAATGGCACGAATAGACCTTTTTATTTATATTTTATTCGCGTAATTCGGTTATTTGTATCATTCGTGATTCTTTTAGTTTTATCTAAAAAAAACGGCGTACTAAAGCGATTCTTACAAACTTTCTTTCCAATTTTAGAATGAGACGAACTGCACCCAAACGATTAAAATCTTGACTCTACTTAGTTTTGAAAGCTCTTTTCATGATAAAGAGTATCTATTTTTGATCTTAGAAGAAAAACAAGGTTTATGTTAATTTTTAGCATAATCTATTGGAAAATAAATATATAAAAGTTTTTAAAGGGGGTTTGTGGGAAAATTTTTACAAAAATTTTCCCACAAATAAAAATCTCTTTGCTAACTCCTATTAGTAAAGTTGCTATGCTTTTTCTTCTGTACAAGGGCATTCGACTTTAGGCTTACGACTTACAATCACTTTACTTGCTCGCAACAAGCGATCTTGGAAAAGATAGCCTGATTGTATTTCTTCGAGTACTGCCATATCTGCATGTTCAGACGATTCCCTTTGTTGAACGGCTTCATGGTAAAGAGGATTGAATTTAGCACCAACAGCCTGGATTTTATTGAGTCCAGCGTCTTGCAAAATTTTCATAAATTCTTTATATGCAAGACAGATGCCTTCAAAAAAGCCTTTATCTAACATGTTAGAGTGTGTACCAGCATGAATTGCAGTCTCAAAGATATCCAAAACCTGGATTAGCTTAGTCAATATAGGCTGGTAAGCGTATTTAGCCTGCGAAATACGCTCTCTCTCTACTCTTTTTTGAAAATTTTCATACTCTGCTTTAAGCCTTTGCAATGAATCTAAATAAAAATCAGCTATTTGTGCTTTTGCAACCAGAGCAGCTATTTCCTCATCCCCCATTTGCCCAATAATACTTCGCAGATCCTGCGTTTGCTGCACTTTATTTTCTTCTTCTTTTGCTTCCTGGCTTTCTTTTGTATTTTTTTCTTCTTGTGTAATTTTTGAAGAATTTTTATTTGCTTCTTCTTTATCTTGATTTGGAGTCTTTTTGTTTTCTTCCATGATTTTCTCCATGTTAATTATGGTTTAACCATCTATTTTTTTTCTTTGGATAGGATAGCGGCTTTTTCTAAAAATTCTTTTCTCATTGGTGTTATATTTTCTTCTTCCATCTTAGCGAATTTTTCCAAAAGACTCCGCTGCTCTTTTGTCAACTTTTTCGGTACTTCAATAACGATTTGTACACGCTGATCGCCTTTGTTTCTTCCTCTGATGCTAGGGAATCCCATATCTCGAATTTTTAAGATTTCCCCATTTTGTGTTCCTGCTGGTATGGTCAATTTCGCAGTACCGTACAGTGTAGGCACTTCTATTTTATCTCCTAACGTTGCCTGGGAAAAAGTAATAGGAAGAGGATAGACAACATCGTCTTCAAGCCTTGAAAAAAGTGGGTGTGGTTTTATTTTAATTTCACAATAGAGATCACCTTTAGGCACACCAGGCTCTAGCGCTTCTCCTTCTCCTGGAATACGAACTTGCATTCCCTCTTCAACGCCAGCGGGTATTTTTACCGAGATTTCCCGATCTTTATAGATATGCCCCTTTCCTGAGCATTCTTTGCATGGATTTTCTACAATAGATGCCTGGCCTCTACAAGCAGGGCATGTCGTTTGTAAGCTGAAAAATCCTTGTATTTGCTGGATTACTCCCCGTCCCTTACAAGTAGAACATGCTTTTCTTGTAGATCCTTTAGCGCATCCTGAACCTCTACATTCGTTACAAGCTTCTCTTCTTTGGATATGGATTGTTTTTTCTACTGGTTTAGCTGCTTCTATAAAATCTAAAGATATTGTACAATGCAAATGGCTTCCTCTGCGAGAGGCTCTTCCCCTTCCAAAAGTTCCAAATAGTTCTTCAAAAATGCTTCCGCCTCCGCGTGTTCCTTCTCCAAATATGTCGCTGAATGCAGAGAAAATGTCATCAACATTGCTAAATCCTCTGTTTCCAGAGACTCCCGAATGGCCGAAACGGTCGTATCTTTCTCTTTTCTCTGTATCTGATAAAACCTCGTAAGCCTCTGCTGCCTCTTTGAATTTGCCCTCTGCTTCTTTATCTCCTGGGTTTTTATCAGGATGGTATTTTAAGGCAAGCTTACGATATGAAGATTTGATTTCTTCTGTAGATGCATTCTTGGCTACGCCTAAAATTTCGTAGTAATCGCGTTTTTGGCTCATAGTTTATACTACCTCAGTCAAAGTGTATTTATAAAAAAAACTCGCTGTAACCCTGATTTTATAAATCATGGATAAAAGCGAGTTTTTGGTCACAACAATATGCTATCGTTTTAAATTGGATAATTGTTTTTTTTAGTGCCTAAGGCAAGATCTATATTGTGCTTCCTGCTATTTGGCTTTTCTTGTCTTTTAGCTCAGTCACAAGGGTTTCTGTAGTAAGCAATAATCCTGCAACGCTAGCTGCTTTTTGTAAAGCAATACGCAATACTTTGGCCGGGTCTAGTATTCCAGCCTTAATCATGTCTGTATATTGATGGCTGTTGATCTCAAAACCGTAGTTGGGATTTTCGTTAGCAAGAATTTCTGAAACAACAACAGAACCATCATATCCTGCATTTTGCACAACCTGTCTTGTAGGATAGGAAAGTGCTTTTTTCAGAATAAGAATGGCAAAAGCTTCATCGCCTTCTAGCTTGAGAGTATCCAATGCTTTCATTGCTCTTAGATAAGTGACTCCACCACCTGCCACAACACCTTCTTCGGCTGCTGCTTTTGTAGCATGAAGCGCGTCCTCTACCCTTGCTTTTTTCTCTTTCATTTCACTTTCAGTATGTGCTCCAACTTCGATTACAGCAACGCCGCCTACGAGTTTAGCAAGACGTTCCTGGAGTTTTTCGCGATCATAGTCTGATGTGGTTACTTCGATCTGATGACGAACCTGGCTGATTCTTGCTTGCAGATCTTTCAGATTTCCATTTCCTTCGATGATTGTTGTATTGTCTTTTGTTGCTGTAACTTTTTTGGCTGTTCCTAAGTCGCTGAGTTCTACTTTTTCTAACTTAATGCCTAAATCTTCTGTAATCAATTGGCCTCCTGTGAGGACGGCAATATCTTCCATGATGGCTTTTCTTCTATCACCAAATCCAGGAGCTTTGATTACACAACTATGTAAAACGCCGCGAAGTTTGTTAACAATCAAGGTAGCGAGGGCTTCACCTTCTACATCTTCGGCTATGATTACTAAGGCTTTTCCTGTTCTTGCTACTTTTTCCAAAACAGGTAGAAAATCTTTCATATTGGAGATTTTCTTTTCATAGAGCAAGATATAAGGATCTTCAAAGCCAACTTGCATTTCTTCTGTGTTGTTTACGAAATAAGGAGAAGCATAGCCTTTATCGATTTGCATACCTTCGACAAAGCGGAGTTTTGTTTCTGTTCCTTTTGCCTCTTCTACTGTGATAACGCCATCATTGCCTACTTTTTCTACTGCGTCTGCCAGTAAGCTGCCGATGACTTTATCGTTGTTGGCAGAAATTGTTCCAACATTAGCAATTTCTGATTTGTCTTTGACTTTATGAGAAAGTTTGGCAATTTCGTTTACAACAACTTCTACTGCTTTGTCAATTCCTCTTTTGAGGCTTACTGTGTTGACTCCGCTATTAATATATTTTAGCCCTTCGCCATAGATTGCTTCTGTCAGGACTGTAGCTGTTGTTGTTCCATCTCCAGCAATATCTGATGTTTTAGATGCTGCCTGATAGACCATTTTCGCACCCATATTTTCAAAGGGATCAGGCAATTCTATTTCTTTTGCTACTGTTACGCCATCGTTGATAATAGTAGGGCTACCAAAGCTTTTTTGTATAGCTACGTTGTTTCCTGCAGGCCCCATGGTTACTTTAACTGCTTTTGCAAGTTTCCCTAATCCAACCTGGATTTTTTTTCTTGCTTCTTCTTGGAAAAAAAGTTGCTTGGCTGTCATTTATATTTATCCTCCCTTGAGGTTAAATCTTAGAGTTATGATGAAAATTGTCGTTTGAAAAACTGTATTGGAAAAATTCTCTTCTTTTAGCAATGTAAACTTAGCTTTAACGGCTAAAGGATAATAGCCAGGGGCACGCCCCTGGTATTTTGTTCAATACGGCATTGTTAATTTTCTAATTTGGCTAAAACTTCATTTTCGCGAAGGATTTTGTATTCTTTGCCGTCAACTTTGACATCAGACCCAGAGTATTTTCCAAAAATGACTCTATCCCCTTCTTTTAGGACAGGTTTTGCTCTCTCGCCATTATCCAGAAGTTTTCCTGAGCCTACAGCTACAACTTTTCCTCTTTGAGGTTTTTCTTTGGCAGTATCAGGAAGAACGATTCCTCCTATGGTTTTTTCTTCTGCTTCTTCGATTTCTATGATAATTCTGTCATCCAATGGATAAAGTGCCATATTTGATCTCCTCTTTTAGAAGTAGATTTTTTATAAATTTTTTTTATTTTTTTTTAAAAGATGGATTATAAATATTTTACATCATATCATCATCGTAATCAGGCATATCGCCGCCGCCAAAATCTTTTTTGTCTTTTTCTTCTTTAGGTAGCTCGGCTATCATGCAGTCTGTAGTCAATAGAAGGGTTGCTACACTTGCAGCATTTTGCAAGGCGAATCTTGCTACTTTGGTAGGATCAATGATGCCAGCTTCAATCAGATTGGTGTATTGATTTTTTTCTGCATCGTATCCATAAGGGCCTTCTTTTTCCATTACTTTTTTCAGAACAACCTGGCCTTCTCCACCTGCGTTTTCCACGATTTGACGTAAAGGCGCAGTCAAGGCGAGTTTCATGATATTAGCAGCAAACTTTTCGTCTCCTTGTAGCTCTTTTGCTACTTGATCAACAACATGAAGGGATCTTACGTAGGCAACTCCACCGCCTGGGAGTACTCCTTCTTCAAGAGCTGCTCTAGTTGCATGTAAAGCATCGTCGATTCTTGCTTTGGCTTCTTTTAGCTCTACTTCTGTTGCTGCACCAACATGGATCTGTGCTACGCCGCCAGCGAGTTTAGCAAGTCGCTCTCTGAGCTTTTCTTTGTCATAATCAGAATCTGTTTTCTCTAATTCTTGTCGAATCTGTTTTACTCTTTTTTCGATGCTTTTAGAATCTCCAGCTCCTTCGATGATGACTGTTTCGTCTGAAGTAACTCTTATTTTTTTAGCTCTTCCTAATTCAGCAATAGAAATTTTTTCTAAATCTTTGCCAAGATCTTTGAAAATAGGCTGTGCGTTGGTGAGAATAGCAAGATCTTCCATCATGGCTTTGCGTCTGTCGCCATATCCAGGGCTTTTTACTGCACAGCAAGTAAGAATACCGCGCATTTTATTGACAACTAAAGTTGCCAGTGCTTCGCCTTCAATATCTTCTGCTATTATAAAAAGAGGCTTTTGGGCTTTGGAAATTTTTTCAAGTAAGGGAATTAGCTTCTTGACAGAAGAAATTTTGTCTTCATAGATCAAGATATAAGGATTTTCCAGAACTACTTCCATTTCATCTTGGTTGGTTACGAAATGAGGAGAAATGTATCCTTTATCGAATTGCATTCCTTCCACAACTTCTACCTCAGTTTCCATGCTTTTGCCTTCTTCAACGGTGATAACTCCATTTTTCCCCACTTGCTTCATGGCTTCAGAAATCATGGATCCAATTTTGGCATCATTGTTTGCAGCGATACTGGCAACTTGGGCAATTTCTTTGGAATCGCCTTCTGGAATAGGCTTGGAAATCCTGGCTAGTTCTTTCACTACGCTTCCGACGATTTTGCTGATTCCTCTTCCTAAAGCCATAGGATTCACGCCTGCTGTAACGTATTTAGTACCTTCGAGGAAAATAGCTTCTGCTAAAACAGTTGCTGTTGTTGTCCCATCTCCAGCAGTGTTGGAAGTCTTGGAAGCAACTTCTTTGACCATCTTTGCACCCATATTTTCAAAGCGGTCGTAAAGTTCGATTTCATCTGCTACGCTAACTCCATCTTTTGTGATATTGGGTGCGCCCCAGCCCTTATCCAAAATTACATTTCTTCCTTTAGGGCCTAAGGTTACCTTTACTGCCTGAGCAAGCTTTTTAACGCCCTTACGCAATGCCTCGTGTGCTTCTTGCTCAAAAGCTAATTGCTTCGCCATAGACTGTGTCTCCTTTCGTACGGTCTAAACATTTAGGTATTTTTTTTGACTAAATTTTTTTTCTTAGATCAACATTGCCATTTTTAGAGATATATGTTTATTTAGCAAAAAATATACCTAAATTAATAAAAAATTTAAAATATTTTTCTACAAAGGATTACAAAAAAATCTTTTTTTGTTTTCTATTTTTTTTGTTTGCCATAGTGGCAATAAATAAAAATATTTTCTTTATAAAGTTGCCATTTTGGCATTTTTTGGTACTTATGCTTTATGAGTAAAATCTTAAAAATATTTTTTCCATAATATATTATCAAAAAAAAAGTTATAGTATTTTTTATTTTTTGTGAAAATTTTTCTTGCATTTCATAAAGAAAAAGATATAATACACACACTTGAACTTAATCGGGGCGTGGCGCAGTTTGGCTTAGCGTGCTTGAATGGGGTTCAAGAGGTCGCTGGTTCGAATCCAGTCGCCCCGACCAAAACGTAAAGGCCTGTGCAAACACAGGCCTTTATTTATTTACAGGGATATTTTTAGCATACATGCCTATCTTTTTTCCTATCCCGTTACTGTCCCTTTTCCCTTTCCCTATAGAGGCAAAAGTTACTTATCACCATCATATCCAAAAGGGGTTAATAAAATGAAAACAGCTTCAGAAATACGCAAAGATTATTTGGAGTTTTTTAAGAGCAAACAGCACCAGATTGTGCCTTCCTCTCCTATTTTTCCACAGGATGACCCTACTTTGTTGTTTACAAATGCTGGGATGAACCAGTTTAAAGATGTATTTTTAGGAACAGGCAAGCGATCTTATAAAAGAGCTGCTGATACCCAAAAATGCTTAAGAGTATCAGGAAAGCACAATGATTTGGAAAGCGTTGGGCGAGATACTTATCATCATACTTTTTTTGAAATGCTAGGAAACTGGTCATTTGGCGATTATTTTAAAAAAGAAGCGATTCATTGGGCATGGGAGCTGTTGACGCAGGTATGGCAAATTCCCAAAGAAAAGCTATGGGCAACTGTATTTGGCGGCGACCAAAAAGATGGGCTTATGCCTGATGAGGAAGCTGTCCAGGTTTGGAAAGAAGAGACAGACATTGCACACGACAGAATCCTAAAATTTGGGAAAAAAGACAATTTTTGGGAAATGGGCGACAGTGGACCTTGCGGCCCTTGCTCTGAAATCCATTTAGATAGAGGAAAAGAAGCTTGCGACCACAAAGATGAGCCTGGTCATGTTTGCAGCGTCAATGGTGGCTGCGCCAGATACATTGAAATATGGAATTTAGTTTTTATCCAATTCAACAGACAAGAAGACCAAACACTGGTTACCTTGCCCGCAAAGCACGTAGACACAGGAATGGGTTTTGAACGGCTTGTTTCTGTTTTGCAGAATAAATATTCTAACTACGATACAGATATTTTTGCACCTATCCTAAATGAAATTTCTAAAATCACAGGGATTTCTTATACCGCCAGCAATTCTGCAACTGATATTGCTTTCAGAGTCCTTTCGGATCATATCCGTGCATTATCCAGTGCTTTTGCTGATGGTGCTTTGCCTGGCAATGCAGGGCGTGGATATGTCTTGAGAAGACTTTTGCGAAGAGCTGCCAGATTTGGCAGACAATCTTTAGGCATGCAAGAGCCTTTTATCTATCGTCTTGTGCCTGTTGTTGCCCAGATATTCAGCGATGTGTTCCCCGAAATACAGCAAAGACAAGAGCATATTCAATTGCTATTAAAGACAGAAGAGGAATCCTTTGCGCAAATGCTCACTCGTGGAATTCATTTGTTCAACGAGCTAGTTTCTGAAGTGAAAAAAGAAGGAAAAAATACAATCCCAGGAGAAAGAGCCTATCGTCTATATCATCAGGATGGCTTTCCCAGAGATCTTGTTGATCTTATGACACAAGAACAAAATCTTATTGTAGATGACGAAGGTTGGAAAAAAGCAGAGCAAGAACATATAGATCGCTCTAAAGGATCTAAAGGCGGCTATGGCGTATCTCCTAGCGAACTAGAAGGCATTCCCTCTACACATTTTGTGGGGTATGCTACTATGGAATGCACATCCAATATCCTTAAGATTATCGACAATACTACATTGATATTAGACAGAACTCCTTTTTATGCAGAATCTGGCGGACAAGTTGGAGATACAGGGATTATCTCAAGCAAATCGTTCCGCTTTCAGGTAAAAGATACGCAAAAGATAGGCGATATTTATCTTCATATTGGGGAAATCTTAGAACAGGATCTTAGTAAGCCAGCGCATCGAGTATCTGCTTGTGTTGATAAAAAACGCCGCCGTGACATCATGTCAAACCATAGTGCTACTCATCTTTTGCACTGGGCATTGCGTAGTGTGCTTGGCGAGCATGTCGTACAGCAAGGCTCTGTCGTAGAGCCAGAACGCCTTAGATTCGATATTTCTCATCCTAAAAAAATCGAAGACCATGAACTCTTGGAAGTAGAGAGACTGGTGAACGAAAGAATTTTTGAAAACCTTAAAGTCCAAAAGAGCGTTGAGACTCTGGAGTCTGCCAAGAAAAAAGGGGCTATGGCACTTTTTGGTGAAAAATACGGCGAGAAGGTCAGGGTAATCCAGATTGGAAAATACAGCAAAGAGCTTTGCGGTGGAACTCATACTTACTTCACTGGCGATATGGGGTATTTCCGAATTGTTTCAGAAAGCTCTATACAAGCAGGCGTAAGAAGAATCGAAGCCGTGACCAGATCCAAGGCTGTAGAATTTTCGCAAAAAGAACATAGTTTTTTGCGAGAAATTAAAAACCAGCTTAAAGGCGTAGAAGACAATGCTCTTGTTTCTAAAATTGCTTCTCTTCAGGAAGAAATCAAAGAACTAAAGAAAAAAGGTACTCAGCAAGCCCAAAAAGACACAAAGACTTATGCTGAATCACTTTTGGAAAAAGCCCCCAGTGTAAATGAAATTAAAGTAGTCGTATCAAAAACAGAAAGTATGCAGATCAACGATCTCCGCGCTCTTGCCGATATGGTCAAAAAATCTTCGTTCAAGGCTGCTGGTATTTTAGCTTGCGTTTTTCAAGAAAAAGTATTTATGGTTTCTTTTATTTCTGATAAACTATTAGAAGAAAAGACCACTCTTCATGCAGGGGAAATGATAAAAATTGCAGGAACTATTTTGGGCGGTGGTGGTGACTCTCGGCGTAGCGAATTTGCACAAGGCCAGGGGTCAAAAACAGACCAGATAGACACTATGCTTTTGAAAATTTCTTCCTATATAGAAGAAAAAATAGCTTCAAGGTAATAAAATTTTGTTGCACAATAGAATTTCTCCTGTTAAAATCTTTGGAATATTTTCGAAATATTATGAGAATTTTATCTAAGATGTTGCTATATTTATTTTTTGCAACAACTTAAACATTTAAGGTGCTTAGAAAAAATATTAGATTATTTGTTCCCAAGCACTCTAAGCCTTATTCTAAAGTTTTCTGTAAAAAAATAGTATAAGAAACATTTTGTTTTTATCATACACAGAAAGATTAGAACAGGTAATTTAGTGGATAGGAATATTATAGCTTTAGTGCTTAATACACTTTAAGCTATATTTCCATCTTAGCCCTGAAGGGGCGAAAGATAATAGTCAGGGGCAACGCCCCTGGAATTTACACGTATAATAGTAATATAATTTATTTTAAAAAGTTATTTAGAGGATGGATCGAGATGCCACTTCCAAAAAGAAAACATTCGAAGTCTCGTAGCCGTATGAGACACGCACATCATGCATTGCCAACACCAGCATATACACATTGTAGCCATTGCGATGCAGTCATCAGACCTCATTCTGTATGCAATAAATGTGGTTATTACAGAGATGAAGTTGTTTTGAAGATCAAAGAAAAAACCAAAAAAGACAAACAAGAAAAAAAAGAGTCTGAGTAATTTGCACATAGTTCGCTAAGGATTTATAATCCCTAACGAACTTTGGTACTAATGAATTCTGTGGTATGAAGAAAAAAGAACCACAGATAAACATGGATAGATACAGATAAAAAAATAACAGCAAAATAAACTGTTTATCCGTGTTTATTTGTGTTCATTCGTGGTTCTAAATCCTACTATAATTTAATGACCACAAAAAACATTAGGATCAGACAAACTAAAATTTTACAGCTTGTGCCACTTGAAAAGTGGCTTTAGTTTTTGGATCTAAAGCCATCGACTTAAGCAGGAGTAGCCTAAGTCGAGCGTGGCCGTAGACGAGAGTTATATTTATTTGACATGGCTCAACTCATGCGTGTTAATTTTCGATGTAACTCTTTACCCCTAAAAGGGTTTTATATACTAGCCTAGGGCAACATCCCTAGGGTAATTTTGAAAGGTAGAGCAAGTGGAAAGGAAAGAAGTAGAAGAAAAAATTTATAATATTGTTTCTGAAATCATTGGCACTCCCAAAGATGAATTGACTCTCAAAACAACTTTCATACACGATTTATGTGCTGATTCTCTTACAATAGTAGACATCGTAAGCAAATGCGAGGATGTTTTTCAGATCAATATTTCCGATGAGCAAGCAGAAAATATGAAAAGCATTGGCGATGCTGTAGACTATATCTGTAGTCGCTTAGTGGGCAGCAAAAAGAAATAGCATTTTACACTGTAAAAGAATTAAACCAAGTATCTGCAATTGATACAAATCGTGTCAATTGAAAAGCATTTAATTTGTCTGAGAGGCTTCATATATTAGACCAGGGCATTGCCCTGCAATGCCCTGGTTAATGGTTTTATTTTCTAATGATACCATGCCAGATCTCAACCCTTGGGACAATTATTTTGCCCCGCTGCCTAAAGCCACAGGGGCATGTTTGTTATTTTTAAATATATGTAGAAAGAAGTATTAGAAATGATAGGCAAACGAAGAGTAGTCATTACAGGCTTAGGCGCGGTTACTTCTCTTGGCGTAGAAGTAGAAGAAATCTGGAAAAACTTGCTTGCTCAAAAAAGCGGCATTTCTAACATCACAAGGTTTGATGCTAGTGCTTATTCTGCACAAATAGCAGGCGAGATTAAAAATTTTGATCCGTCTTGCTCTATTTCCAAAAAAGATATTTATCGTTTAGATCTTTTCTCCCAATACGCTTTATGTGCAGCAGATAAAGCAATACAAGATACTCAGTTTTCTTTAGAAAAAGAAGATCTCACTAGATTTGGCGTAATCCTGGGCTGTGGAATGGGTGGGATGAATGAAATTGAAGCCCAGTCTGATGTTATGAAGCAAAAAGGGCCTAAGCGTGTAAGCGCGTTTTCTGTCCCCAGGCTTATGATTAATGCAATATCCGCAGAAATTTCTATAAAATACGGTTTGCTTGGGCCTAATTTCATTACGGCATCAGCTTGTTCTTCTAGTGCTCAAGCTATCGGCCAGGCACTTAGATCAATTCAGTACAATGAAGCAGATGTTGTTGTAACAGGAGGAGCAGAGGCTGTAATTACCCCTTTAAGCATTGCTGGTTTTTGTTCAGCAAGAGCACTTTCTCAGCGCAACCAAGAACCACAGAGAGCATCCAGACCTTTTGACAAAGAAAGAGATGGATTTGTCATGGGCGAAGGCTCTGCTATTCTTGTTTTGGAAGAATGGGAAAGGGCAAAAGCACGTGGAGCGAAAATATATGCTGAAATTAAGGGGTTTGGGTCAACTGCTGACGCATATCATATCACGCAACCATCTCCTGAAGGTCAGGGAGCTATAAGAGCAATAGAGCTTGCTTTAAAAGATGCCCAAGTCTCTAAAGAAGATGTCCATTACATCAATGCTCATGGAACAAGTACTTTACAAAACGATAAAATAGAGACTTATGCTATTAAAAAAGTTTTCCAAGATCAAGCCTATCATATTCCTGTTTCTTCTACAAAATCTATGCTGGGTCATCTATTGGGAGCAGCAGGTGCTATAGAAGCTTTGGTAACAACGATGAGTATTTTTAAGCAACAGATCCATTCCACTGCGAATTATGAAAACCCAGATCCAGAATGTGATTTAGATTATGTTGCTAAAAATGCGAGGGAAATAAAGCTAGGATGTGCTCTTTCCAACTCTTTTGGCTTTGGCGGGCATAATGTTTGCCTGGTCTTTTGTGATATAGAGAAAAAATAACAAAGCATCATAATATTGTAATACTTATTTTTTTTACAGCTCCTTAGGAAAGATTTATGTATTTCGAGCTTGCAATTCTAAAAGGAAAACTCGCTGGTTACCGAAAAACAATCACGAAAACAGGGCGAATTCTCATAGGCCGTGATGCTTCTTGTGATTTAGCCATTGATGATCCTCTGCTGTCAAGGCAACACTGTTTGCTGGAGATTGCAGAAAATCAGGTCAAATTAACTGATTTGAAAAGCCGAAATGGCACATACGTCAATGGTAAGCGAATTGAAGAAGAAATCCTAAAACTCAACGATGAGATTAAATTAGGAAAGCATGTCGTTTATTTACAGCCTATTCAAAAGCAAACAGCAACCCCTGTCCCTGGGCGTATATGCAATCGCTGTGGAAAAGATCTTAAGGAAGAAGATTTTGCTTTTTTAAAAACGACAAACTACGCTGGCACGTCCTATTGCAAGGTTTGTATTGGTCAGACCATAGAAAGCAGAAAAGCCCGTGCTAAGGCAGCTCCTTTGGATTCAAAAGAAGAAGTAAAACTCCAAGGCATGCAAACTTCTCCTTTTTCTCCCAATAAAAGCGTACCAGGTGCTGTATCACCGCCAAAAATGACAAAAAAAATCATAAGCGATGAAATGACAATCCCACTTTCCAATGTTTCTTTGCCTCCAGGAACTCCTAGTACAATAGGACATTACCAAATACTTGAGGTTTTGGGCGAAGGTGGAATGGGTTTTGTTTATAAAGCTCAACATAGCTTTTTGGAAACAATTGTAGCAATTAAAGTCATTAAAGAAGAATTGGCAGCGCAACCTGATATTCTAAAAAGATTTGTCCAGGAAGCCAAGCTAGGGGTTTCTTTGGATCATCCTAATATTTTAAAAATTCATGATGCTGGAGAATCCGACAATATCTTTTTTATTTCTATGGAATATTTCCCTGGTCAGGACATCACTTCTGTAATGAAAAGAAAGAAGAATATTTCTGTAAGCACTGCTTTAAAATGGGCGATCAAGATGTCAGATGCTCTAAGCTATGCCCATAAAAAAGGGGTGATTCATAGAGATGTCAAGCCATCTAATATATTGGTGAATGACCAGGAAGAAGTAAAATTGGCAGATTTTGGTTTAGCTAAAGCATGGCAAAAAGCAGGTGCAAATCAGCTTACAGCATCAGGGCAAATGCTAGGTACAATCCAGTATATCTCTCCTGAACAGCTAGAGAACTCTAAGAATGTAGATCCTAAAACAGATATTTTTTCCCTGGGTGCTTCTATTTATTATACATTAGCAGGCTACCCGCCTTTTGGGCAAGAACCCCTTGGAAAAGTGATACAAAACATTTTGCATAGCCCCCCAGCTCCTTTGCAAAGGGCTGATATTCCCAAGCCTTTGATTAGCGTACTTATGAAGGCTATGGCAAAAAAAGTAGAAGAAAGATTTGCCAGCATGGAAGAACTTAGAAACTCCTTGCAAAAGGTCTATGACGGACTACAGCAGCAATAGAAGCAAACCAAGATTTTGGGATGATTATGCCCTATTTCTTTAAAAATAGGGCATAATCATGAACTGCCTCTTGTTGTTCGCTTGTTTCAATCGACCCTGGCCTTAGAAATCGTATTTCATTGATTGCCTGCTCTGGGCTTCTCCCTAATCTTACAAGATAGCATGCCAGCATAGTTCCAGTCCTTCCTATACCTGCATGGCAATGGACGACAACCGCTTTTCCTTGCCCATTCATTTTATCTACAAATTCTACAAATTCGATTATATCTTCAATTTTCGGTGGACAGTAATCTTGTATAGGAATGTGAAGCCAATCCATACCATATTGTTCTAAGATAAGCCTATCAGGCACATCGTGTGTTAAGGTTACCATAGCAGAAATTCCTTGCTCTCGAAGAAATTCTAAAGTCTCCATTAGAACTACATCGTTCCCAGGGTATCTCATTCCTGCTAAACGTTTTGGAACAACAAAACTAAAGTTTTTTTTCATCATTTTAGGGTTTCCTTTTTGTCTTAACAATGCCATATTGAACTGCACCTAGTATACCAAAATGGTTTTATAGATCAATCGAAATCTTATATCGAGAAGACTATGTCTTAAATAATTAAGAGCTTAACTTATGGATGAACAAGCACGTAAGCAAATCAGGGAAGATTTAGATCATACTTATTTAGTCGAAGCAGGCGCAGGTACAGGAAAAACAACTTTACTTGTTGCCCGTATTTTGCACATAATACGTACTGCCAGTGCCACCCTACCTCAGATTGTAGCAATCACATTCACAGAAAAAGCAGCACAGGAATTAAAGAACAGACTCAAAGAAAAGCTGGAATCTGAAATAGAAACACAAACGGATTTTCAGGTTCAAAAGCTTTTCTCTCAAGCCTTGAGAGAGTTGGAATATTCATCTATTACGACAATTCACGGTTTTTGCAACAGCATTTTAAGGGAAAAGGCAGTAGAAGCCCAAGTGGACATAGGTTTTAATGTCGTTAGCGAGAGCAGCGCAAATAGCCTTTATGAGGCTGCCTGGGAAGAATGGATTTTGTGCAAAATCAAAGATAAAGAAGAATTCCTGCGCGACTTGCTAAGGCTTGGGATTAGCTTTGAACAAATGCAAAAAACAGCTATGCTTTTATCCAAGCATCAGGATTTAGCCCAAGAATATTTTCATCCCAAAATGCAGCTTTTTTCCTTTGAATCATGGAAGCAATATTTCAACAACTCTATAACAGAATTAGAAATGCTCTCTTCTTCTTGTCAAAATAAGGAAGACAGAGGATACCAGAGAATTTTAGCTTTGTCAAATGAATGGAATTTTATAAAAGATCTTCCAGAGAAAGACGTTGTCCGCCGCATTATTTATGGGATAGAGGTAAAGAGTGAAGGCAATAAAAAAAATTGGAATCCTGGAGATACGCTCTCGGATATCAAAGAAAAGCTAAAAGCATTAAAAGAAGTATGCGAAACCCTTGCCTTGGTCGCAAAGCACAATCTAACGCAAAGATTTCTTGCCTGGCTCAAGCAGTTTTTAGAAGACTATCAAAAGCAAAAAGAGCAAAAAAACATGCTTACTTTTGAAGATTTGTTAATCTACACAAGAAACATGCTTCAAAAAAATAAAGAAGTCCGTAAAGAATTGCAGCAACGCTATCGCTATATCCTTGTAGATGAATTCCAGGACACAGACCCATTGCAAACAGAAATCCTGTTTTTTCTATCCGAAAAAGAGCCAATAGCAGAAGAATGGCAGCAGGTTTGCCTGGAAGAAGGTAAATTTTTCGCTGTTGGCGACCCTAAGCAGGCCATTTATCGCTTTCGACGTGCTGATATCGAAATTTATGAATCTGTAAAGGCAAAGCTTGGAAAAGAACGCTTTTTGGAAATTCAAAAAAATTTTCGTTCTTCCTGTGGTATTTTGGATTGGGTAAACCATGTCTTTTCTCATCTCATACAGCCACCAGAAAATGGAGCATACCAACCAAAGTATAGCAATTTGTATGCTCATCGAACCAATATGCCTAAAGATAAATCAGTATACTACCTCTCTCTTCCTAATAAAAAAAGCTCTAGTGAAGAGGAATCTTTGAAAATGGACGAAATCATAGAAGAGGAATCCGAATCGATTGCTCGTATGATTTCTCTTGTGGTTCGTGAAAAGTGGCCTGTAGTCCAGAACAATGCCTTCCAGGATGCACAGTATGGCGATATTGCAATCTTGCTTAGAAGACTAAGCTATGTGGAATCCTTTGAAAAAGCCCTTACAAGATATGGTATTCCATATCAGGTAATTGGCAGCAAGTCATACTATAGCAGAGTGGAAATTAAAAGCCTGATTGTTTTGCTGCTTGCTCTATTAGAGCCTTATAATGAAATCCGCGTTGCTGGCGCACTTCGCTCGCCTGTTTTTTCTGTTTCTGATGAAGAAATTTTTCTTTATAAGCACCAGCACGGAACTCTTGATTATCGAGATACAAAAGAAAGCGAGAGCCATATAGGCCAGGTTTTTTCCTTGCTCAGAGAATTACATCATAAAAGATTTACGCTTTCTATCTCTTTATTTCTACAAGAAGTTTTTGAAAAAACAGGTCTTTTGCTCACTTTTATGGGCATGAGCAAAGGCGAAAACAGAGTTGCCAACCTTCTTAAAATTTTGCAGTTATCCTATTCCTTTTC
>JABWCH010000093.1 GCA_013359215.1 Candidatus Brocadiia bacterium | reverse complement strand
TCCGCTTTTCAACTGGTTTTTAAATTTTTTTTCTTCTCTCATCTAAATTTTTGTTGATTTAGAAAATGGGGAAGTTATTTAATTCTGATCGCTAAACAAAGAGATGTCTGACTTCATTAAAACTACTCCTTTTTGGCGTGAGAAGGATGAACTTCTTCAAAGCATTCATGGCGTAAGTAGTTTTTTTCTAATACCCTAAGACCTTTTTTGAGAGGATTTGACAACACAGTGGCTTCAAGGTGCAAAAATTTCAAACCACCAGCTCTGCTGGTGGTTGTTGATTTTAGTCGCTTATTTTTGAATAGGTGGTAATTATGCCTCAATGTAAAGATGAGAGTATCAAATTTGTTGAAAAATGTTTTGCTAAATATTTTGCCAAATTAGAAACAATATCTAAAGAGAATCCTCCTATTGGCAAAAATGCAGTGAGTCATAAATTTAGAGATGAGATACTTAATATTGATCTATCTAGTATTGAACAAGATATCAAAAATATAAATTTTTCAATGGAGACTAAAGCACTCTACGGAATTTATATAGAATTTACGAAAGCAATCCGTGAAGGATTCCAAAATTATGATAATTACACTGCATATTGGTATCGTCGAACTAGAATTATAGTCGATAATTTTTCAGATATGAGTGTTGATGGATTAGCTGAAAGGATAGCAGTCTCTTTTCTTCCTTTATTGACAGGAGTCGCTCTGCCTATATTGATAAATACTTTGTATGAAGCAACACAAACGACTTTTAAAGCCATTCAAAATAGTAATTTAATCTGGAGCGGAACCCATGCAAATGGTTGGCTTTCGTATGTAATACACGATGCTGCACAAACTGCGAAGAAAAGAATTGATGACAATTTTGCTAATTATGATAATCCATTAGTAGAAAAATTATACACAACTTTTAGCATCTTCTCTGAAATTGACAGAAAATCGAAACATCATACGTGGTTGGCTGCAAAATGGCAGCTCTCTTTTGAAATGGTGTGCCACGTTTGGTCGCTAGATCTTCGTAAGTTAAGCGACACAAATATGGAAAATGAATTTCAAAAATTTGCAGCGCAGAATCCATTTCCTGCGGGAGAAAGTGCTTTCAATTTTATTGTTGCGACCTGGTTAGCATATATTTCCAAATTGGCGTATTGGTCACCTAAGCAAATTGGAAATTCGTTAAGCTCTATCGGTTTCATTGATACGGTATTTTTTGAATATGGAAGCCATCAAGCTATTTTAACAAAATTTAGAGAAGAGAAACCTTTTATTGTAATTGCATTTCGTGGAACTGAGCCAGATGATTACCGTGATATATTAACGGATATTGTTGTAATGAAAAGGAAACATGAAAGTCGCAACTTCAATATTCATGCCGGTTTTTTTGAAGCTTTCAAAATTTTGTGGGGTACCCCGACAGATTATGATAATATTAAAATTGAGGGAAATAAAGGGATCATAAATTATTTATCAAAAATAAATTTAGAAAAGAATATCCCTATATATATCACTGGACATAGTTTAGGTGGGGCAATCGCAACATTAGCAGCATATGAATATAATCCAACAGCAACGTATACCTTTGGACAACCTAGAGTTGGTGATAAATCATTTTTAGAGCATTTCGAAGCGAATACTAAATTATCCAAGAGCTTCTACAGAATTGTAAACAACGCAGATATTGTTAGTCGTATACCTTCTCAAAATATGGGTTTTCAGCATGTTGGTAATTTAAAATCATTTAACCATAAAGGCGAGCTTTCAGAAGAAAACATTACAAGGTATAAACCATTCTTTTCTGGGGTCAAAAGTTTCAAATGGATTTTTTTTCTATCGGTAATTTTTTTCGTATTATTATTACCCCATACTTTTATGATTTTGCAACCAATTTTATTGCTAAACCAATGGCTAAATCAATATTTAACTTGGGAATTTACACAACTTCAAATTCTAGGAACGGCCTATGTCTTAATTTTTATGGCTCTTTGGATACTAAAGGAAAAAATATTTACATATTTATCTAAAATACTGCCACTTAAATCCAGTTCATTAATGCCTGGACACTCTATGATAGAAGATCATGGAATTGATAGATATATTATTAACTGTCAAAAAAATATTAGAAATGAATAAATGGATATATAATGGATTAGCTAAATAAGAAGCTCAAATAAATTGACTAATTTAATCTGAGCATTAGCAATTAGAAGGAAAGAAAAAAATTTTATGGATTATCTTAACAAATTAGCGAAGACTTGGAATGAGTGGCGGGATGATATTATCGATCCCATCGGCGATTATATTTCTTTGGCGTATAATTCCTTAACAGATGCGCTAATAGAAGGGTTTCCTCATGGATTCAAACAAAATGGATATGAAAAGTTGCAAAATCCTGATATTGATTTTTTCATTAATTTGAAAGCGTTAAATCGTGGATTGGATGTATACTTGAAAGATACAATTCCTTTGGATAAAAATAATCCAAAGTCTAATAATTTTATTAATGTTTACGACGGCGAGCTTGAAGTCGATGAAAAAAGAAACGTCATCATTTTAAAAGTAAAAGATGGCAGAATTGGATTTGATGCTTCAAAAGTAAGAGGAGGATTTATGATTTTGAGTGCAACTATTGAGATTGCTCCTAGAATTATAGAGAATGATAAACTAGAAGTTTATGCCAAAATTGTATATCTTGATGTGAAAAATGTACCCTCATACTTTGATGAGGCTATAGCACAAGGACTGGATTCTTTTCTAGAAAAGCAAGGTAGTATCGCATCAAAAGATATTGGCGATATAATAAAGACTCGCATCCCAATAATGAACAGAAAAGAATCTCTTGAACCAAAGATAGAGAAAGTGGCACTGTTTGTTAAAAATGAAGGAATAATGATTCAAGCTACTTACAAAATGCTGTAGATTTTTTATGAAAAGTGTTGAGCGAATTTATTGATTGGTATTTGATTTATTAGAATAGGAGCAGATAATGGGGCTAAAAAAATGGTGGAATAAAGAAGTTAAACCTGTATTTAAGAAAGTGGAGGAAGCACCTAAAAAAGCAGGAAAAGAAATCAAAAGGACAAGTGAAAGAATTGAAAAGGAGATTGAAAAAACTGCAAAGCAATTGGGGAAAGAAATTGATAGAGGAAGACTTAAAATAGATAGGCTATCTCAGGAATGGAATGAATGGAGAGAGGATACGCTTGATCCTATAGGAGATTACATAAGTTTTTTTTATAATGCTCTTAAAGAGGGAATAACAGAAGGTTTTCCTAAAGGTTTCGAAGTTAATAAGGTCAGTAAGCTAGAAAATCCTGACGTTGATATGTTTGTATCCTCTACAGCTTTGAATCGTGGCTTGGCGAGATATTTAAAAGATGCAATTCCTTTGGATAAAAAGAATCCTCATTCAAATAATTATATAAATATTGGGGAATCTTCTCTTAGTTTTGATGAAGGAAGAAACATTATTATATGTAAAATAGCTAAGGGAATGTTGGGATTTGAAAAAGCAAAAACAAAAGGAGGTCTGCGGCTAAATGGGGCAACAATAGAAATAGCTCCAGTATTAAAAAAAAGGGACTCTCAAATTATTTTGGAAATTTACACTAAAATGATTTATTTGGATATAAATGATACTCCTCCTCTTATAGAGAGGTCTATTGCCCAAGGGATTGATGAATATTTAAAAGATGAAGGCGCACTTGCTTCAGAAAATATTACAGATATGATTGACTTCAAAATACCCGTTTTAAATACTAAGAAATCTTTATTTTTATCTATCTCTGATGCTTCCTTATTTGTTGAGAATGGGGGAATTAGATTTCAAGCAAAATACAAAATAGCTGGAGGTTAGTCGAATAGGCGACCCTTTCAGTGTCTAACAAAGTTTTGTTGTTTGCTGATGAATCAGATTTCGAGTGGTTACCTTATATCACTGGAGCATGGATGCCAAAAGGAGAACAATTGGAAATTCCTACGCCTGGAAAAAATCAAGTGCTATGTCGTTTTGGCTTTTTTAAGCCACATGATGACGCACTATTCATATTGTAGTAGATAATGCAAGCATCCATGATACCCATACTAAGCTTCTCAAAGAGTTTCGTATGAATTATTGCGATCAAATTGTTCTCCACTTTCTTCCAAAACGATCACCGATATAGCTTGTGCTTAATTTACTTTATTTTCAAAGATCAATCAATATATCTGGAATCCTTATTTCCCAAGATTTCCGTTAATGCTAGAATTATTTCGAAAGGCTACTTAGCTATGAACTGTAGAAATACAGTTCATAGCTAACTCCCTGCAAATTTGAACTTTAGTTCGTTATACTTTACTTTGATTGTTTGCTTATGATAGAGTATATATTTATCTGCTTTACAAAGGAAGTAAGATGAGACACATCCAAGCTTTTATTGCTATGCCATTCAACCCAGTATTCCTACCTGTTTGGAAAATCATTAAAAAAGCGTGTGAAAAAAATGAAATTATGCCTGTTCGGGTAGACCAGCTAGCACAAGTGGACGACATACACAAAACAATATTCGAAGAAATAGAAAAGTCTCAAATTATCATCGTTGATTTTACAGGCGATAAGATTTCATCTATACCTAATCCCAATGTTGTTACAGAAGCAACCCATGCAAAAGAACTAAAAAAAAATATTGTGATTCTAACTCAATCCACAGATGCTTTGCCTTTTGATTGGAGAACTCATAGAGCGTTGGTGTACCAAAATAACAATGCAGGTTTGGAGTATCTTTCCGAGGTTTTGGCTGAAAATCTCGAAAGTCTTAAGAGGGCAGTTTCTCATGAAGTTAAGGAAAAAAATAAACAAAGTATCCTTCACTTTAAGAAAAGTCTCGCCCGCTACAGCAACGATATCTATGAAGGAGAAATTAAAGATGGTAAAAGAAATGGGTATGGCATTTTCTACTATTTAAATGGCAACCAATATGAAGGTGAATGGAAAGATGACAAAAGAAATGGGTATGGCATTGAATACAAACATGACATTTTGAACATATACCAAGGTGAATGGAAAGATGACAAAAGAAATGGGTATGGTATTGAATACTCTTTTGATCACCTTACATACGAAGGTGAATGGAAAGATGACAAAAAAAATGGGCATGGCATTGAATACTATACCAATGGTGAAAAATATGAAGGGGAAATAAAAGATAACAGAAGAAATGGGCATGGTACCTACTATTATGCCAATGGCGGAAAATATGAAGGAAATTGGATAAACGGGAAAAAATTGTAACATATTGTTTCTTTATGGAAATTTTTAATTATTCTTCATAAACCACTAGCAAAGCTAGTGGCCCAAAAAAATGCTTCTAGCGGTACAGTATTTTTAAAAATTTGAAAATCCTTTAAGAAGCCCCTAACGCTGTCAACTTAAGCATTGAGTAAAAAAGAATAAATTTTTTTATACCATATACTTAAAAAAAATATGCTACTATAGAAATTGGCCTAAAACTAAACCTAAACGGATGATGATAGATTGACTGGATGAACAGGATATAAAACAAAGAATTTTTAATCCTGTTCATCCTGTTAATCCTGTCAAAAATTTTTTTCTGACTGCTGTCATTGAAAAACCGATATTAGACGCACACAAATAGCTTAAATCTGCAAACTCCTCAAAAAATTAGCGAAAGGCACGTAATAAAAGATCTCAATCGCCTTACAAACTCAGTCGGTGATATTTCCAAATTATTTGGCGAAGATCTAAAAGCCGCTGCAGAAAAGTTAGATCCGCTTAAAATTCAATATACCCATGAATTACTTCAACAACTAATTAAAAATCCACAGCAAAAAAAATTTCTATGGTATTTTAAGCAAGACTAAAGGAGAAATCTTTGTACCTTTTTATATTTTTTTTTATCCCTATTTTAATGATAACAGGATGTAATATCATTTCCCCTACAGATTATGGAATCGTTTTTGTTGGACATCCTCAAGTCTTTACACGAGAACACATGCTGGAAACCAGGAGCCGTGAGAAGCAATGGCTTGAACAATATTTATCCAAAGAAAATATGGAGAAGCTTGATGAGACTCGCTACCAAGGTCTTAGCGAACTGCAAATCTATCAAATGATGTCTAATAAAATGGATATTAGTTATGCTCCTTTATCAGGAGCTTTAAAAGACGAGGAGATTCGCTATCAAATAGATCAAAAAAAATACGAAAGAGAATTACAAGCAGCACAGCACAAACAAAAAATGAAAGCTGTCAGCCCAAGTGCAAAAACAGAAGCAGTGGAAAATGCTGTCACTGCCCAAAGCTCTACTCCAGCCCAGAGCCAAAGCTCGAATCCCGATAGCCCGAGTTCTAGCCCTTCAGTAGAAGAAAAAAATGAAAGATACAGAGTAACAGGAAAAGCAGCGCAGGATGTCTTGAAACCAGAAACAACATCGGCTAAGCTTAGTGCAATAGATGAATTGCGTGAAAAAAGAGCCTATCGGGAAGAAGTGATTTCTGCTATGGAAGAAAAACAGCTTGACGATATTCATGATCTCTTTGGCTCTACTATCTATAATCTAAAATTTGATATATCTCTTTTGCCTGGAAATAATAGCACACAATATGCACTCTTAATTTTGGAACTAGAAGGCCCAGGTTATAATGCAAAGCCAGATTTTACTCTTTTTCAAAAATGGGCAGAATCCTTACAAGAAGATATAAAGAAAGAATCTGTAACTTTGCAAGATTTGCTAACATCCTTTCATTTTAATAACAGGGTGTGGCTTTCTATGCAAGATGAACGCATTATTATGAAGGAAGAAGAAAATAATCCAGGCCAGATAAGCCTGAATGAATATGTAAAGCTATCCAAAGAAGACCAAAGAAAAAAACTCAATGAGCCACAAACACTCAATTCTCTTAAAAAAGCTATTGCACGCTATGTGCAATCTAAATACCATGAATATTTCGCAGAACTTGTAGATATTAAGCCGCCTATCGAAAAAAGTGGTTATTATATAAGCTCAGTACAAACAGTACCTCATAGACTAGAAAATTTTCAAAAGGCTTGCCAGCAAGTCTCTGCAAAAGCTTATATCAGCATTGTAGAGCCTAAAGAATATTCTCAAAATATTTCTGATGTTGCTGCAAACGAATCTTTGACAAAGCTTCTATTTTCTATTGCCGCAACCCTACCTCAGGGTATTGGGCTAAATGATACCTTTCAAAATTTGAAAAGTTCGCAGAGTTTATTGCATGGAATTAAACGCCGTCCTCTAGTTATGGGATATAGCAATGGATTAAAACAATTTGGATGGCTACTGGGGCCTAAATTTTCTATTTCAGAAGAAGGGCTGGCTACTTTTGCACATACGCCTGCACGCTATTCTTTTAATGTCTCGATTGTTGCTCCTGCATGGTGGGCTTCTTTGAAAATCAAGGGAAAATATGGTTGGATCAACCAAAGAGGAGAGATTGTGAACCAAAAGGGAATTTGGGAAAATGAAAATAGCACTATTGAAGTGGATCTTCCAGCAGACATCTATATTTCTGCCCTTACAACAGCACTATTTCATAAAAAAACCAATCTAAAACGTAAGCCTTACATAGATATAAATATGCTATCGGAAAAGAAGATTATTCTATTTTCTAGACAATTGCAATACAATATCCAAAGGCAACAAATCGAGATGGGAGACAAATCTCCAAAAGAGGAAAATCAATTTTCTCAGTCTTTTATTGTTTATGGCAGAGAACTTTGGCGGAATCCACAGGTATACATTGGCTCACAGAAAGCAGACGAAGTGCATATTTTGCCTGATATGGGAGGGCTTGTCGTCCGTTTTAATTCCATACAAATGCCTAGCCAGGATAATATAGGGCCTGCAAGTGTAGACCTTATGGTAGCAACCAGCATGGGTATAGACATAGCAAAAGAGGCTGTAGTAATTTTACCGAATGACAATTGGGAAAATTTAGATATTATAGTAACAAACAAAACAACGTCTATTGAGGGCAACAAAGGCAATCTCATGGTTTCATTCAATACAGCATGGTTGCCTAGCAAATTAAAAACTGCCAAGTTCTATCTCCCAGTCAATAAAACCATGAAAGGAGAACAAGAATCCCCTGCATGGACAGAATGGAAAAAGGCTAACCCTAAAGGGCTAAGAGGTTTTTTTGCAAGCCAGGGCGAGTTTAGCAATCATGCTATTTTTCCTATAGATGAAATACCCTTTGAAGATAACAACATAGAAGAATGGCAAATACAACAAATGGAAATCATAGATGCACAAGAAAAATACTCAAAAAATGTTTTTCTAAACAATCCCTATTTTATAAGATTTAATAACCAAAAATCTAAAAGTCTAAAGCTTTTTAGCAAATCCTCTAGCATAGATAAATTGTCTATTCGATTCAACCAAAACCAACAGATTTCTATCAAGATACCCTATGGTATTACCTTGTTAGATAGAGCCTTTCCTAAAATCAAAAAAGCACGGGACAAAAATTCTATTTTTTTACGATTGAAAAATTCCTTTTCCGATCCTATTGAGATACCGTTAACCTCTGTTTCCTATATGGAAGATATGCTTCTCTTTGATTTTACTGCTAGTGCAGATAATACTCTCCAGGAAAGTACCACACAAAGCTATGAGATGGACATCCAATTTTATGGAGAGAATGGAGATGAATATATTCCTGTTTCAGGAATGATAGAAATTAGCAAATTTTAGATGCTTGTATTTATTGATGATAGTATGATTTGCCTTCTGTTTGCCATGCTACTGTAAGAATCGTCAATTGTGGTTCATCGCGCAATAGAAAAAGTTTTCTTACAGGAACATGACCTACAAGTCCAAATCGTTTCTGCCAAAAAATGCTTTGGAATATAAAATTTCCAATAGAGGTTCGTTCTATAGGGCGTTTTTCTTGAGTACGGGCTTGAGACAAATCGAGCATCTCTATTTCCTGGAAATCATAAGGGATCGTTGTCACTATGATCTTGAATATCTTTCTGGCATGAGATGCACAATCTTCGGATTGTAGAGGTAGCAACAAAGCCTTCTGGCCTGGAGGTACAGAAGAACTTGCTCCTCTGTGAGGAAAAATCACTTTTACTCCCATGTTTTTAGTTATATAAAGGACAGTAGGATACACGCGATATTCGCTGTCGTTTGTAAGCTGTATTCCAAATTGTGACTTTTCTCTGAGTACAGGGAGTATACTTTGTTCATCTAGAGATCGTATGATTTCGCCTGTAGAAGCCCATCCAAAACCAATCTTCTGGA
This sequence comes from Candidatus Brocadiia bacterium, assembly GCA_013359215.1. Classification (GTDB taxonomy): domain Bacteria; phylum Planctomycetota; class Uabimicrobiia; order Uabimicrobiales; family JABWCH01; genus JABWCH01. The sequence goes on along the minus strand of JABWCH010000093.1, from coordinate 11,763 downwards.
TTTTGGTGAGATTTGCTTTTACTTGCAGTCCATCCTCTGGAAACGTCATAGTAATGAGATTGCGTACTTTATTGATTTGAATAAGGGTTTGTCTCAAAGACTCTGCCTTTTTTTCCTCTTCCTCGATCATTATGCTGCCATAGCCTGTAGTTTCTTGCTGGCTCTGGAGTGCGATTTCCTGACCCGCTTCTGCCCATACTATGGTCGTTTTCTTTTGCCCTATACGTAATATAGCATGGGCTTCCTGGATTTTTTCTGTAATTTGAATGACTTTTTTCTCAGAAAGTTCAGTCAAAACATCTTGTAAGGGTTGAGGCAAAAATTTTTGAGAAAAGGGATTGTCTTTACCCTTCTCTGATATCATTTCTTGTTCAAGATGGAGATTCAGCTTCAAATCACCATAATTGTGGGAGATTTCCACTGCATCCCATCCAGCTTCTACATCGGAAAGACTGCCCGAATCTTCCAAGAAGCAGTCGTGGATTGTTTCTTGAAAGGGCTTACGCTCTTCCTTTGTCAAAACTCTCGCTATGCTATGGAAAGATTCTATGGTATCTAAGGTAACAAGGATGTGTTTCTCTTTGAGCTGTCCTTCCTGGGGAATATCCTCGGCTCGCGGTAGCAGGCAAAAGATAGATCCCTGTGTTATACATCGCAAAGCCCCGCCATCTAGCTTAACCAGGTTCTTTTCTACAAAGATTTCTTTGACTTTGATACATTTCGGTAAACTGCAGGATTTCATTCCAAAGACTTCTTGCAAGCTATTTCCTACAATACTGGGAGAGGGAGACTGGGGCATAGTTTTATAAAAATCCGCAATCTTTTGGAAAACCGATTTCCATAAAATGCTTTCTCCTTTCTCTTGCTGGATAGCTTTGGCAATATGGTATGTGAGCATACCATAGACTTTGCGATTCTCTTTGCTATAGTATTCAAATTCTTCTTCATAGGGCTTGCAAGCTGCTATAAAGACAGTATTCGGAGGAGTCTCTTTCCTGTATATCTGAAGGTCGAGTTTTTTCTTGGGAACCGGTAATTTCCTTTCCAGGCTTCTGCTTTTCCTGTTGCTCCTATCTCCAGTCCCAGAATGGCAACAATCATAAATCACTGTAGTATAAGCCTGTGCCTGACGCAATCTTTCCAAAAGAAGGGCATCCACCTCATCATCTAAAATATCGTTTATGCCCTCTTCCAGGTCGCTATCATAAGCAACCAGGGTTTCATCCAGCCCATCCTCTTCTTCTCCCTCTTGATCCACCTTTTGAGAACCATGCCCACTGTAGAAGAAGACAACACGAGTGCCCTTTCCTCCCTTTTTTGCCTTTTCCACCAAAGCATGAAAAGCCTGGAGAATGTTTTCTCTGGTGGCTTCTTCATCCTGCAAAAGAGTCATATTCTCCTTCTTAAAACCAAACCGTTCTTGCAATAGACATGAAAACAAATCCAAATCGTTTTTGCACCCCTCCAACCAAAATTTTGGGGAAATGGTTTTGTATCTATCTATTCCAATGAGGAGCGCATAAGCCCCTCCCTCTGGACTGTCTTTTTCCTTGTGCTGCGCCCAAAGAATGATAGGAAAAAGGAAAAGAACAAAATAAAGGCAATGACGCATCATGGATTCCTTTCTGAGGAAAAAGGTCTATCTTATATCAAGATTCTCTAGCTCTGCTTCGGCTATTTTTTTCAGGTTTTTTGGGTCTTTCTCTAAGCATTTTTCCAGGTATTCCTTGGCTTTATCTTCTTTCCCTTGAACCAGATAACGAAGTCCAACGAAAAAGTAGAATTCGCTAAGGCTATGATCCTCATAGGATTCTTTGGCAAGGGACAGAAGCTCTTCTTCTTGGATTTTGTTCAGGTAAAATTCCACTACCTTCCAGCCAAAGCTATCCTCTTTCTTCTCTTGGTCTAATTGCTGGCATATAGACTTGTACGAAGCTTTATCCTTAATTCTACGGAAATTTGCCAACAGGAACAGATACCGATAGAGGTGGCTTTTTTGAGGGAAGTCTTGCCAGATTTTTATGGCATTTGCAAAATCCTTTTGATGGATGTAGTAGGCATAGAAAGACTGGGCATTTTCCAGAGAAAGAGACATACCTAAGTTTCTAACCTTGGATAAACAAAGCTCTGATCTGTAATAATCTTTTTGCTTTCCATATTTGACTGCCTTTTCCAATAAGCTTTTTTGTAGGATATTTCGCAGGCTTTCTTTTTTTAGACTAGAGGGAACTTGAGTAAATACCAACAACGCACTATCCAGTGCCTGGTTTTGAATGTAATAAGAAACCAGTTGTTGATTTTTTTGCTCTTCGGGAAGATTGCTTCTCAAAATTGCAAGATGAGATTCAGGAGAGCTTTCCCAAACAAGAGAAGGATTACCATAGAGGTTACTGTTGGATTTCCAAAAAATATTCAATGCTTTCCATACTACATTCTTTAGATAATGCGAATAGGGCAGAGAGGAAAAATAGGTCCATATCTTTATGGTTCTATCAAAACTACCAGAAGCAAGGGATTTACCATCTGAGCTGTACGCTACACTTGTCACATAGTCAGAATGACCAGAGAGAGTAGCCAGCTCTTTTCCAGTCGCTATATCCCATATCTTTATGGTGTTGTCCCAGCTCCCTGAAGCAAGGGACTTGCCGTCTGGGCTGTACGCTACACTAGCCACATAGTCAGAATGACCAGAGAGAGTAGCCAGCTCTTTTCCAGTCGCTATATTCCATATCTTTATGGTGTTGTCCCAGCTCCCTGAAGCAAGGGACTTGCCGTCTAGGCTGTACGCTACACTTTTTCTATAATAATGAGTGAGTGTAGCGATCTGTTTTTCAGTCGCTATATCCCATATCTTTATGGTTTTGTCCCAGCTCGCTGAAGCAAGGGACTTACCGTCTCGGCTGTAAGCTACATGTATCAAACCATACATATCAACATCGAGAAGAGTGGCCATCTGTTTTCCACTCGTTATATCCCATATCTTTATGGGGTTGTCCCAACTACCAGAAGCAAGTGATTTGCCATCCGGACTGTACGCTACACTTGTCACACCGTTAGAATGACCAGAGAGAGTGGCCAGCACTTTTCCACTCGTTATATTCCATATCTTTATGGTGTTGTCCGAACTACCAGAAGCAAGGGATTTACCATCAGGGCTGTACGCCACACTTGTCACCTTGTTAGAATGACCAGAGAGAGTGGCCAGCACTTTTCCACTCGCTATATCCCATATCTTTATGGTGTTGTCCGAACTACCAGAAGCGAGGGATTTGCCATCAGGGCTATATGCTATACTCTCCACACCTCTAGAATGGCCAGAGAGAGTAGCTAGATTTTTTCCACTCGCTATATCCCATATCTTTATGGTGTTGTCCGAACTACCAGAAGCAAGGGATTTGCCATCTGGGCTGTATGTTATAATTGTTATAGCATAATAAGAATCACCGGAGAGAGTAATCAATTCTATGCCACTTTCTATATCCCATATCTTTATGTTTCCATCCGAACCACCAGAAGCAAGGGATTTGCCATCTGGGCTGTACGCTACACTTGCAACATGAGCAGAATGACCAGAGAGCGTAGCTAGCTCTTTTCCGCTCGCTATATCCCATATTTTTATGGTCTCACTACCAGAAGCAAGGGATTTGCCATCTGGGCTGTACGCTACACTTGCAACATGAGCAGAATGACCAGAGAGAGTAGCCAGTTCTTTTCCACTCGCTATATCCCATATCTTTATGGTGTTGTCCGAACTACCAGAAGCAAGGGATTTGCCACCCGGGCTGTACGCTATACTTGCAATATAACCAGAATGACCGACGAGAGTGAGCAATTCTGTTTGACTTGCTATGTCCCATATCTTTATGGTGTTGTCCGAACTACCAGAAGCAAGGGATTTGCCATCAGGGCTGTACGCTATACTTGCAATATAATCAGAATGACCGACGAGAGTGACCAATTCTGTTTGACTTGCTATGTCCCATATCTTTATGGTGTTGTCCGAACTACCAGAAGCAAGGGATTTGCTATCAGGGCTGTACGCTATACTTACAATATAATCAGAATGACCGACGAGAGTGAGCAATTCTGTTCCACTTGCTATGTTCCATATCTTTATGGTGTTGTTCAAACTACCAGAAGCAAGGGATTTGCCATCAGGGCTGTATGCTACACTTGTCACAACATCTTTGTTGTGTAGATTGTGTAGAATTTTCCCACTTGCTATATCCCATATTATGATGCTATATTCATTACTAGAAGCAAGGGATTTGCCATCAGGGCTGTATGCTACCCTGTTCACAATATTAGAATGATGTTGGATTGCAGGGCTTTGCCAGACAGGGCGAATGTGGGGGTAGGAGCGAATCAAACGTTCTGCTTCGTTCCATTCCTCACTTCCTTTTCGTAACAAAGGCGGATATTCTGCCACTGGGCCTCCGAAGCCCAGGAAGCCAATTGCTCTGCATGCGGACATCTTGGCTTCGAAGTGTTGCTTCTTCTCTAAATACCATTTTGCCTTTTCCAGGAATGCTTTGCCTTCCTCGTGCCTTTTGGCGATAAGGCTTTCATATTCCTGGATGAGCTTGATTCCTTCGGTGAGAAGCCATTCGTATCCATGATACTGGATGGCCAGTAATTTCATCTTCTCTTGCAATGTATTGGCCAGGGGATGACTTTGGAGTTCTGCTAGCTTCTTGCTGATTTTTTCTGGTATTTCCCTGCCTTTGCTGCCTTCTTGCCATTGGTTGCGTAGCACTTCAATATAGGAGGAAAGGGCTTTTATGGCTGGTTCGGTGGCGTAGGGAAAGAGATTTCCTAACGCTTTGGCTGCCTGGGAACGAATTTCCTGGCTTTTCGTCTTATTTGCTAAAATTTCTGCTATGGGGGCTATTGTGTTGGAAAATTCTGGTGATTTTTCAGCACACCTAGTGGCGATTTCTGCCAAAACTTTCAAGGCAGCGAGCTGGGGTCTGGGGTCATCGTCCTGGAGGACACGGGCGATATGGGGAATGGCACTACGGGACAGGGAGACAAAGTCGTTAGGGGGTTGGTTGGCCAGAAACTGTTGCAGGGCAAAGCAGGCTGCTTGCCTTAGCTCGGCATAACTTTTTTCCGTAAGATAGAGGGGAGCTATGAGCTTGGGGTTGAGGACTTTGTATGCTGGAAAAAAGAGAAAATCGCCATCGCCCTGGCCCAGAGAACCATAACGGGGAGCCTGGCGGGCATCAATGCGATGGTCATTGACCAGGGTGTAGTTCATGTAATAGCCCAGGTCAGAGGCGATCTGACGGCCATCGGGTCTTCCTGTAAGACCTTGCAATGCTTGAAGAAAGACTGTTGTAAAGGGAGAATGTCCTTTGGTGGCAAGACTGGCGTATTCCGCAGATTCTTTGAGTTGATCCTCCACTGTTTCTTTTCCTGTGCCTGCTGTGATTACCTGGAAGGCTCGATAGTGGAAGACTCGGCTCAGGTTGTCTCCTTCGCTAGAGGAAAGAGTGCCTTCACCTAGATTGCCTACAATACGATCCATCTCTGGGTCTTCGAGAATGGAGCCACTGAAACAGGAATCGAGTACCAAAAGGGTATGGTGAGCATCGCATTCTCGCAAATCTTTAGCCAGTTGGGCTAAGGGGTACAAGGTCTCTAGCTTTTTCTCCTGGGCATCCGAAGGCAAGATGTACCCGCTCATCCCATGCCCTGCGTAAAAGAAGAGAAGAGCGTCTTCTTTTTTTACTTGCCGTTGCAAGGATTCTATCTGCTTTTGCAACTCTGCCTTGCTCACTTCGCTTACTAGTTCAAGCTTGACCTCTTTGGGAAGCACGATTCCTGGCTGCTTGTCCACAAGCAAAACAACGTTTTCAAATCCAAAGCGACCTGACAGTAAGCTTGCTACCTCAATAGCATCGAAATTGGGACATTCCAGGTATCTGGCTTTGCCTTTTGTATATTTGTTTATACCAACAACCAGAGCATGTCTTGTTCTGTATCCCAGGGTATTGGGAAAGTCATTGCTAACACCCAGAATTGTCAGGTCATCCAAAGATTTGCTTTGGGGATGGTTTTGTATTGTGGTTCGGCTTGCGTTTTTTTTCTTGAGGGCTACCTCGATGCGATTCAATGCTTCTGGATCAATGAGTCCTATAGTATGAATCAAGGCTACTTTTGTCTTTTTTTCTGAAATTTCCATCAATTCCAAAAGGGCAGGAAGAGCTGCCTGGGCTTTTTCTTCTAGCTCACCCAATTCCACAATGGCTTTCAATCTGTTTTCTTTATCCGAAGAACCCATCTGTTGCACCAGTCTTTGCACACGAAAAGAAAGTTCTCGTTCCTCTGTCCTTTGTTGCTCCCATTCTTGCTGCTCAGCCTTAAGTTTCTGCGCCTGCATGGTCTTTTGTTTATCTTGCTTGAGTTTTTCCCACAAGGCATCCAAATGCGCCTGCAAAGTCTTATGCTCTGAAACATAATAAACCAGGGAGTCCACAGAATCAAAGCTGGCCTTTTTTTCTTCCAGCGATGCTTGTACTGGAATATCCAAAACAACACTGCCGACCAGATCATGGTAAACAACATCATGATCGAATACACTGATTTGTATCTTGCTGCCTGCAGGAATATTCCACTCGATTTCCAAGGGCGATGGCAACTGAAATGTATTGTTAAAAATAGGGCTTGTGTAACACTTTTCCCATGCCTTATCTTTCTGTATGGACAAAACTATCTGGATATCCGCCTTCTTCTGCCCTATGTCCCAAGACTTCCCATTAGGCTTTCTTTCTGCGATCTTCAGTTGTTTGATGTATAATCTCCGCATTTCTTGAGACTCCACTACAACCCCAAAAAAGCAAATAAACAATAGGAAACATCTCAAAAAACTCTTCATCTTATAGCCTTCCTTAACGAAATCTAAATTATGGATATCTTTACTCGAAGAGGTGTGCTTATAGCAATCTTAAGCCCAAAGGGGCGAAAGATATAGCCAGGGGCAACGCCCCTGGTAATTAAATAGCTTTAAAGCATATATCTAGCATAACAGTGACGCTATGTATGTATTTATCTTTCTCCTGAAAGAATAAAGGCAGCCCAGACTTTAGGAGAATAGATACTTCCTGTGCCAGGAGTATTTTCTGTAGAGCCTGGAGAGAGCCTTGTTTTTCTTTCCATAACCTTTCATAGAAAGCTTGCATAAATTTTTGAGTTCCTTCATCTTCTACTTTCCATAGGCTGATGAGCATGGTGTTTACCCCCGCTGCCTGAGATGCCATGCGAAGTCCTGAGATTCCTTGGCCTCGTACAGTTTCCCCCAGGGCTGTTTCACAGGCTGATAGTACAAGAAGTTTCGTTCCGTTGAGGTTGAGTCCTGCCAGCTCTTCTGCCGTGATGATTCCATCATCTTTTATGTCGTTTTCTGACTCTTGCTTGTTGGCTCCTGCCAAGACAATTCCTGAGTAAAGCATGGGATTCACACCTTCTGCTATATTTAAAGGATTTCTTTTCTCTTCTTCTAGGTAAAAAAACTGGATGGCTTTGCGAGTATTTGGGCTTCTTGTGGCATCGTCTTTCTTTTGCTCTGAAGTTTTTCTCTGAGGAATCGGCGCGAAAAAACCGTGTGTAGAAAGATGAAAATAGCTTTTGCCAGCAGCATGCTGATGCAATTGCGATTTGCTTGCTTTTTTGCCCCTCAAATACATCAAGGGTTGTCCTGGAAAACAGCTTTGGAAAGAGTTTTGGATAGCTTCGCATTCTTTGGCCGTACCAGGAAGATCCCTCCAGAATGTTCCTTTGCTTCTTGCTGCCTTAGAACAAAGAACAATAGAACTCGGCTCTGCCGTCTCCGGCTCTTCATTATAGGCAACATCGCCCAGACACAGAAGCCCTTGGTTCTTTCTCTCTTTGTCCATCTCATACTCTAAAAGATCCGTGGGAGAAAAGAGATAAGAAATGTCTTGTATTTCCCCCAGATAAAGATTTTTCCCTTCCTCTTCTACCATCAAAGCTTCAAAAGGAATCAATCCCAGTTCATCATCAGGAATCAGATAAACGGTCTTTTTACCCTGGACATACTTTTCCAGAGGCTTCCAAAGCATTTTGTACAAAGCCTTATCCACCGCTTCTTCCCCTAACAATATCTCCCTCTCGCCCTGAAGCTTTGTCCGAAATGCCTTGATTCCCAAAAAGATTGGCTCTGCTGACCCCAGGTCTATCCTGATTACAGGATTGCCTTTAGTGACAACAAAAGCGACCACCTTTTTTTCTTGAGTCATATACTCTTTATAGACAAAAAAATCTATGATGATGCTTTCTTTGTCCAGCTTGCTTTCCACATCCGCTAAACCAGCTTTGGCAATCAAATCTGCACGCCGAAACTCTTCACTTTCTTGCAACAGCTCTCGCTCTATCTTCTCTTTTTTCTCCAACGCATTTTTTACCAGCTCTTGGTGTTTCTCGAATGTCCACTTAGTATTAGGGTTGAGAAACACATGAGCATAATACTGTCTTGCATCCTTCAGCCTGGCAAACACTTCTGCATCTGTAGTCGCCCTTGTACGATCTCTCAATGCTCTCGAACTTGCACCTCGATAAGAGATCAGACTGCCGTAAACTTTGTTTTGGTCTAAAGGTAGAGACAAAAACGAAAGGCAAAAATCAAATCCATCGCGGACATTTTTGTCCAGATATCCTTCTTGTTGCCTCTCTGTCAGAGTGGGAAAAACTTGTTGAAGGTTGTGGCTGATGATTTCCATGCTGCGTAAAAGGAGGATACGAGCTTCTTTTTTGTCTCCTTTGGTTAGATTCAATAATGCTAGATTTAGCAGGATGCGCCCAACATCAAGATTGGCTTTTCCTAATTTTCTTTCTACAATGGAAAGAGATCTGCGGAAGAGACTCTCTGCTCCTTCGTAGTCTCCTTTGTCTTGAAGCAATACTGCTAGATTGTTAAGGGTTTGAGAACTATCAGAATGGACTTTTCCTAATTTGCTTTCTCGAATGGAGAGTGCTCTGCGCAAGAGAGGCTCTGCTCCTTCATAATCTCCTTTGACTAGAAGCAATACTCCTAGATTGTTAAGGCATGAAGCAACATCAGGATGTTCTTTTCCTAATTTATTTTCCATAATAGAAAGAGATCTTCGATATAGAGTATCTGCTCTTTCGTTGTCACATTTCTCTTGAAGCAATACTCCTAAATTGTTAAGGCATATAGCAACATCAGGATGTTCTTTTCCTAATGTACTTTCAAGAATGTAGAGAGCCCTGCGCAAGAAAGGATCTGCTCCTTCATAATCTCCCTTGGCTTTAAGCAAGTCTCCTAGCTCGCCCATCAATACAGCGACCTCAGAATGATCTTCTCCTAATTTTCTTTTTAGAATGGAGAGAGCCCTGCGCAAGAAAGGCTCTGCTTCTTCATAATCTCCCTTGGTTTTAAGCAAGCCTCCTAGCTTGCCCAGAATTCTAGCGACATCAGGATGATCTTTTCCTAATGTTCTTTCCATAATAGAAAGAAATCTGCGGTATAGAGGCTCTGCTCCTTCATAATCTCCTTTGATTCGAAGCAATTCTGCTAGACTGCCAAGCCTTGTAGTAACATCAGGATGATCTTTTCCTAATGTTCTTTCCATAATAGAAAGCAATCTGCGGCAGAGAGGCTCTGCTCCTTCATAATCTCCTTTGATTGCCAGCAATACTCCTAGATTTTCCAGGATTATAGCAACATCAGGATGATCTTTTCCTAATGTTCTTTCCATAATAGAAAGAGATCTGCGGTATAGAGGCTCTGCTCCTTCGTAATCCCCTTTGGCTTTAAGCAATAATGCTAGATTGTTCAGGCTTCTAGCAACATCAGGATGGTCTTTGTTCAAGGTTTTTTCTTGTAGCTTTAAAGCAACAAATAACCATGCTATACCTTTATCATATTTCCCTTCTATATTATATCTAGCTAAAGCCAAAAAATTTAAACTATTCGATAATGTTAAAATTTGCTCTTTGATGAATTGGCCCATCAATTTTTCGACGACTCCCTCTATTTCTTCTGAAGTTAAATCTGGCAGTTCTTCCTTATTGGACAACATTTGATCTATTTTTTCTATTAAAGGGTCTGCTATTTTATCTGTCCTTAATACCATGCTTGTACAGAAAATATAAAGGGGAACAATTAAGATCAGGCCGATTCCTATTGCTACAAAATTGGATTTCAAACGAGAATCCTGTGCTAACCAGTAGCTCATAATCCAGCCCAAGGCAAAACCAGCTACAAGCCCGCCCAAATGAGCAGCACAGTCAATTCCTCCCATATTGGGATCAAATATGCTTATAATATTAACAAGCCATCCAAAAATTAAGTTATAAAGCAGAAAAGTGATAAGACATGCTTTTAATTTTTTCAATAGGCTTGGAGGAATTTTAAGATTTTGTGACACTAGGCAGCCCAAGAATGCACCATAAATTCCAAAAATAGCACCAGAAGCACCTGCACTAACCACATAAGGATTCCATGCAAGGCTTACTAGAGAGCCTATAAGTCCAGAAATGATATATACAAACAAAAAACCAAAATTACCTAAAATTTTTTCCAAAATCATCCCGACATCCCAAAGGCATGCCATATTTACAAGAAGATGTGAAAAGCCAATGTGTACAAAACAACAAGTCAGTATTCTCCATTTTTCTCCTTGCACGAAATTCACGCCAAAGTTTGCCCCCCATTTCAACAAATCGTCCACATTAGGATTGTCAGAAATACCCGTTATGAACATCAAAAAGAAAACTAACAAATTTAAAGCCAACAAAATGATTGTCATAAAGGAAACTGGAGTAACGGTTTCAAGCTGGCTTATGAAGTTTTTCAACTCTTCATCTTGATCATTCTCTTTATTCCCGCCACATTCGCCCCGCTTACAACGCTTCCAAATGTCTTTCAACTCTTCATCTTCATCATTTTTCTGAATTTCTTTCAATGCCTCAAAAATTTCTATATTCTCATTTGCAACTTCCAGGATATGGGAGCAATATTTACACCGTACTTTTTTTCCCACCCACGCAACAGGCAGGCTCACTGTTTTTTTACAAGATGAGCAAACTATAAAAATTTTTTCATTGCTTTGGTTTTCTTTTTTTTTTCAACTTTGTCTTTATTTTCTTTTATTTTTAGTTTATTTTGATTCATTTCCTGAAGTTTTTTTAATATCTCTATATTTGACACTTCAAGAACATGCAAGCACTGCGTACATCGTACTTTCTTTCCTTCCCATTCTAAAGGCACAGATAACGTTTTTTGGCAAGATGAGCAAATTATACGTATTTTTTCCATAAAATAAACCTTTATTTTATAAGCTTTTAAAGAAAATTACAGATTTGATTTTTTTCTTGAAGTTTTTATAAATCTAATTTTTTTGTACAAAAGATATCAAGGAACTTGTGTTCCATGCTACTAGGCCGTGTTTGCAAAGTTGATTTGAAGCCTTTTGTGATTTTTGCCATCCCTTGAGTTTAAAGGACTTTTAATGAGTTTGCAAACACGCCCTAGCATACTTGAATTATCCAACAGTGACGCTATGTATGTATTTATCTTGCTCCTGAAAGAATAAAGGCTGACCAGACTTTGGGAGAATAGATACTTCCTATGCCAGGAGTATTTTTTCTCTGCTTCTCAATCCATTCCTTTTTTGTAGCCTGTAGAGCCTGGAGAGAGCCTTGTTTTTCTTTCCATAACCTTTCATAGAAAGCTTGCATAAATTTTTGAGTTCCTTCATCTTCTACTTTCCATAGGCT
>JABWCH010000092.1 GCA_013359215.1 Candidatus Brocadiia bacterium | reverse complement strand
AAAGTTAACACGCATGACGTTCACGTTCATTCTCACCTATTCATTTAGGCTACTTCTGCTTAACTTGACAGTGTTATGGACAACTATCCATGGTTTTTTTTATGAGGTCAATATGCATCCTGTTTTCCAATATTTACAATCTCCCAAAGAAGAGACGCTTGCCAGTATTGTCGAGGCTTTATGCTGTCCTGCCTCTTACCATTCTGTAGTTCACAAAACAAAACACGACACACCAATGCCTTCCGTGGAAGCACTAGGGGAATTCGTCAAAATACTTAGAGCTATCTTTTTTCCAGGATATTTTGGGCATCTGGAATTGACACCTATGTCTATGAGATACTATGTTGGCTCTTATCTGGACAGGGCTTTTCGGATTATAGCAGAGCAAATCAAAAGAGGATTTTGCTTTGTTTGCCAATCCAATGAGCAAGAAAAATGCTATATTTGCGAAAAAAAGGCAGTCGAACTTGCCAGCACCTTTCTTTCTCGGCTTCCTATAATAAGACATCTTCTATCTACAGATGTGCAGGCTGCATACGAAGGCGACCCAGCAGCCAAAGACCCAGGCGAAACCATTTTTTGCTACCCAAGCATTCAGGCTTTGATGCACCAAAGAGTAGCCCATGAGCTTTATACCATGGATGTTCCTTTGATTCCCAGAATCATTACGGAAATGGCTCATAGCAATACAGGCATAGACATCCATCCTGGTGCGCAAATCGGGGAAAGGATGTTCATTGATCATGGTACAGGAGTCGTCATTGGAGAAACCAGCATCATAGGAAAGAATGTACGCATTTACCAGGGCGTTACTCTAGGGGCTAAAAGCTTCCCTGTGGACGATAAAGGCAATCCTATCAAAGGAATTCCACGCCATCCTGTTGTTGAGGATGATGTAATCATCTATTCTGGGGCGACGGTATTAGGAAGAATTGTGTTGGGAAAAGGTTCTGTAATCGGGGGAAACGTTTGGGTAACAAAAGATTTACCCCCAGGCTCTCGTATACTGCAAGGCCGCCCACAACAAGAACAATTCGATCAAGGTTTAGGCATTTAGACAAATTTTTTCCGTTTATCAACAACCTTATAGAAAGGAAACTATATGGCAAGAAAACCACGTCCAAAAATTTTTAATACCATTTTGGAAACTATAGGAGGAACACCTCTTGTGCGTTTGAATAAAATGGCGCAAGGGCTTTCTGCTGAAATTTTGCTAAAATTGGAATTTTTCAATCCTATGTCCAGCGTTAAAGACCGCATTGGTGCGGCCATGATCGAAGAAGCAGAAAGGCAAGGCAAGATTAAACCAGGAATGACATTAGTCGAGCCTACCAGCGGCAACACAGGCATTGCGCTTGCATTCGCAGCAGCAGCAAAAGGGTATAAGCTTATCCTGACCATGCCAGAAACCATGAGTATAGAAAGGCGCAAGCTTCTCAAGGCATTCGGGGCAGAGCTTGTACTAACACCTGGTACAGAGGGGATGAAAGGCGCGATCCGAAGGGCAGAAGAGCTTGCAAAAGAGCATCCTGATTATTTTATGCCACAGCAATTCAAAAACCCTGCCAATGTAGAGATCCATCGCCAGACAACAGCCTGGGAAATCTGGGAAGACACAGAGGGCAAAGTGGATATGATTATTTCTGGAGTAGGCACAGGCGGCACAATAACAGGTGTTAGCGAAATCATAAAGCCTATGAAGCCTTCTTTTAGAGCTATTGCCGTTGAACCCAAGGATTCCCCTGTTCTTTCAGGCGGTACACCAGGCCCACACAAAATCCAAGGAATAGGCGCGGGCTTTGTTCCAGAGATTTTAAATACCAAAATCATTGATGAAATTATTCCTGTTGCCCACACCGATGCAGGCGAGATTGCAAGACGAGTGGCAAAAGAAGAAGGAATATTGATAGGCATTTCTTCTGGTGCAGCGGTATGGGCAGCCCTCCAGGTAGCCAAACGTCCAGAAAGCCAGGGCAAAACAATCGTTGTGATCATCCCAAGCTGTGGCGAAAGATATTTGTCTACATGGCTTTATGAAGAAGCTTAGGCTTACTTTGATGGATAGGAAATTATAGCTTAGTACTATATTAAATATTAAATATAAATTTAACAGCTATGGGGCGTTGCCCATAGCTGTCAATTTAAGATATAAGGCTATGCTATTTATAAACCTAAACCTCATGCGTGTTAACTTTTCGATGCAAACCTTTACCCTGAAAGGGCTTTATATACTAGCCCATAACGATGTCAACTTAGAGCCTATCCGAAAATCCTTTATGGTGCAACGTCCTGGGTAAAATGGTTTTTGGCCCCCACAAATCGTTTTTTTTTCTAAAAAATATATGTCAAATCCCAAAAACAAAATATGGTTGCTGTTTTTTATTTTAGCTTTGGTCGCTGCTTTTTGCTGGCAAAAGCAAAGCAATAGAGCAGAACTCAAAAAACAAATCCAACAGCAGGAAAGCAAATCTCCATGGCCTGTCTACAGAGCAGACACTTCTTTTTCTGGCGTTTCTCAGGAACGCATACTTTCCTTGCCTTTGAAGCTTTTGTGGAAATTCCCAACAAAAGACGAAGTCAAATCTTCTCCTGTCATAAATCAGGGAATGCTTTTCATTGGATCGAATGATGGACGATTGTATGCTTTGAAAACAAAAGACGGCCAGAAAATATGGGATTTTTCTGTAGAAGGGCGGATCGAAGCCGCGCCTTTTTTGCTAGAAGATAAAGTATATTTCGGATCAAGTGAAGGCAAAGTATACGCGATGTACGCACAAACAGGTAAACTATTATGGTCTTATGAAACCCAGGGGAAGATTCTAGCTTCAGCCAATTCTTTTGTAAAAGAAAGCAATTCCTATATCCTTGCAGGAAGCTATGACAACTTTCTGTACAGCATCCATGCCATATCTGGTGAGCTTCTTTGGAAATATGAAACCGAAAGCTATGTGAATGGCTCTGCTGTTCTCTGGGAAAAAGATAAGGCTGTTCTGGGCGGATGCGATGCTCATCTTCATATTCTTTCTTTACAAGAGGGCAAGCCTACAGGCAAGATCAAGCTTGCTGCCCATATTGGTGCTTCTCCTGCTGTAGAAGGAAATGTCGCTTTTGTAGGCCATTATGCAGGCGGCTTTGCCTGTATTGATCTGGTAGAGCAAAAGATATTGTGGGAATACAAATCCTCTGGCTCTAAGTCGGCTTTCCTCTCCTCTCCTGCCATAGCACAAGATAGAGTCCTGGTATGCTCGCGGGATGGCTTTTGCTATTGCTTCCATAAAAAAACAGGGGAAAAAATTTGGGCCTTTCGCACAAAAGGAGAAATCGATAGCTCGCCTGTTGTTTGGGAAAATAGGGTTGTTTTTGGCTCAGGGGATGGACGATTATATATAGTAAGCTTAGAAAAGGGAAATCTTATAGAAAGCCATGAAATAGGCTTTTCTATAGCTTCTTCTCCTGCTATAGCAGAAGGTAAAATTTTTATAGGATGTGATGATGGTTATGTTTATGCTTTTGGAAATGATGCTCCTTGATTTGCTCAGATTTTCAAAAGACTCAGACGGCTATTTTTCAGTAAAGGAAATCTATGCGTTACGTGATCACTGGTACAGCAGGGTTTATCGGGTTTCATCTAGCTTTGTCTTATCTTAAAGAAGGGGCTGAGGTTGTAGGAATCGATAGCTTTACGCCTTATTACCCTGTTGTGTTAAAGCAGCGAAGGCATGAAATCCTCAAGGAATATCCTGGGTTTACAGAAGAAAAACTAGACCTTTGCGATATAAAAAGCCTGGAAAGATGCTTTCAATCCTATTCTCCTGATACATTGTGCCATCTCGCAGCACAGCCTGGCATACGATATTCTATGAAAGATCCTTTTAGTTACCAGAAATCCAATCTGGAAGGATTTGTCAATCTTTTAGAAATGGCAAGGAAGTTTTCCATCAAAAGGTTTGTCTATGCTTCCAGCTCTAGCGTATACGGAAATGTAAAAGAAGTTCCCTATAAAGAAACGCAAAATGTAGACACTCCCATTAGCCTATACGCAGCAACAAAAAGAGCCAATGAAATCCTTGCTTATACTTATCAGCATCTTTATTCCATACAGACAATTGGCCTTCGTTTTTTTACAGTATATGGGCCTTGGGGAAGGCCAGACATGGCGATTTGGAAATTTACGGATGCTCTGAAAACAGGCAAAGAAATCGAAGTCTTCAACCATGGTAACAACTTTCGCGATTTTACCTATATTGACGATATTGTAAGCGGAATCCGCGCTGCTTTATCCCAAGATAATCTTTCTTTGTATGAGATTTTCAATTTGGGAAACCACCAATCGGAAAATGTAATGAAATTGCTAGAGCTTTTAGAAAATGCTACCCAATGCAAAGCCAAAATTCGCATGATACCCTTGCAGCCTGGCGACATGGTCACAACCTTTGCCGACATCGAAAATGCGAGACAAAAATTAGGCTATGTTCCCAAAACTTCCCTGGCTAAAGGGATCGAAAGCTTTGTTTCATGGTATAGGGAAAACGAGGAGCTTGTCAGAAAAGTAAGGGAAATAGGCTGTATGGGTTAAAGGGATTATAGGCCAAAATAGTTTATTTATGGCTTGTGCAGGCGTGTTTGCAAACTCATGAAAACCCCTTAGGTAACTTACAGAAAATATTTCCGAATATTATAAAATTATACAGAATAATAATTTAAGAACCACAGAGAACACAGAGAAGAAAAAAAGAATTATATAATTCCTCTGCGACCTTTGCGACTCTGCGGTTAATTATTTTTTTATCAATATGTTACAATTTGAACACTTACCTATCCCATTCTTTTTTTGTGCCAGGCTCAAGAGTCGAATCAAATTTTTTGATTTGCCAGGTGGTACTGTTTTTGATTCCTTACAGAAGGCTTACACTACGCTCTACTTATCCTTGAGTGGATGATGTAATCTATTAAAAGTTAACACCTATGACATCTACTATGTTATATTCCTACAAGGTTGGAGTCTTGTTTACTCTAAATTTTTTTTCTAAAATCTTTTATTATCAAAGAGCAGAGAATGCCTGCGTAACTCCTCTTAAATATGTTGTATAATATTAAACACTTAAACATACCAAAAAACTGTCCAGCCAAATGGGTTCACTATAATTTATTGAACCACAGATGAACACTGTAACATTGTTAAATCGAAAAAATCTCCAAGAATATAAAATAAATTATTGCGGTAAAAAAAATGAAATACTTCGAAATAGATCAAAAAGATCGCGAACTAATTCAGGCAGCTTCTGATGTTCTGGAAAAGAACTACCGAGATTTCCGCCACACTGTCGGAGCAGCAGTTTTGTGCTCATCGGGCAAGACCTATGCTGGTGTCAATGTTGATTCCTGCGGGTATGGGCCATGCGCTGAAACTATTGCAATCGGTCGTGCCATTTCCGATAGTGAACGTGATTTCAAACGCATCGTTGCCGTGGGCGGTGAGAAATCGCCGCATCAAGTGATGTCTCCTTGCGGAAACTGCCGCCAGTTGATATTCGACTACGCACCAGACTGCTGGGTGATACTCACACATAAAGGAAAAGTGAGCAAGATCAAGGTAAAGGAACTCATTCCTGACGCATACAGTAACTTCGAATAGCAGCATCAAGCAAGCTAATTGAGTCGGCACACCAGGTATTTTTCAAAAGTTTATGTCGGATTAAAGTTGATACAACGATTTTTTGAAAAGCCGATAGTCATGTACTAGATGGAAAAAATTTTGCAAGCAAAAAAGCGGTGTCAAAAACAAACTGTTTGACAAAGCAAAGCTGGTTTGATAAATTGTATTTTTAAAATTCTATCTGGCTTTGGATTATCTAAAGAATTTTGCTATATTTTTATTGGGTGGATTAAATACATTAGATAGAGATCATCTCATTGTTTTTTTGCATGGAGAACAGGATATGAAAGTGCTTTGCTTTATAGGGTTATGGATTTTTCTATTTTGTTTTTCAGGCGTAAGTGCAAACCAGACAAAGCAGGAATTTTATTATGAACTGTGGTGTCATTCCTCTCAAATCATGCAAAAAGTATGGGACGAATGGGAAAAAGAGCATGCTTTTTTGACTCAGGAAGAATGCTATTTCGCCGCTAAACTGAGCTATTTTTGTCAGGATCAGCAAAAAGCAACCCAATATTTTAAATATTTAGCAAAGAGTAAAAAAAGCCAATGGCAAGAAATATCGTGTTTATGGGATGAATATTTGTCTTATGGATATGCAAATCTTAAAATAAAAGACAATTTATCGTGTTTTCTTGGCTCAGAGATAGCTCTTCTTGCTCATGTTATGGGCGATAAGAATGCGTGGAAGCAGAGCCATGCTGCTTTGCAAGAGGCAAAAACCAAAAAACAAGATCTTTGCCTTTACTGGCAAAATCTTGCCATGACACAGCCTGAAGATAAAGATTTATGGAAAAAATCTTTATGGGAGTCTCTGGCAAACTTTCCTGGAGACAAGCCATTTTTTAACCCATATCTTTTCTATAGTCTGTATGCTTATGCTAGTCAAGAAGGGGATATTTTTCCTTTGGATATAGGCGGATCTAACGCCGATCAGGACAGTTCATGGTCGCTTGCTTTTTTTTATGGAAAGCAGGGATACTTTTATTCGATAGCAGGAGAAAAAAACAGAGCTGATCTCTTTTTCCAAAATTCTCTAAATCTTTACAATTCTATTTTTTATCCTGGATATAGAGGGAATTTAGATACCTTTTCTTTGCTTCATATAGTGCAGATGTCTCAAATCTGGCTTCTTTGCGAATGCTACGATGACATGCTTTTTTATCTGTATCGCCCTGATTCCAGGGAAGGACTAGGAATAGCAAGCGTACTTTTTCGTCCTGCGCTGCAATTTTTAGCAGCAGTAAAGATAAAAAACAACTCCAGGTGCCTTGCTCCTGCCTATTCTCTTTCACCATTTTTTAAATAAAGGAAACAAAATTGCGTTTTTTTTTCTGTTTTTTTTGGGTTGTCGCTTTTTTGTTGCATGCCCAGGAAAGTAAGGTTTTTGTGTATGGAGATTTTGGGTATCCTGAATCTCTTGATCCTGTAACGGCAACGAAAGCATCAGAAAGCAGAATTGGGCAACTTATTTTTGATAGTTTGATAGTGCAAAACAGCCAGGGAGATTTTGTTTTTTCGCTTGCCCAGGATGTTGATATTTCTCCTGATGGATTGAGCTATACCTTTGTTTTGAAAAAGAACCTGAAATGGGCTGACAATACTCCTTTGACTTCAAAGGATGTAGAATTTACCCTATCTTTGATGTTGAATCCTAGAAGCGACAACTATGATGCTACGCTTTTGGAATATATTGAAGATGTGGTTTGTCTTAGCCCTGGCATGATTACATTGGTTCTTGCAAAGCCCTTTTATAGCCCGATGTCTCTCTTTACTTTCAAAATACTCCCTAAGCATAAATTCACAAACCATTTTATAAAACGTACAGATTTTTTTGCCAAATCTCCTATGGGCTGCGGGCCATTCCAATACTCTACTCATAAAGACAATACTCTGGTATTCACTGTAAATCCTGCTTTTTCTCACCGCAGGATGCCCTTTTTATCAGAAGTTCATGCTCGAATATACAACCAGAAAAAAGAAGCAGCAAAAGACCTTTTAGAAAAAAAAATTTCCCTTGTATGCGAGATTCCTCCTTCTATGATTTCTAATTTCGAAGCCAACAGCGAAGAGTTCGTTTTGCGCCGCTATCAAAGTAGAACCATACATTTAATTGCATTTAACCATAGAAAAGAAAATGCATGGTATGAATTGTTCCAAGACCGCCGCATTAGAAAAGCTCTTCTCCATGCAATTGAAAGAGAAAAAATTCTGAACCAGATCTTTGGCGCATCGAATAGCAAGAATCAAAAAAGACAGGCACATGCTTTGATTTCTGGCCCATTTCCTATAAATAGCTGGGCCTACAACGATAAAATTTTGCCGTTGGAAACCAATATCCCCTATGCCAGACAGATCATAAAAGAAGCTTTGGAAGAGAAAAAATACTTTTGGGAAAAAAAGGAATGGAGAAACAAGGAAGGAAAGCCCATATCCATATCTTTGAAATACCCATCAGGGGACGAAGAGATTGAACAGGCTTGCAAAAGCATTGCTGATAGCTTTCAGAAGCTAGGAATTGATCTAGTATTAGAGCCAAAAGATGAAAAAAAATTGAGCCAGGAAGTTTTCTTGGATCAAAATTTTGATCTTGTATATACAAAGTATATTTTTGGCAATACAATCGATATATATCCTTTTTTCGATGCATCGCGTACAGGAAAAGGACAAAGCAATTTTAGCGGCTACATTGATCCAAAGCTCATGGAATTGTTTTACCAGTTGAGAAGTAGCCTGAACCCCTGGCTTTTGAGAACCATTTCTCACAAAATTCATACAATCGTGCATGAAGAAAATGTCCATTTATTCCTTTGGCAGCTAGACATTTATGCTGCATACCAAAAAAGCCTGAAAAATTTCCAACTGCATCCTTATTTGCTTTTTCATTTTCCAGAAAATTGGAAAATCTTTTTGGATTGAGTAAGAGCCTATCCGAGATGCATCGAAATTTGCAGCCAAAAGGATTTTTCGGATAGGCTCTAAGGTGACAATGTCACGTTTATGCCAATCAATGTATGTTTTTTTCAACTCAAAGATAAAGACTAAGGAATCAGATCGCTAAGCAACATGAATTAAATAAATTTCATGGAACTATGGATTGCATTCGCGATTTATAGGAACAGAATTTAATTCTCACTATTAAATAGGGAGCGAAAAGGACTATGGATGTAAACTATGGTACAGGAGAGGTTAACCTTAAAGTCGTATTTTATGGCCCTGGATTATCGGGTAAAACCACCAATCTGGAAATAATCCATAGCAAAGTTGCTGTTAACAATCGTGGAAGACTTACAGCAATAGCAACACAGCAAGACAGAACTCTATTTTTTGATTTTATGCCACTGGACTTGGGCAAAGTAGGTGGCCTTAAGACCAAGCTTCGTCTCTTTACAGTTCCTGGACAAGTATACTATAACTCTACAAGAAAGCTTGTGTTACAAAGAGTAGACGGAGTCGTTTTTGTAGCCGACAGCCAGATAGACAAACGGGCAGAAAATATCGAAGCCATGGATAATCTGGATTTAAATCTAAAAGAAAATGGTATTGATATTAATACTTTACCCTTAGTTTTGCAATACAACAAACGCGATTTGCCTGACATTATGAACATCGAAGATATGAATGCAGATTTGAACTTTCGCTTCAATGCACCTGTTTTTCCTGCGATTGCCATTACAGGAGAAGGCGTTTTTCCTACTTTAAAAACCATAACAGGGATGGTTCTAAAATCCGTGGAAGATTTGACAAAACCTTCTACAAAAAGCATTAAAAGTCCTTCGACAGGATCATTGCCTTCCCTTTTAAAAAAGAAACTAGATCAGCCTGAAATGGAAGGGATGAACCAAAAGACAGGAACGGCTAGAATTCCTAGCATTACAGAAAAGCTTCCTGTAACAGATAAATCCAATTCTCTGCCTGGTATGACACAGAAGCCAAGCGGATCGACTACCAGAATTTTCAATACAGATCGGCCTGTTGGATCTACGACAAGAATTTCTCCTGCTCTATCGACTAACGATGCCAACAAAACAGCATCAACTCTATCTTCTTCCTCTCGTCCTGCCCAGACACCTTCTGCAATAGGGAAAAGCAATGAAAAAGGCTCGAACACAGTAAGAGTAAAGCCTCTTTTAGGACAACAACAAGCACCACAAGAAGAAAAGGAAAATAAACCGTCTATTGGAGAAACCCAAAAGAGAAAGCCTTTGCCCTTAGGGTTTGATGCCAATAGCTGGAATTTTGAGGGAGATCCCTATACAATCGAGGAAGACGAAGAAATTTAAAAATTTTCCAGGGCCGTTGCCCTTGGGTTTAGGAAAGGTACACAACAGATAGGAGGTAGCTGCTTTAGATTTGGCAGCGCAGACTATGATTATGAAATATCCTATTCTATTCTTATGCATTTTCTATCTTTGCCTAACAATATTAAAAAGCGAAGATGGAATCATCAATGGGAAAGACGATGTTCTCTTTGGTAATGCTCTTGCCAGATGGGGATACTATGACCTCGCCAATACCATATCGGATCGTCTCGCGAATGCCAAGTCTTTACCTTATGAGCAAAGAAATGCTGGCAAAGAGCTTCGTTGTTCTATCATACAGATTCAAGGCGAAAGAGAAGAAGACCCTTTTAAGAAAAGCCAGCTTTTCCGCGATGCTATTGAATGCTACAAAGAGCTTTTGCCATCTCTTCAAGGTATGAAGAAATTCTATATGCAGCTCGAAATAGGTGACCTTTTGGTAAGCCAGGCGAGGACTTTAGTCTCTCAGGCTGAAGAATCGGAAGATTCTCAAAAGTCTTCTTTATTCCAAAAAGCAGCACCCTTTTTGGATGAAGCAGAAAAAGAATTTGCTGCTTTAAAAAAATCGACAAACCATGCAGGCAGGCAGCTTGATCCCAAAAATGAAGACAAAAAAGAAAAAGAACGTGCAGAATATGCAGGTATACGATACCAGGCTTGGCTAGGCTATGCCCGCGCATTGTTTTTTCAAAGCAAAATTGGCAAAAAAAATTATTTGGATAAATGCCTGAAAGAACTGGAATCGTATATATGGGATTATGAAGGCAGAATAGGTGCATTTTACGCCATGATTTTGCGTGGAATGGTAATGCAAAGCAAAAAAAAATATCAAGATGCTAATGATTCTTTTGACAATGTTATCAAAGCACTCCAAGATCGCTATGTTGTCACAATAGATAGCAAAAATGAAGGCAACTTGCATACAGGAGGTGTGTCTTCTGCTGTACGAAAGATTCTATTGGATAAAGGATACGATTTGAACAAAAGTGCCACCATGCGAGTATTGGAAAAGAATACAAGATGGCTCATTGAAGGGAATATCCGTCTCTTGATTCTCAAGGATCAAAATGGTCTGAATATATATGAAGTGATTACCTCAGAAACCGCCCATTCTCTCCGCTTGCAGGCATGCTATTATAAAATACAAACTCTGTTGGAGCAAAAAGACTCTGCTAAAGCAGTTGCGCTTGTAAAAGAATTCAAACAATATCTTAAAGAAATTCATGATATTGATTTAGAAGAAAAAGAATTTGGTCAGGCCATACTTTTGGAAATGGGGAAAGCCTATATTGCTCAAAAAGAATATGGATTGGCTTTGGAAATCGCGCAAAAGGTCGCACAAAAGAAAAACTATTGGGGTTTTATTGCCAGAAGCCTTCTAGCAAAATGGGGCAAATTAGACCCTAATGCCTTACAAAATATACAAAATGCCTATCTTGTTGCGACTGCCTTATGGGATAAAGACCAATACCAGGAGGCGATTTTAAGCTTTTTAAAAATATTGGAATATGTAAAAAGCAAAGAAGATATGGAGCGGTATGGACTTGATGCTTTAGAAAAGCTAGGGCAGGCTTTTTGGCTTTTGTCTCTCTACCATGAATCTGGCAACTGTTATCAAATGATAGCACAAAAATATAGTAAATACGATAAAATCGTAAAAATTGGTACTCAGGAACAAAGGGTCAATATTGCAGCAAAAGCAAGCTATTGGGCATATAGAGCCTATCTACAAAGCTATGATATCAACCAGGATCAGGAAGACAAAAATCTATCAGCAAAAATGCTAGAGCATCTCACCCAAAACTGGCCAGAATCCAGCTACGCTTTGAACCGTGTCTACGATCAGGCAAAAGAAAAAGAAAAAGCTGCCGAACTGGCGAAAGGGCAAGAAGCCCAGAACTTATACAGGATAGCAGCTCATGCTTACCAGCAGGTTAAGCCACAGGCCGATATGTATGAACCTTCTTTTGTATACATAGGGAAATGCTATTACAAAGCAGCAGAAGCTGCACTAAAAGCATCCAGGAATAGCGATGAAGAAAACGCATCCCAAAATCCGCTTCCCAGGGAAATCCAGCAAGACTACGATTCGGCTCTAAAGCAGTTGCATCAATACCATTCTTATACAAAAAGAAATTCTATCCCTGAGCTAGATATTGCAAGGCAAGCAAGAAGAAAAGAATCTCTTGCACAATCTTATTTTTATCTGGGACAAATCTATCTTAGGCTCGGAGATAAAATCAAAGCCATGGAAAATTTCCAGATGCTTTTAAAAGAGCATGCAGACCAGGGAGAGATGCTTTCAGGTGCTTTGTATTATATGATCAGGATACAGATTTCCCAAGGGGAAATATACGGAGCAGAAAAACTTCTGCAAGAAATGGAAAAACGCTATGGTACAAAATCAGGAAACGAAACAATACAGAAATACCAAAGCTTTTCCTACTATTTGCTAGGGAAAGAATACGGGAAAAAAGCACAAGAAATCTCAAAAAAGGTACAAGAGGAAAAGGAAGAAGAGAAGAAAAGTGAGCTACAAAAAGATCTTTTGTCCTTGTACCAAAAAGAAGCAGATGCTTTTTACCAATGGGTAAGCTACAAAGAAAATCCTGATCTTGGTGTTCAGGAATGGATCGCTACCAAAATGGCCTTATTTGCAGGCAATCTTGTCCAGCAAAGCCAGGAGGAAAAGGCGGTCGAATACTACCAAAAAGCATTTCCTTTATTTCAAAATTGTCTCGCTAATTTTAAAGAAGAAGAAAAAAGAGAACAAATAGAATTAAAGTTAGTACAATGTGCATTAATGCTTAAAAACGCAGAAATGGCGATCAAGATTTTTTATCCTCTTTTCCATAAAGATTTGGATAAAAGGCTCAAACAAAGAGAAAAAGAAATGGGGCCAAGAGGGACGCTCATTCCTTCTACGCAAAAAGAAGATGCTGTTTTCCTGGACTATATTTCTCAGATTTTGGTAGATCTAGCAGAGCAGAATTCTTTTAAAGATACAGCAGATTTGTACTTTTTTCTGTTGGAAAAAGCCCATATTGACTTAAAGACGGATTTGAAAAATTTTTCTCAGGAAAACCGCCATCTTCAGAGTATGCTGGAAAAATACAAAACCTACCTGGAAACTGCCTACTGGATTGAAGGAAAAATCTGGAGTGACCAAAGCAAAAAAGAAACCCAGGAAGAATTCGACAAAAAGCTAAAGCAAAAAAACAGGCCCAAAGAACAAAAGGAACTCTTAGCCGAATACGAAAAAAAATGCCTGTCGCTCATTGAAGAACGCTTTCCTATCAAAGCAGACAGAAAGAAAAAAGAATTTGCTCTCTCAGAAGAAGAAATGGTAAAGCGAATCAAAAGAATTTGCCTTTACAGAGGCTATGATTTTGTTTCTCGCCTTGTGGACAATTTGCCAAGATATACGAATCCCCAGATTCGTTTTGGATTCTATGATAATACAGCCTGGTGGGATGCAAAATATCGCCAGGTTTATATACTATATTTGCAGGAAAACCGCAGTCTGGCAAAAAACTTAATTGAAATTTTGCGTATCCAACAAAAAAAATTAGGCGGCCCAAAATACGAAACAAAATTTTTGCAGTTGCTTGACAAAATTCGATAAAGGAAGCCATTACCATGAAATACACTATCCTTTTTTTGTGTCTTTTCTCCTATATCTGGGGGGACACAATCTATTTTAAAAATGGCGGAATCCGATCTGATGTAACGGTCACAGAGGACAACTTTACAGAAGTAGCCTTCCATACAGAGTACGTTGCGTCCATAAAAATGGATTCTTCTCTTGTTAGCCAGATAGAATACTCGGATAGCCCTGCTGCCTTTACCCAAGGAAAAAATTTTTACCTTCAAAAGCAGTATGAAAAAGCAATCGAGTGCTTCAACGAATCTCTGGAAATTGCGAAACGTCCTCCTATTGTGCGCGATTGGATCAAGCAATATGGAAATTTTTATATTGCCAGAAACTACCACGAGTGGGCAGATAATACCTTAGATCAGGAAAAATATAAAAAAGCCATTGCTTATTATCAAAGGCTTCTCCAAGGCATAACCAATACAAGATTCCTTGCAGAAAGCCACTTTTATAAAACTCAGTGCTATCTCTCCATCAATGAGCATACGTTGGCAAAGGAATCTTTGTCGCAAATGAAAAGTGCCATTGAACAACTCAAATCCAAAGCAGATTGGGAATTTCGGCTTTATCTTTTGCAAGGGGATATTTTCCTCCAGGAAAAGCAATATGATTTTGCTTTAGAGAAGTATGAACTAGCCCAGAATTTTGCACAAGAAAAAAAACTTTCTGCTTTTTTCAATGAGGCGATTATGGCTATGGGAAATGTCTATCTCCAAAAGAAAGATTTTTCCAAAGCAGAAAACTTTTTTAAGCGCATCCAAAAAGAAAGCGGCTCTAATGATAATGAGCTTCAGGCTGTAGTAAAAAACGGCCTTGCTTTATGCCATTTAGAACAAGGAGAATACTTACAGGCAAGAAAGCTGGCAGTAGAGGTCATTCTGCAATCACGCCAGGGAGGCAAGCAACAATCTTCTGCTCTTTTTATCGCAGGACAGTGCTATGAGAAGCTTGCCATCAAAAACCCTGCTTCCTTGCAAGCCGCGAAAGTATATTATGAACTTCTTCGTCTGGCAAACCCTGATAGCGAATGGGGTTTAAAGGCATCGCAACGTCTTCAGGAAATCACTAAAAAAAAATAAGGAGCTTTTGGAATGGAAAACAAAAAATGGATCTGGTTTGCTATTGTATTTACAATCCTTATGGGAACATCTACCTGTTTGTTTAGTGAAACAGAGACACCCGCTCCCCCTGCTTCAGAGCAAACAGAGTTTAATTTGATTAGTCTTATCAAGGCATCTGGTTTTTTGGGATGGTTGATTATTTTTCTTTCTATCATTTCTGTGGCATTGGAAATCGAATTTTTCGTCAAGCTGCAAAGAAATAAGCTTATCCCCCCTGAACTGCTTCAAGAAATCGAAGAGTTGTTCGAAGAAGAATCCTATGAAGAAGTCATGGAAACCTGCACAGCAGAGCCTGGTTTTTTTACCAACGTTCTTTCTGCTGCTTTGCCAAAAGCAGAGGAAGGTTTTGAGCCTATGATGAATGCAGCAAAAGCAGCCATTGAAGAAGAATCTATCAAGCTACACCAAAGAATTTCCTGGTTGCAGTTGCTCGGTTCTCTCGCACCTATGCTTGGACTTTTGGGAACAGTGCAAGGTATGATCATTGCTTTCCATAAAATTGCCAGCATGGAAGGCGCGCCAAAACCAAAGCATCTTGCCGATGGTATTTATGTCGCTTTGCTTACAACCTTTGAAGGATTGATTGTTGCTATTCCTTGTCTTTTTTGCTATTTCTTCTTAAAAAACAAGCTAGTGCGTATCAACATGGAAGTTGGCTTGATTGTAGAAGAACTCCTGGAACACTTCCGTAAATCTTAACACACGGAAAGGATGTAACGGTGCGGCCCAATACAAAAGAGCTTGCTCAAATCCAGATCGACATGACACCCATGATTGACGTTGTTTTCAATTTGCTTATCTTTTTTATGCTTGTCAACCAGATGGTGCAAGTCGAAAGAGCAGAATTGCAATTGCCTTTGGCAGACCAGGCTAAAGAGGAAAAAATGGCTGACCAAAAAGAGCTGATTCTAAATGTACATAAAGACGGGCGGGTCGAAGTCTCTGGCCGTTTTATGAACTGGGTCGAATTGGCTAGATTGCTTTTTGAAGAGTCTAAAAATTCCAGAGATAGCCAGGATAACTCTAACCGATCTGTTTTGATTCGAGGAGACATTGACGCTCCCTACAAAGTCATTCAAAAGGTTATGGTAGAATGTGCCAAGCAAAAAATCTATAAAATTTCTTTTGCCGCCAGAATACCTGCGGGAAACTAAAAGGGGGGCTTTATGTCAAATTTATCAGAAGAACTCACAAAAGAAGAAACGACAATGGATATGACACCTATGATTGATGTCACTTTCCAGCTTTTGATTTTCTTTATGTGTTCTTTGAATTTTAAAACCGAAGAGGGCATGCTGCTTTCTCATCTTCCTAAAGACCAGGGCGTTTTTAGCGTAGCTGCCAAGACAAACCCATACGAACAAATCCGTATCCAGCTTATGAGATCGGGTGCAGAAACGATAATCCTGGCAGACTCGCATAAGTTCAGCGAAACCGATAAATACCAGAGGCTATACCATCATATCCAAAGCATTCTTAGCAAGTTTGGAGAGGGAGGCAAGGAAAACAATATTTCCGTTGTAATTGAGCCTGAAATCGATGTCTCCTTCCAAGATGTCATTTTTACTTTGAACGTATGTCGGAAAATACAAGAAGGCGGCGCATGGAAAAACCTCGAAGTGAAGTTCTCTGCAAAAGCTCTGGAAGAAAAAGAATAAGGACCGAGAATTAAATTAAACGCTTATTGACTTAGCTTCTAATTTTAAAAATCACGAATGACACGAATAACACAAATAACACGAATAAGATGATCTATTCGTGCTATTCCACGAATAACACAAATAACACGAATAAGATGATCTATTCGTGCTATTCGTCCATTCGCAAAATTCGTGATAAAATACTTTTCTGATGTATTTAGATTAGGAGCTAAATCCATAAGCATTTTAAATTATTATTTAAAATTAGGGATAGGGAAAGACTGATCATCTTTCCTGATAAGCCAATTTATATCGCATCCAGCAGCTTATGTGGCTAGAAAGCGTGATTCCAATTTTAAAAAGCTCTAGCAAACGATCAGAATTTAGTTTTTAATGAAAATTTTGAATGTAAAATTATGGAAACATTGCAAGATAACGATATAGAAGACAGAACACGCAGATACTTTGGCGATTTCTATAAGATTCTTGCCTCCCATAGTGTTCTTGTCATAGGGGCGGGGGCTGTAGGAACAGAAGTTATAAAAAACTTGGTTATGCTAGGGATAAAGTCCTTGCATTTAGTGGACTTTGATAAAGTTTCCTTAAGCAACCTCAACCGATGTATTTTTTTTAAGCCAGAAGACCATGAAAAGGTCTATAAAGTAGATGCGATTGCACGCGAGCTAAGGCATTCCTGGCCTTCCCTGGATCTAAAGACCTATCCTGTTTCCATCCAGGAAGCACCAGAAGAAGTATGGAATGTCCCTCTTGTGATTTTAGCTGTAGATAACAATGAAGCAAGGTATTATACAAATCTCAGACTCTTGTCGCAGGAAACTTTTCTGATCAATGGCGCAATGGGGCGCACTTTTATTGAGGCAGAAGTTTTGCTTCCTGGCGAAACAGCTTGTCTTTTATGTACATGGAGTCAGGAATATATACATGCTCTGTTTCATAAAATGGTCAAAGAAAATTGCGATCAGTTTTTTCAGAAATCTTCGGAACGATTTCCTGCTATTAGCGTTTTAAATTCTATTTTAGGCGGTATCATGGCAGGGGAAGCCGCAAAAATTTTAATAGGTCTTTCTCGCTGGAAAGCAGAAAAAAAATGGGAAGAAGACCATGTCCCATTTCTCGGAAACAGGCTTCGCTACGATTTGAGCAGCCAAGAATTCAGCATGGGCAAGCTTACAAAAAATCCCCATTGTGTGGAGATTTTTTGTCGGCTAAAATGTAGAAGCAAAAATTCTTAAATTTTTATTGATTTCAAAAAAAAAATCGATATAATGCAAAAAAAATATTGATTATCAATGGTTTCAGGGGATAAGAATTAAGCAGCAAAGCATTTACTGCGGATTCCAGTAACGGATAAAATTTCCCTAAAAAATAAAAATATAAAAATATAACCAAAAAAATCTATATTTTATGCTTCTCAGAAAGGAATAGCATTTATGTACGCAATCATTCAGGATGGCGGAAAACAGTATCAGGTAGCTCCTGGAAAAGCGATTGAAATAGAGCTTAGAGAGCAAGAACCAGGAACTCAACTTGAGTTTTCCACTGTAGTTTTTTATCAAAATGAAGACGAAGTAGCCGTTGGTGCACCCTATTTGCAGGGTGTAAAAGTACAAGGTGTTGTAGAGAAACATGGAAAAGCAGAAAAGCTGACCATTTTTAAATACACACGACGTGAAGGCTACAAGAGAAAAATTGGCTATCGCCATAAATACACAAGAGTCCGTATTCAAAAGATCGTAAAGGAGTAATTGTATGGCTCACAAAAAAGGCCAGGGCGCTGGGAAAAACGGGCGCGACAGCAATCCTCAGTATAGAGGAGTCAAAAGATATGGTGGTCAAGTTGTGTACCCTGGAACAATCCTGGTAAGACAATGCGGAAGCCATTTCAGGTCAGGATTCAATGTAGGATGTGGTAAGGATTATACAATTTATAGCCTTATTGAAGGTGTAGTAAAATTTGAATCCCAACGTCGAATTAGTGTATACCCTGTTCAAAAATAGCATAGCAATAAAATGCCTTCTTTCCCAAATATCATGGCATAAAAACCAAGGTATTTGGGCTACTTTTGTAACCTGCCTTTTTCATGCAAACCTTTTTTTTAGAAAACCCATTTATTGAAAGGATACGTATGTCTGGACATTCTCATTGGGCAACCATTAAACATACTAAAGGTGCAGCGGATGCTAAAAGAGGCAAAGTATTTTCCAAAATGTCCAAAAATATTATTTTAGCT
Source organism: Candidatus Brocadiia bacterium (assembly GCA_013359215.1). Lineage (GTDB taxonomy): Bacteria > Planctomycetota > Uabimicrobiia > Uabimicrobiales > JABWCH01 > JABWCH01. The sequence goes on along the minus strand of JABWCH010000092.1, from coordinate 8,503 downwards.
GTCCGCGATGGTGGAGCTGATCCAACGACCAATTCCAAACTTAGAGATGCAATCGATAAAGCAAGAGGCGCGGATATGCCCAAAGCAAATATTGAAAGAACCATCAAAAAAGCTTCGGGCGAAGAAGGGGCAGAAAAGCTTCTTGAATTGACCTATGAAGGCTATGGCCCTGGCGGAACTGCTGTGATGGTAGACGTTGTCACAGATAACCGCAACAGAACCGCATCAGAATTACGCAAAATTTTTGATAACTCAGGCGGAAAAATGGGCGAGGCAGGCTGCGTTGGTTTCATGTTCGAAAAAAAAGCTTTCTTTACAGTACCTGTAACATCGGTAGATGAAGAAAAGCTCATGAATATCATTATGGAAGCCGAGGCAGAAAATATGGAACAAAGCGGAGAATTTTTCGAAGTTACTGGAATTCCTAGCAATTTCCATAAGATCAAATCTGCTTTAGAGGCCGCAGAGCTTAAGCCAGAAGTAGCAGAAATCATCCAGATGCCCAAAAATATGGTTGAAGTAAGCGAAGAGAATGCTAAAAAGGTTTTGAACCTGATCGCCAAGATAGAAGACCATGACGATGTTCAAAATGTTTTTACAAATGGTGACATAGCACCAGAAATCATGGCGAAATTCGCAGAAGAATAATCTATTCTGCAAGCTGGCACTATCGAAAAAAAGATCCAAAAATACAACATTATTGTACTGCAAAAGAAGGAAATTTCATGCTTTATTTTAGTTCTTTTGTTAAAAATTTTGATGCTTTTGCCATTTTGGGATCTATACATGCTCTTAAAGATATTCCACCTCAGATGGAATCTTTAACCATTAAAATTATTAAAGCTTCTTAATAATCTAGCCGGGAAATCTACCCGACTTGGGTAGATCCCTACGGCTTTTAACCTGCATAAACACACCGAAAATCCTCCCGATTTCTATTGCTTCTCTATAGTCCCAACCAAAAAAATTCTTCCTGCTAAATAAGACTGGAATGGATAAAGCATGGTAAGCAGCACTTTATCCAACATATTCAAAAAATGGAACTTATCAGGAAAAATTCTGGTAACCAGAAAATTATAGTATTTTTTTAGCAAGATTTTTTTCAATTGCTCCGATACCTGGAGGATGTCTTTTTCAGACATTTTTTTCTCATCTTTTGTAATATAAGGCTTTTTGCTTTGGTATACAAAAGCTTGCATCATAGGATAGAGCTTTTTTTCTACTATGGAGGAATGTCGTATTGCATTGGTAATGCTATGAGAATAAATCTCATTAGCCATAAATATGGCATCTTTTTTAGCCACTCTTTTTATCTCTTTCATAGACACGGAAATATCGATATGATGCAATATATCATTGCAAAGAATATAATCAAAAAAATCAGAATCATAAAGCAGCTTTTCTGCTGTCATCATCTGGAAATCGATTTTTAAGCTTTGCTGCTTTGCAGACTCTTTTGCGAGATTCAAAGATTCCAGGCTTATATCAAAAGCATAAACTTCTGCTCCTAGTCTGGCAATCCTCAAAGCATCTTTTCCAAAGCCACAGCCAACAATAAGGACTCTCTTTCCTTGAAGTGGGCAATTTCTAAGATAAGAATACATTGCCCAATACCCATTCCACCAACGCCTTCTTGGGGAGGAGACAACATCGTAGAAATTTACCTCAGGAGATTGCTCAGCTACTTGCTTTGCAAATTCTTTATGGTATTCTACTTCTCTGGCTTGTCTTTCTGTGAGGTTTTCTAAATCGCCCATATTTTCTCCTTTTGGGTAACTAATGTGGACTTTGAATAAATCAGGAAACTCCTGTAAGTATTTGCTAATCAACTGAAGTAATTTAGCATTTTCAAGTTAATTTGGCAATGCTAAATTTTGATTATTGATTAACTTATAGTAGTTTGACAATGTTAAATTACAGTTTTTGATTGCCAAAGACTTACGGAAGTTTTTCGATTTATTTGCTCAGTTTCATTACTATATATGGACTTTCGATATTTTTATCGTAATCGTAATCTTAATCGTCATACGTGTTAAGTTATAAGTATCTTAAAAAAAATAGCTTGTATTAACCAAAAAAGCAAGCGGGTTTTATCTGAAGTGATCGCTTCATGTAAGCCTTCTTTCAGGAATAAAAAAAACAGGTATCCCATTTTTATTTTTGCGCCAGGCTCAAGAGTCGAATAAAATTTTTTGATTTGCCATGCGGTACTGTTTTTGATTCCTTACAGAAAGCTTACACTACGCTCTTCTTATCCTTGAGTAGATAACATAATCTATTGTAAGACAAGCTATTAAAACTTAACATGTATGAAGATAATGATTAAGATTACGATTAATTTTAGCATGCTCTGTGTAAAATTAAGACCATAAAAAAATTTTCTAAGCCTTATAAAATTTAGCTAAGATCTTTTAAAAAATATCGAAAGTCCACCTTGCACGATTATACTTAAGCGCAATGTTGGCTACGCCCTTTGGCAATAAAAAAGCATGTTTACATGAAACATGCCTAAAACTATTAACGCAAAGGATTCTATAGTCAATATAGATTAAAATCAAGAAGAACATCTAAGTTGTTCACATGCATAGATCATATCATAAAACCAATAGCCTTTATTTTTTCCCTTTCTTTTTTTTCTCTATCTTCTTTATATTGGAGTCTTTATAGCAATTCTTTATTTTGAATTTTTGTATTGCATTGGTTCTGCTTGAGATATGAATCATGAAGCAAATGGTTATTGATATGCCGATTAGGCTGAATGGAATGCTAAATCGGGTAAAATACAAAGTTATAGACCAGAGTGGATACGAGAGTAGCAGGTGTTTGTTCATAGGAGAGATGCGTAAAGATTCACGTTTGATATGAGAATTGTAGGTTTTAGCAAGGGAATATAGCATAGCAAAAATCCAGTAAATACTGAAGACAGGGATCAAGAGAAAGCCTATAGCTTTTTTGGGCGAAATGGCATTTGGGTGTTTTTCTAAGGCATGCCATGCTTGTGCGAGGAGCATCAAAACAGGAATAACAGAAACTAAACCACAAAATATTGATAAAAAATAAGTTAAATCGATGTTATCTTCGGCACGGATTGTCCATGCGAATACCATCCCCAGTATCTGGAAGAGTGCAAAAAACAAGAGATGAAATTTTACATTGGCTTGTGCAGTTTTTTGAATTTCGATTTTTTGCTCTTTCCTTAGGAATGGAACGCTACAGTAACAATAGTATGCTAAAGACAGAAAAATAGCACCAGGAAGGTACAATATAAAAATAGAATCATATTCCAAATTTTCTGCCAATTTCAATCCATCATTACCAAAAAAAATGCTCAAGAGCGCGAACCCTAATTCGTTAAAAGATTTTATTAGGAGGATTGCCCATTCGGCAAGTGCCAAGATATCTTCACGGAATTTCGATTCAAACTTGAAAAACCGAAGATGTTGCTGCATGATTTGTACGGATATCATGAATAAATAGCCGAAAGTGAAGACAATGGTAGCACGCGTAGCCAGTTTGGAAATAGAGTATTTTGTGATAAATTTTCGGAAAAGATATCCTAAAAGCATGAAGAAATAACCAGAAAGGAATATTTGAGCTAAAATCTTCCCTTCCATCATATATAGTATGAACCATTGTTGTCCTGAGAGGTAGTATTTATGGTGGATGTAAAAAGGTTGGGGTCTATTCTTCCAAGCTGGAAAATCTATGATAGCATTGATAGTAAAAAAAACTATACCTATGAAGAATAGCGTTAGCAGGGGAAGTTGTGTTTCCACTGTGCCTTCCCCTAATAAATATTTTTTTGCTTCCAATAAATATTTTTTTATCTTATTCTCTTTTTTTAAGATACATCTAATCAGATTTTTTATCTTTTCGTTCTCTTCTTTTTCAGCAGCCTTTTGTAAGACAGATTTTGCCGTTTCGCCTAGCTCTATATTTTTGAGTAGGCAAAGGACTTGGATACGCGTTTCACTATTGGGACAATCAAGTAGCGGAAGTAAATGAGGAATAGCACTATTTCCCATCTTTGCTATCTTGTTGGAAGCATTCCTTCTGGTATCTTGATTTTCACTTTGCAACGCTACAAATAAATCTTCCATGTTTTTCCTTTTGTTGTATTGTGGACTTTCGATATTTTTATTGTTATCTTTCTCTTATCATTATTTCTAACAATTTCTTAAGAAATAAAGATAACGATTAATTTTGGCATGTTCTGTGTAAAATTAAGATCATGAAAAAATTTTCTAAGTCTTATAAAATTTAGCTAAGATCTTTTAAAAAACATCGAAAGTCCACTTTTATTGTTATTAGGTAATTCATTATATATAAACAATATAAAAGCTTTTCTCTGCATTATCAGTGTCATTCAGTTTCGAACATGCGGGGCAATCTGTCCCACAAGTAAACTGCTGGGAATTTTTCCAAGGACAAATCTGTATGGCGGACGCGATGTTCGAATACAGTCTCAGCGATTTGTCTGGGATTTTGAGGCAGAGCAACATCGATGATGTAGCTCAAAGAAACGAGTTTGGAGTCTAACCAAATCTTTCTGTTAGTCCAGTGTTCTGTATCCCATATTTTTACTAAGCTGTTCTTTAAGCCAGAATCGAGAGTGTTGTCATCAGGACTGTGTGCCAAGCTTTTGGCAGTTTCCAGATATCCAGTAAGAATAGATAAAGATTTTCTGCTAGCCATATCCCATATTCTAACTGTTTTGTCATCAGAAGCAGAAGCGAGAGTGTTGCCATCAGGACTGTATGCCACGCTATTGACAGATCCGAGATGTCCCTGGAGAGTCGATAGACATTGACAGTCAGCCACATTCCATATCCTTATAGTTTTGTCGTCAGAGGCAGAAGCAAGCGTCTTTCCATCAGGGCTGTATGCCACGCTATTGACAGTCTCCCTATGCCCATAAAGAGTAGAAAGGCATTTACCACTCTCTATATTCCATATTTTTACAGTTTTGCCATGGGTGCCAGAAGCTAGGGTCTTGCCATCTGGGCTATACGCTAAACTAGTGACCCAATTTCCATGCTTGAGAAGAATGGAAAGGTATTGACCGCCAGCCACATCCCATATTCTTACTGTGTTGTCATCAAAGGCGAAGGCAAGTGTCTTGCCATCTGGGCTGTACGCCATACTAAGGATATAATTCGGATATAACTGAAGAAAAAAAAGACATTGACCACTAGCCACATCCCATATTCTCATTGTTTTATCAAAGGAGCCAGAGGCAAGTATCTTGCCATCTGGATTGTATGCTATGCTAGTGATAGAAGCTGTATGTCCCTCAAGAATAGAGAGACATTTGCCGTTTTCCATGTCACATATTCTCACTGTAGAGTCATAGCCACCATAAGCAAGTGTCTTGCCGTTTGGACTATAGGCTATGCCACGAATACTAGGCGCACATATAGTAAAAGAAGAAAGGCATCGATTGCTATCTACATCCCAGTCTATTACCATTGTGTTTTCTGCGCAAGAAATGAGCCTCTTACCATCAGGACTGTATGCCACGCTCCTGACACAACTCGTATGCCCCTGTAGGTTAGAGAGATATTGGCTGCTGGCTATATCCCATATTCTCACTGTTTTTCCAGAAGAAGCAACTGTTTTTCCATCAGGACTGTACGCCAAGTCTATGACATAATCCGTATGCCCCTGGAAACTAAAGAGACATTGTCTGCTAGCTATATCCCATATTCTCACTGTTTCGCTAGCAGAAGCGATGGTTTTGCCATCAGGACTGTACGCCACTTTCAAAACCCAACAGGTATGATTGAGAATAGTAGAGAAGCATTGGCCATCAGCCATATCCCATATTCTTACTGTGCAGTCCTTTGAGGCAGAAGCGAGGCTCTTTCCATCAGGACTATAGGCTACACTATGTACCCAGTCTGTATGCCCAACAAGAGTGGATAGACATTGGCCGCTAGTCGCATCCCATATTTTTATTGTGCAGTCCTTTGAGGCAGAAGCAAGCCTCTTTCCATCGGGGCTGTATGCCACGCTAAATATCCAATATATATGATCGGTAAGAGTATAGATACATTGACTGACAGCCAAATCCCATATTTTTATTGTGCAGTCCTGTGAACCAGAAGCCAGTGTCTTCCCATCAGGACTATACACCAAGCTGACAACACTGTCTGTATGGCCTTGGAGAATAGAAATACATTGGCTGCCAGCCACATCCCATATCCTTATTGTGCAGTCACCTGAGCCAGAAGCCAGGGTCTTTCCATCCGGACTGTACGCCAAACTAGCTACACTGTCTGTATGGCCTTGAAGAATAGAAATACATTTGCCGCCAGCCACATCCCATATCCTTATTGTGCAGTCCATTGCGCCAGAAGCCAGGGTCTTTCCATCAGGACTAAAGGTCAAGCACAACACATCGTCTTGATATGCTGGTGTTTTATATCGCAAGGGGCGGCGAATCATGGCTGCCCTGACCAATCCTTTGCTCTGGCTGCGGATATTTTCAATCTCCTCCCCTGATAATCCATCTACTATTTCCATCGTAGCACAGGCCAGAGTACCGCACTCATCCCATTTGTCTTGATCAAAAGCTTCGCTGGCTTTCTGCAGGGCGATTCTGGCTTTTTCTTTGGTGTGGCGAATTTGTTCCTCATACGCCTTGAGCAGTTCCAGTCCCTTGCTGAGTAGCCATTCTGCTAGATCGCGTTGTTTTTCGAGATTACGCATCCTGTCCGCTAGATTAGTCTTAAGATCAATCGGGATAGTTGACAAGATATTGGCTTTTTCTTTGATCTCACACGGCAATTCTCGTCCATGGCTAACTTGTTGCCAGCGATCACGTAGCTCTTGGGTATAGGCTGCCATGGCCTTAATAGTTTCTGCTGTAGCATAGGGAAATAGATGCGCTAAAACTCTCGCTGCCTGGGCGCGGATTTCTTCTGTTTTGCTCTTGTTCTCCAATATCTGCGCTATCAGTGATACTGCGCTCGCAAACTCTGACATTTTTTCCGCCCACATTGCTGCGATTTCAGTCAAAATTTTCAAGGCTGCGAGTTGCAGACAAGGATCATTGTCCTGGAGGAGACAGGCGATATGAGAGATAACAATCTCAGAAGGTAAAACAAAGCCAATATCCTTTTCTTTATTTTTTTCAGTTTGCAGCATTTTCTCTTTGCCCTTTTTCATAACATTGTCCATAAGATTCCGAGTCGATCATCGCTAAATTCCACATCTCGTATTGGACATCTCGTATTGGTTGGTTCAAAAAATTTACCTACTCTTTTTCTTTTAACGTATTCTTCTCTATTTTTTCTAAAGCCTCAGCCGCTTTCCCTCGAACATACTCATCTTGATCCTTAAGCGCGAGGATGAGAGCAGGCACAGCTTCCTTTGCTTCTGGCCCTATCTCTCCCAAAGCAAAAGCCATAATACCTCGAACAGTGCGATCTTGCGCCTTGAGAGCGAGGATGAGAGCAGGCACAGCTTCCTTTGGCTTTGTCTCCATATTTAACAAAGCCAAAGCCGCATGTCTTTGAACAATTAAATTTTGATCCTTGATTGCCTGGATGAGAGAAGGAACTGCTTCTTTGCCTATCTTTCCTAAAGCCAAAGATGCATTGTTTCGAACATGCTCATTTTGATCCTTGATTGCCTGGATGAGAGAAGGAACTGCTTCTTTGCCTATTTTTCCCAAAGCCCCAACCGCACAGCTTTGAACATGAGCAGCTTCATCCTTGAAAGAAAGGATAAGAGCAGGCACTGCGTCTTTTGCTTCACTCCCTATTGATCCTAGAGCATTAGCCGCAAAGCTTCGAACATTCTCATTTTGATCCTTGATAGCGAGGATAAGAGCAGGCATAGCTTCCTTTGCTTCTGGCCCTATCTCTCCCAAAGCAAAAGCCACAGATGCTCGAATACAAAAGCCACAGATGCTCGAATATCTTGCTCTTGGAGAGCAAGGATGAGAGCAGGCACTGCGTCTTTGCCTATCTTTCCCAAAGCCTCAGCCACATACCGAATATTTTTATCCTTAAGAGCAAGGATGAGAGCAGGCACTGCGTCTTTGCCTATCTTTCCCAAAGCCTCAATTGCATACCATTGAACAAGCGCATCTTGATCCTTAAGAGCGAGGATGAGAGCAGGCACTGCGTCTTTGCCTATCTTTCCCAAAGCCTTAGTCGCATACCATTGAACAAGCGCATCTTGATCCTTAAGAGCGAGGATGAGAGCAGGCACTGATTTCTTTGCTTTAGCCCCTATCTTTCCCAAAGCATTGGCCGCCTTAATGCGAACGTTTTCATCTGGATCCAGGAGATCTCGGATAAGAACAGATACTACGTCCTTTGCTTCAGGCCCAGGCCCTATCTTTCCCAAAGCCTCAGCCGCACGACATCGAACATTATCATTTTGATCTTCGAGAGCAAGGATGAGAGCAGGCACTGCTTCCTTTGCTTCAGGCCCTATCTTTCCCAAAGCCTCAGCCGCACGCCATCGAACATTATCATTTTGATCTTTGAGA
>JABWCH010000477.1 GCA_013359215.1 Candidatus Brocadiia bacterium | reverse complement strand
TGGAAGCACACATCCCTCAATCTGTAAAAATCATCAGCATTCACAGAGCCAAAGGACTTGAGTTTCCCATGGTATTTCTAGGCGATCTGGCAGGAAAAAAATCTCATTCGGCCAATATTATCATCGTTAAAGAGAAGAAAGCCCTAGAAGTGAAGCTTACTGGGCGCGTGGAGCTAAAAACGACAGGCTTTGATGACAATATGGAACTGGAAAAACAAAAGAATGAAGCCGAAGAAATCCGTCTTCTCTATGTTGCAGCCACAAGAGCTAAAGACTACCTTTTTCTACCAACAGCAGCAAAAGGAAACGGCTATTTTGCTTTATTAGAGCCTTTTTTGCAAACAAGCAGTGCTGATTTCTATTCCTTTTCTCATGAAGAGGCTATCCCTTATTCCCCTGAAAGCATGGAGCTTGTCCCTAAAATTCCCGCCAATTCTTTATGCTTGGAATCTCAGCCATGGGAAGAGAAAAGGCAAAAATGGCAAGAAAGGAAGACAATGGTTTGGGCTAACGCCTCCCAAAATATGCTTATCCCAACTTCCATTGATGATGAATCCCCTGTTTCCCAAGTAGTTCATAGAGTATTGGCTTCCTTGAAGCCTTGTGTCCAGGATGACCTTTTTCTGCCCTATGAAATCCACTCTTTGCTACAACAAGAAACAGAAAAAGTTTTTTTAACTTCCAAAGAAAAAGAACAGGCATGGAAAATGCTCGACAATGCTGTTCATTCTAGCTTGCAAAGCAGAATTTTACGTAGCAAAAGATTCGTTAGGGCTGTCCCTTTTTCTCTCATCGAAGAAGGCAAATACATAGAAGGCACGATAGACTTGTATTTTCAGGAAAAAAATAAAATATATCTTGTTGCCTACAGAACCGATATTATTACGCTCCAAGAGGTGGAAAACCATATTGCATTATTCCTTCCTGTTTTCCAGATATGGGCAAAAACTTTACAAAAAAGCACGGGTCTTAAGGTGGAAGAAGGCATCATATACTTTTTATATCCTAATGCACAAAAGCCTCTGAAATACAACATATAGCCACTAAAACTATAAGTGATGAGAATTAATTCTGATTCCTAAGAGCCTATCTGAAAAATTCTTTTGGCTGCAAATTTCGATGCATCTTGGATAGCTTAGCTACGGCTACACTTGCGGCAATTTTGTCACTTTCTCCTCGCTCTCCGAGTGCCTCAAAATTTTCGCCTAAAATTATTTTTCGGATAGGCTCTAAGTGAATTTTTTTTCTAACCAAGTTTTTTTTCTTTTGAAAAAATATAAAAAGGAAATTTTCATGAACCATAAAAATGTTTTTTTGTTTTTAGGGCTTTCTCTATTGCTGGCTTTTCTGGACATCATAAGCAAGCATATTGCTTTTTCTTATTTTCCTGCGATTGTTTTTACTCCTGAATATTGCTTTAGCATGGAAAAAAATAAAATCAAAACAACACAAGAACAATATAATTTTTATGCACTCCGATCTTACTTTGAACAAAAAGGCATCCAGCTTTCCCACCATACCCAGGTGAATAGCTTTGGTTCTGCTGAAGAAGTTTGGATACATGATAGGGAAAATCGCTATTTGCTCTTAGAAAAAGAACAAGAAATCCATGTATATACTTCCAAAGAAAAAATTCCTGCAAGTTTTTTTTCTTCCAGCCCCTACCTTTTTGTTCCATTACGCCATAGCAAAAGCATTATACCTGGCTTTTTTGACATAAAAGCAGCTTTTAACCGAGGTGCAATGTGGAGCATTTTGCAAGGACAGGTAACCCTTCTTACAGCTTTTTCCATTATTGCCATTGGCTTTATTTTATTTTTGGTTTTAAAAAACAGTGCATCCAGGGGCTATATGGTTTCTTTAGCTTTTATTACAAGCGGAGCATTTGGAAATCTATGGGATAGAATATTTTTTAATGGTGTACGCGATTTTCTGGATTTTTATATTGGCAAATACCATTGGCCGACCTTCAATTTCGCAGATACCTTTATTCTCATAGGAATTGGACTTTTTATGATTATAGAATGGAAATTTTCTCCTAAAAATTTTACCCAAAAATAATAGAATTACCCTACTCTTTGCTTTCCAAAAGAATGCTTTTTCTGCCTAGGGAAATGCTTGTAGAAATACCAACGCTTTGGCAGCTTTGCTCAAAAAGGGATTTCAAAGCAAGCAGATCTTTTTCTGATTCTAAAGTCACAACCATAAAAGTAGAAACCACTAAAAGATTTTTGAGAATCTGGAAGTGGTTTGCTTTTTCTAAGCGCGTAAGTTCGCTTAGAAAAAGCTGTAGTTGCTCCTGGGTATTGAAACAAGCGTTCAGCCTTACTCTTTTATTCTGCTCCAAAGTTAAAGAAGATAAAAACATAGCAAGCTCTTTCGAGGCTTTTTGGCTCAATTCTTCTAAAGCAATCCTTTTCCCTTTTTCTTTTCCTTTCCAGGAGATTATTCCTTTGTCTGTCTGAAAATACCTTTGCCATAGATCTTTCTCCTCTAAAAGATCTTGCATTTTTATTTCTACATTTGCATAAATCCAGTAAGACCCATCGTGGTTTTCCTCTTTTTTTTCTTCAAAAGATAAAATAAAGTAAAGTAACACATCGGATTCCCTGCGCTTTAGTTCTTCATATTTTCCTATCTCTTTAGGCGATATATTGGAAGGCATTTCTTTTGAAATAAAATAAACATTTTGGGGTAAACTTTGAGAAAGAAGACTGATAAAGTAGTCCCCATCTTTGGCTAAATCAGAAGGAGACTTGTTTACAAGCAAAAGAGCTATTGGGTTTTTCGCTTTATCTTTTGATTCATTAACGGCTTGTTGCCTTACAGCATAGGAAGAATATATCCAGGAATCGCATGAAATAAAAGACAAGAGGCAAATCGCTATCAAGATTCTCATAGGCCCTCCTGAAAATTTCATAGATAAGAATAGTTGCATTTCTATAAAAAAAAATTAAAATTAGAGAAAATTTTACTGTGTAGAGGAATTAGACTAGAAATTTTTATTCTATTTAGTTAGAATAAGCTAAATTTCTATATCAATTTTAGGATTTCAAGTATCTATAATCATGTTGCGCAAATGGAAAAGCCAGGAACTTTTTGCTCTGAAAGGGCTGTTTATGCCAGCCCAGGGCAACACCTTGGGTAATTTTTTTTGAAAGGTTGTTTCATGGGCAATTTAGATTTTCAGCTTACTAAAGAAAAATTAACCGATGGATCTTCTGTAGCACTATTGCACATGAAAGGATCTATCGATGGAACTACAGTAAAAAAATTTGAATCTAAAACATTAGGCTTATATGAAGAAGGCATCAAATATCTTATACTGAACTTTTTTGAAATAGGCTACATGAATAGTACAGGCTTAGGTATTTTAGTCAAAGTTTTGGATAAATTCCAAGAAAAAGATGGAGATGTAAAGCTTGTAAAAGTTCCCAGAAAGGTCGCTGATCTTTTCGATATGCTTGGTATTTCTTCTATTGTCACCATATATCCTAATATGGAAGATGCAATAGGTTCTTTGCCGTTTCCTATCCAATCTGCTACCCCGATTGTTCCTGCTCCTGAAACCCTCAAAGGAAAAAGCACTTCCATGCCTTTACCTCCAAAGGTAAATGTAGCGGTAGTACAGCCAAAAAGTGACGATCTTTTCCAGGATTCTGGGATTGTGATTGCTCCTGATGATCTTGTTGGAATTTCTATTTCTCCTGAGCCTGAACTTTCTATAGACCAACCAGCTCCTATTTCTTCAGAAGAAAGCCTGGAAGGTGGGATTGCAATCGATGCGGAGTGGGATACTGCTCCAGAAGAGAACACAAATAAAGAAACATTGTCTAGTTCTACAGCAGCAGAATTTTTCGAAATTTCGCCCATGGAAGATTCAATATCTGAGCCTGTTGAAACAACAAATACAAATAACCTGGATATGGGAATTGATTTGAGCAATATAGGGGAGAATATTGAAGCTACTACAATTAGTGCAGAAGAAGAGCAATCAGGGGACAAATCAATCGATTGGAACTTAGACTTGGGTGGTGCAACACAAGAGACTACCTCAGAGAGTCCTACAGATATATCCAATATTTTTAAAGAAGTTATCGAATCTTCGCAAGAAGAGACAACTGTCCCTGAAACCTTAGATCTATCTGATGCTTTTGAAGAAGTTTCAGAAGCTATCCAGGAAGAGCCTGCTACACCTGAGATCCCAGATCTATCTGATGCTTTTGAAGAAGCTGCTGAAGTAGCTCAGGAAGAGCCTGCTACATCTGAAATCCCAGATTTGCCAGAAGCTGCCCAGGAAGAACCCGCTGCCCCTGAAATTCCAGATCTATCTGAGGCCATAGA
>JABWCH010000476.1 GCA_013359215.1 Candidatus Brocadiia bacterium | reverse complement strand
TCACCGCAGAGGCGCAGAGGACGCAGAGAAGAGAGAAGAATAACGAAAAATATTGTCTCTGCTTTTGCGTGTTCTTCATATTCTTCGTAGTATAATTTTTATCTTCTCTTCTCTGCGATCTCTGTGCCTCTGCGGTAAATTTTTTTCCGAAATGGGGAAGTTATTTAATTCTGATTCCTTAGTCGCGTTTTTAAGAGAAACACAGAGGAAATAAGTAGTTAGATGTTTTCTGAAAAAGCAAAGATTTTTATCGCGAATAAGACGAATGGTCGAATGGCACGAATAGTTTTTATAAAAATTTCATTCGCGTAATTTGTATATTCGTCTCATTCGTGATTCATCCCTATTTTTGGTTTCGGCTTGTCCGAAATAGCTTATATTGAGTACAAAGACTTTTGAACGCTTTCATTCCTGTCCAAAGAATAACAACCATTCCAATGTCCCTGGCTACGCTGAAAAATTTCCTGGATGATTCTTTCCTTTTCTTTTCCTAGAACAAGAAAGCTGATGCGCCTGGCGTTGTTGATGGTTTTTAGGGTCAATGTGATTCTTTTCTGAGGCTTATGGGGATGCTCTGAGATTGTGCATGTTTCGGATGATTCTATGATAGATTCTTGCCCAGGAAAAATAGAAGCAGTATGACCATCGCTTCCCATGCCTAAAAAAATCCAGTCAAACAGAGGAATGCTTTCCCTAAGAGGAACGTGGGACTTGATTTCTTTTGTATATCGCAAGATCTCAGAAGGAAGAGAGAGCGCGTCTCCAAATATGGGATGGACGTTCGATTCAGGCAAAGGAATATGCTTTAGCAAAAGTTCTTTTGCCATTCTATAGTTGCTTTCTGGATGATCTTTAGGGACACACCTTTCGTCTACCCAATAAAAATGGACGTAATTCCAGAACTTTTCTTTTTGAGCCTGAAAGGCAAGCTGGCGAAAAAAACCTTGTGGGCTATTTCCTCCAGAAATGGCAACATACAAATTTCGCTTCTCTAAAGCATATTTGTTTGCAAGGAGCCGAAATTCTTCTACCAAAAAGGAAGAAAGTTCCTGGCTATTTTGAAAATATACAATTTTTTCCATTTTATAGCTCACAATAAAGCCCATCGCTTGCCAAGTTTTTGCAAGGGTAACGCCAGCCAAAAGCCTTATCTTCAAAAATACTGTTGGCTTCTTGTGGCCCCCAGGTACCGCAGGGATAGCCATAAAGCTTGATTTCATCGCCTTCCCATGCTTTTAAAATAGGGGTTATGAATTCCCAGCAAGTTTCGACTGCATCAGCTCTGGAAAACAAAGTAGAATCGCCTTCAAGACAATCCAGAATCAGACGTTCGTAGGCTGTAGGAATGTAGGCATTGGCAAGCTCTTTATAGTAAAACCCCATGTTGATCTTTTGGGTTACAAACCCTCGCCCTGGCACTTTCATATTGATTTTAAGAAGAATGCCTTCATCGGGCTGAATACGCAGTACCAATTGATTGCACGTTTCACACAAGGCTTCCTTGTCCATATTCCCTGGAAAAAGACCGCCACGGGTAAACAGAGAAAGAGGGGCTGGCTTATAGTGGATAACAACTTCTGTGACTCTGGTTGGCATACGCTTTCCTGCTCTGATATAAAATGGAACGCCTGCCCACCGCCAGTTGTCAATATAAAAGCGTAAAGCAGCAAAGGTTTCTGTTCGAGACTCGTCGGAAACGCCTTTTTCTTCTCTGTAACCCAAAAATTTTTCTCCTTGCATGAAAGAAGATGTATACTGCCCTCTTACAGTATTTTGCAGGATTTCTTGGTGCGACATCTTATGCAAAGACTGAAACACTTTGAGCGTTTCATTTCGGATGGCATTAGATTCTATGATGCAAGGCGGCTCCATGGCAACCAATGCTAACATTTGCAACAAATGGTTCTGAACCATATCTCTCAAAATGCCAGACCCATCATAGTATCCGCCTCTGTTTTCTACTCCTAAAAATTCAGCAGAGGTTATTTCTATATGGTGTACGTACTCACGATTCCACAGAGGTTCAAAAATACCATTGGCAAACCTCAAGAACAAAAGATTTTGCACTGTTTCTTTGCCAAGATAGTGGTCAATCCTATAGATCTGGCTTTCCTGGAAAATAGACAAAAGCCTTTTGTTTAATCTTTTGGCACTCTCCAGATCATAGCCAAAAGGCTTTTCTACAACAATGGTTCGTTTGCCTTCGTTTTCAAGATTTAGACCGCAATTCCCTAAATTTATGGCAATCTCCTCAAAAAGCAGAGGAGGCGTAGACAAATAAAAAAAATAGTTTTTTTCTTTCCCTATTGCCATAGATTCCAGCTTTTCTTTGAGCGAGAAATATGCCTTTGGCTGAGAATATTCTATAGGGAAATAGCATATTCTGGAAAGGAATTCCTTTTGTTTTTCCAAAGAAACAGAATCGCCTCTGGCAAACTTTTCAAGACCTTCTGCCATGCTTTTCCTGAAAGCATCGTCTTCAAAAAAACTGCGAGACACACCAAGCATCTGGAAGTTCTGGGGCAAAAATCCCTGGCAAAACAGTCTGAATAAAGCGGGAACAACCATGCGCTTTGCCAGATCGCCTGATGCACCAAAAAGAACAAAAATAGCATGAGAAATTTTTTCCATCCTCTATTTTTCCTTAACTTCATGACCTCCAAACTGGTTGCGTAAAGCAGCCAGCAGTTTCATGGCAAAAGATTCTTCCTGGCGAGAGCGGAAGCGGTTAAAAAGAGATGTTGCAATGGTATGGGCAGGAACGTCCAGATCTATGGCTGTCTGGACTGTCCATCTTCCTTCTCCACTGTCCTGAACGTAGTCCTTGATTCCAGAAAGACAAGGGTCTTTTTCCAATGCCTTTGCCGCCAATTCTAAAAGCCAGGATTGGACAACGCTTCCATGCTGCCATACATTCGATATTTTTGTAAGATCTAGCGCAAAGGGTGACTTT
Organism: Candidatus Brocadiia bacterium; assembly: GCA_013359215.1. GTDB lineage: Bacteria > Planctomycetota > Uabimicrobiia > Uabimicrobiales > JABWCH01 > JABWCH01. Next base: position 707 of record JABWCH010000476.1, on the reverse strand, counting down.
TCCATGATTTCAAAACCTTCTGCCAGAGACTGCATCATTCCATATTCAATCCCATTATGAACCATCTTTACAAAGTGGCCTGCTCCGCTCTTTCCGCAATATACATATCCCTTACCATTATCAGGAGAAAGAGTTCTGAAGATAGATTCAATATAGTCTGTAGCCTCTTTGTTCCCTCCAAACATCAGGCAATATCCGTTTTTTAATCCCCATATCCCGCCGCTTGTGCCGCAGTCTACATAGTAGATCTCTTTTTCCTTTAAATCTTTTGCTCGATTTTGGGTATCTTTCCAATACGAATTCCCTCCGTCCACCAGAATATCGTCTTTTTTCAGAAGTGGCAAAAGCTTTTGGATATTTTCATCTACAGCATTAGAAGGCACCATAAGCCATACAACTTTGCGGGGAGGCAATAAAGATACCATCTCTTCTAAAGATTGAGACCCAATCGCTCCTATTTGCATTGCTTCTTTTACTTTTTCTTCGGAGCGATTATAAACAACCACTTCATGACCACCACGACGCAAACGTTTCACCATGTTTGCTCCCATTTTGCCAAGACCAACAAAACCAATCTTCATAGTGCTTTCCTTTAAAGTAATATAATGTTACCCAACTTGCTAGTTGTAAATTTTGTTGAAAACAAAAAATAAAGAATTATACTCCTATCAAAAACAAATATGATTAGGAGCAATAAAAATGAAAAC
>JABWCH010000475.1 GCA_013359215.1 Candidatus Brocadiia bacterium | reverse complement strand
TATGCATTTTCGGAAACTTTGGCTATGAAAAAAACGCTATTCTTTTTTGCTGTGCTTATATGCTGCCGATTGCTATCGCAGGAATTCTGGTATAGCTATTCTTTTCAGGATAAGCATGTAGGCTATACAAAAGTCGTGTACCAATGGCAGGAACAAGAAAAAAGCTATATAAAAAAACAAGAAAAATATAGAAGATTAGATGGGGAAGAAAAAGAAGAAATCTCTTGTGTCCTCTCTTTAGACTATTCTGTGCTTTCGGGATATATTTCCAGCCAGACAGAGAAAGGGCAAGAGATTTTTGTCATTACAGCAAGCGATAAAATACTGATCCAGAATAAAAATAGGCTAATCAGCGTCCCAGGGGAAAAAATATATCTGGAAATAAGCGATTTTTTAAAAGGCATTGCTGCCAGAAGCAAACTAGAATATGGAAGGATATATAAAGGACTTGTTTTATCGGGAGATCGGATGGGAGCATGCGATGCAAGAGCGCGATATTTGGGAAAAGAAGTGCTTTGGGCTAACCTGGAAAAACAAGAATGCCATACTTTCGATGTTACAACAAGCGAGTTGAAAAATTTTTGGGCAAAAGCCCAAATGGACGCTAATGGCAACCTGATAGGCTATAGCCTGGGATCTTTCCAGGTACTAAGAGTCCCCAAAGAATATGCCCTAGAAGTAAGACAAAACTTTCCAGAGATTCCCGCCCCTTTTATTTTTGATATAGAACAGATAGACCGAATGTACATTCGCCATTCTGATTTTCCTTTTCCCATCCCTTCTGGCCCAAACCAGAGAAACAAAGAGGGACAGACAATCCTCCGATCTCCTGATGAGCAAGAAACACAAGCCTTTTCCCCCCAAACAAAAGAAAGCATCCAGCCAGGAATCCATCTGCCTTCGGATTCAGAATTTCTTTTGGAATATGCCAAAAATATTCAAGGCAACAGCAGAGAAAACAGAGATATAGCGCAAAAAATTGCCCTTTGGGTGCAGGAAAACCTGGAAAAAAAGAAAACCCCCCAAGGCAATAAACTGGCCTTTTTCTTAGGCTTTTCCAGGAATCTGCCTGCCATAGCCCATGTTTCTCTTAGCCGAGCATGCAAGATCCCATCACGGCTTGTTTCTGGGGTTATGTACACACCAGGCAAATGGATATACGCAACCTGGGCTGAAGTTTTTTTAGGGAAATGGATGCCTCTGTATTCAGGAGGAATCGCGCGTGGTGCATATTTTATCGCGATTGTAGAAAATAAAGCGTGGGGCATAGAAGACAAGCTTGTGCCTTTTTCTTTTACTTTGCATAAACTGGTAAAAAAAGGCGAAACCCTTTTGCTGGATAATGCCTCATCCTATTTGTCCATCCAGGAAGATAAAGTGACAGACAAACTTTTAGGCATCACTTTTTTGCGCCCCGCAGACTGGGTTTTGCTTCCCAAAAACACCCAATCCGATATGCTCCTTCTACGATCTATCAAGGGAAATGGCCCCGCGATCTTAATCAAGGTTTTTGAATTGCCCCGAAGTCTCGAAGAAATCCTGGATACCCTCAGCAAAAAGATGGGGACTCAAGAAAATCTGGAGCTACTCTGGCAACAGTCCAGACCTTTCCCTAAAGGCAAAGCAATCGAAGTAGCATTAAAATCTCAACAGCAACTTGTATATCGAGCCTTCCTGGGCGAACAAGGCAAAAAAGGCATTGCCGCGCTCCTCATTGTTCCAGCAAAAGAACTATTGCTCATTGAAAAAGGCTTTCAGGACTGCATCTTTTCTTTGAATTTTTACTAGGGACTGTCATCATTCAAAGTGCCTGGATATGTAACGCCCTTGCTGCGGAACGCAGGCTTTCAGGCCAAAGATTAAAGGCTTTTCAACTGGCACAAGTCGCGATGTTTATAAAAGCAAAATTTTCTTTAGAAATATACTCTTATTTTTGGTCTATCCGAAAAATCCTTTTGGCTGCAAATTTCGATGCATCTCGGATAGCTTCGTCGAAAGTGACAAAATTGTCTTCAGAGTAGCTACGGCTACACTTGCAGCAATTTTGTCACTTTCTCCTCGCTCTCCAAGTGCCTCAAAATTTTCGCCTAAAATTATGTGTCGGATAGGCTCTTATCACCAAAATTGCATGGAAAATATATATCATTATCTATTGGGCGTTTCCCCAAAAATAAAAGACCCAAACTACTATGAACTTTTGGGAATAGAAGAAAACACGCAAGAAATAGCTAAAATTGAAGAATCCTATCGTGGCCAGATACAAAAGCTTCAAAAATTTGGCAACAACCCTAAATACAAAGAAACCATTCTTTTTTTAAAGGGCGAATTGAGAAAGGCTTGCCATACTCTGAGCAATTCTACTTTGAGAATTGAATACGATTTGGTTCTGTCTGAAGAAAAAGTAGAAATTCTGGAAAAGGAAATCCAGCTTCTATATATCAAAGGTAATCTCCATCCTCTGGAAATTCAATATATCCAGGGGCGTTCTCGCGAAATGAAAATTTCTCCTGTGAGGGTGGAGAAAATCCTCCGTAGTAAAACAAAAATCATCCCTCCTAAAGGAACAGAAGGAGAAAATTTTTGGAGAAGCCAAAGAAGAGAAGAAATTTCCATTCTATTTCTTCTCATTTCTTTAGCTTTTCTTTCTATTGGAACGTACTATTACTTTTCTAAATCTCAGAATTTAGAGAAGAGGTTGCAAATGATGGAAACACGCATTTCTTCTAAGCAGCCAAAAGATCTGCCTTTCGTGAGCAAAGAAAAGGAAATCCATGATGCTTCATCATCTTCCCTTGAAAAAAATGCAGTCGCTTTACCCAAAAATTTATCTGAAATGATATATATCCCTGAAGGAGAGTTTATTATGGGCAGTGAAAAGGGAAGCGAAGACGAACAGCCCATGCGTAAAATCCATTTGGATGCCTATTACATAAAACGCTATGAAGTTACCAACCAGGAATACCAGGAGTTCATTAAGGCAACGCAGCATTCGATTCCGTATCTGCCTAAAAAAGAAGCCGAGCCTTTTAATTGGGATCCTTTGAATAAGACTGCACCAGAAGGAAAAGCAGAATACCCTGTCGTGCTGGTAACATGGGCTGATGCTATGGAATATTGTAAATGGTTGTCTAGCCGATTACAAAAGAATGTTTCTCTTCCTACAGAAGCCCAGTGGGAAAAGGCAGCCAGAGGGGAAAAAGCCTTTTTTTATCCGTGGGGAAGTGTACAAAATGGCAGCAAAGAGTACTATGCAAACTTTGCAGCAGGGAATACCAGAGACAAAGATGGCTTTCCTGATTTGGCAAAGGTAGGCAGTTTTCCCCATGGTGCTTCTCCTTATGGTTGTATGGATATGGCTGGCAATGTCTCAGAATGGTGTCTGGATTCCTATGATAAATTTGCCTATCAAGAAATTCCATCGATGAACCCTTTGGTAACCAAAGAAGAAGCGAGCTGGCCTTGGAAAGTTCTAAGAGGTGGAAGCTGGCATGATTCAGAATTCTATCTCAGAACCACCCACCGCAACACAGCACGCTACGACCAGAATGATATACGATGGGGATTTCGGTATGTAATATTAATAAAATAAGGAAAAAACAATGGAAAAATACACAACCTATTATTCATCGCCTATTGGTTTGTTAGAAATTCAAGGAACCGAGGAAGGAATCCACTCTATCTCTTTTCAGGAAAAAGAGTGTACCAAAAAGGCAAAAATACCTTCTTGCTTACAAAAATGTGTTTCTCAGATGGATGAATACTTTCATAAAAAGCGAAAAGAATTTAGCATCCCTTTTGTGCTAGAAGGAAGTGATTTTCAGAAACAAGTATGGGGTGAATTGTCAAAAATACCTTATGGCAAAACAGTATCTTACAAAGAAATAGCAATAGCACTCAAAAATGAACAAGCTTTCAGGGCAGTAGGCGGAGCAAATGGAAAAAATCCAATGCCTATACTAATACCTTGCCATCGAGTGGTTAGCCATAATGGAAACCTGGGTGGATATAGTTGTGGAATATGGAGAAAAAAATGGCTGCTCTCCCACGAGGGGATTGATCTATAGAGCAAAACTAAAGGGATTTTTATGAAAAAATTTTTTTTTCTGCTTCTTTTTCCTTTATGGATACTTTGCCAGGATGTACAAATCCTACCTTCTATCAACCATTTAGGAAAAATTCCAGACACAAAACCAGTGGCCTGTTTTTTTGAAATTTACAATGCTTCCTCAAAAACACTGGAAATCCTCAAAGTGCATTCTTTTTGTAGTTGTAATGTCGCATCCATGGAAAGCAAAGAAATTCTTCCAGGGCAAAAGAAGAAATTAGAAGTTACATTCAATCCTCATGGCAGAAATAGCGGGTATTTGAGGTGGGAGATACAGGTTTTTCATAATTTTTCCTCCCAACCTACGATAGCAACATTTGATGTCACTGTACTTAAAGATAACTACATCTCGCATCCTAATTTCTATTTAGGCGAATTTCCTCAAGGCAAGCAAAGAGAAGCCAGGCTGTGGATTTCCCCTAGAAATTTTCCTGATTTTGCCATCAAGAGCATAGATTTTGAACTCAATGCAGACAAGACAAAATGCTTTGATATTGTCTATGAAACTCAGATGTACGATGGTTTTTATCCTGAAGCCAGAAAAGCATTGTGCCTTAAGGCGATTGCAAAAAAAGAAATCCCTTCTGGGGTAATACAAGGAAAAGTTTTCATCCATAGCAATTTTCCAGAAAAACCTATCATCGAAATTCCAATTTTTGCTAAAGTAAGCGGAGAAATCAGCATAAGCAGAACTTCTCTGAATATGGGAATTCTAGGAAAAGAAAAGAACATAGAAAAAACATTTATGGTCTATTCTGTGGAGGAAAAAGAATCTTTTGAAATCCAAAAAATAGAGTCCAGCTTGTCTTTTTTATTGATAAAAGTAGAACCTCTGATTCCTGGAATCTATTATCAAATCCATGTCAACGCCCAGATTCCAGAGAATATCACCCCAGGCGAATTCCGAGGGCAAATCACGATTTACACTAACCATCCAAGGCAGTCTAGTCTTGTTCTACCTGTGCAAGGATTTATTCCATCTTTGTATAAAAAAAATTCGCCTTAAGCGATAAGAATTAAATAATAAATAACTTCCCCATAAGAATTCAC
>JABWCH010000474.1 GCA_013359215.1 Candidatus Brocadiia bacterium | reverse complement strand
GAAGGCGGGATTATCTGGCATACGCAAGGCAGTGGCAAAAGCCTGGTGATGGTGTGGCTGGCAAAATGGGTACTGGAAAACAACCCTCATGCCAGGGTGCTGATTCTGACGGATCGGATCGAGCTGGATAAGCAGATCAAAAGGGTCTTTGAGGATACAGGGGAAGAAATATACCGAACCAAAAGCGGAAAGGATTTGATGAAGCATCTCAACCAGGTGAATCCCCGCTTGCTTTGCACCTTGATGCATAAGTTTGGCGCAAGGGTGGATTCGGATGCGTTCATCGAAGAATTGGAAAAAACACCAGCCCAGGTGCAGGGCGAACTGTTCGTCTTTGTGGATGAATGCCACCGTACTCAATCCAGCAAATTGCACAAGGCAATGAAGGCCGTTCTGCAAACGGCTGTGTTTATCGGTTTTACAGGAACTCCGCTTCTCAAGAAAGACAAGAAAACCAGCATGGAGGTCTTTGGAAAGTATATCCACACCTACAAAATGAACGAAGCAGTAGAAGACGAAGTGATTCTGGATTTGATGTACGAAGCCCGTGATATTGACCAGAGGCTTTCCTCTCCTGAAAAGGTGGATGCCTGGTTTGAAGCCAAAACAAAAGGGCTGAACGATTTCCAAAAATTCGCCTTGAAGAAAAAATGGGGAACCATGCAAAAAGTTCTGGGCGTTCGGCAGCGATTCGAAAAAATCGTCAGCGATATTGTGCTGGATTTCAGCACCAGACCAAGACTGAGCAGTGATTTTGGCAATGCGATCCTAATAGCAAACAGCATCCATGAAGCAAGCCGATACTTCGATATGTTCCAGAGTACGCCCCTAAAAGGCAAGTGCGCTCTCATCACTTCCTATAATCCAATACCACAGGATATTGCAACAGAAGATACAGGTGCCAGCACGGAAACCGAAAAAGAGTTTGTCTATAAAACCTACAAAGCACTTCTGGGCAAACAGACGACCGAAAAGTATGAAGATAAGGCAAAAGAAAAATTCATAAAAGAGCCTGCCAGCATGAAACTCCTGATCGTGGTGGATAAGCTTCTCACTGGATTCGATGCCCCGCCTTGCAGTTATTTGTATATTGATAAAAAGATGCAGGATCATGGGCTGTTTCAGGCTATTTGTCGGGTGAACCGCCTGGATAGCGAAGACAAGCAGTTTGGGTATATCGTGGATTACAAAGATTTGTTCTGCAAGGTGGAAAATGCGGTTAGCGTATATACCTCGGAACTGGACTATGACCGTTTCGATAAAAAAGACGTGGATGTGCTTTTGCCCGACCGCCTGAGCAAAGCCAGAGAACGCCTGGATAACGCACTGGAAGCCCTTGCCCTTTTATGCGAAAATGTAGAGTCGCCTAAAGATTCCCTGGCGTTCATCCGCTATTTTTGTGGAAATCCAGAAAAGGAAGCGGATTTAAAAAATAGCGAGGCAAAGCGGGTTGCCTTGTATAAAGGCGTTGTCAGCCTGATACGAGCCTACAGCAACATCGCCACGGAACTCGGTGAGGCTGGATATACGCCCCAGGAAATGCAAGAAATCCAGGCTAAAGTGGATTTCTATGGGAAATTGCGGGAGGAAATCCGCAGGGCGAGCGGAGAGGTTCTCGACCTCAAGACCTACGAATCCGATATGCGCCACCTGATGGATACCTACATCCAGGCAGAAGATAGCAAACGCATTGACCCTTTCCAAGACCAATCTCTTTTGGAAATCCTGCTCAAACATGGCATAGAAAAAACAATAGATGCCTTGCCCGAAAGAATCAGAAAAAGCGAGGATGCTTCCTCGGAAACCATTGCAAACAATGTGCGGGTGAAGATCATCAAAGAGCATCTGACTGACCCTGCCTATTTTGCGGAAATGTCCAGGCTTTTAGAGGAGATCATCAAGGAACGAAAAGCAAAAGCCATCTCGTACCAGGAATATCTAGCAAAGATAGCAGAGCTTACGAAAAAAGTTTACAACATCCAGCGTAGCGATTTGCCCATAACCATAAGAACAAACGCACAGCGAGCCTTGTACAACAATCTGGGGAAAGACGAAAGCCTGGCGATTTCAGTGGATGAAGCCGTGCATTCCAGTAAGATGGCCGACTGGCGGGGAAATATAGCCAGAGAAAACCCCATCAAGTATGAGATATACAGAATTCTGAAGGACAAAGACGAGGTAGAAAGAATTTCGTCCTGGGCGATATTTCCATAGAGGTAATTCGCAAGGACATAAAGAACATCCACCTTAGCGTTTATCCACCCCAGGGCAAAGTAAAAATCTCTGCCCCACTGCGAATGGACACCGAAACCATCAGGGTTTTTATTATTTCCAAAACAGCCTGGATACGAAAGCAACAAGCCAAATTCCAGAGCCAGAACCGTGAAACAATCAGAGAGTGCATCCCACGAGAGAGCCACTATTTCCTGGGCAAACGCTACCTGCTCCATGTAATAGAACAAAACGGCCCTGCCAGGATAGTCTTGAAGCATAGCACCTTGGATATGTATATCCCCAAACAAGCCTCTATCCAAAAAAGGCAGACCCTTCTTTCCGAGTGGTACAGAAGCCAGCTCAAGGCACTGGTTCCCTCGTATATCGTTGCTCTCGAAAAAAAGATGAACCTCACCATCGCCGAATTTCGGATCCGAAAGATGAAAACCAAATGGGGTACCTGTAATCCCAAAGCCAGAAGAATCTGGCTCAATCTGGAACTTGCCAAAAAGCCCATGGAGTGCATAGAATACATCATCGCGCATGAAATGCTTCACCTCCTGGAAAGGCATCATAACGAAAGGTTTCTTGCTTATATGGATAAGTTTATGCCACAATGGAAGCAACATAAGGCGGAACTGGGAAGATTGCCTTTGGGGCATGTGGATTGGGAGGAGTAGAGAATTAAAAAAACATTAATGCGCTACTAAAACATGGATATGTTATAAATTTAAGAAAGGAACCATAATAGCAAATGGAAGATTATATTAAATTACCACATCCATCACGAGTACTATCTTGTATCGAAAAATGGAGAAAACTTGATTTAAGAAAAAAGAGTGATTTGCAAATAGATAAAGCTTTGATTTCATTTTTAAATTTACTTGGATCATTCTCTGTATCAAAAACCTATAAAAATTCTTCTAAACTTTATCGTCTTAGAAAATTTGAATATCTAATAAAAGATACATCAGAATGTTGGGAACCGCCTGCTAAAGATGCTAAGATGGGCAGGTGTAACGTTAAAGGTAAACCCGTATTGTACGTATCAGAAAAATTAAAAACTCCATTTGAAGAATTATTAATCAAACCTGATGAACATGTATATATAATAAAATATGAGCAAATGGAACATCTTAATTTGACAAGAGTTGTTCCAGAAGATTTTATAGAAACCCAAATTGATGGTGAGCCACTTTATGACAAAGATGGTATGCTATCATATCAAATATTAAGAGAATTTGTCAGATCTGAATTTTTAAAACCCGTTGGTAAAGGCACAGAGTATTTGCATCGTATATCGGCTTCTATGTGCCGTGTATGGTTCGATGATGAAAATTCAGAAGGATGGATTTATCCATCTGTTCCGTCACCTAATGATTTAAATATAGCAATCAAGCCTGAATCCGCTCATAAAAAATTAAGAATAAAAGATATTAGAATTGTCAAAATGGTAAATAAGAAAAAAATTATTAATTCAGGAAGAATACCTGAATCATCCCGCCCATGGTTTAACATGATGAAAATGATAGTCGAAACAATATTTAAAGGCTCTATAACTGGCAATCAGATATCTTGGCTACCATCCCATGATTTAGGTGGAGATTCTTGATTCAATATCGTTTTTTGAGGGATTTTATACATACTTGTGTGGATGCAATTTTTTCTGATTTATTGCCTTCTGTATTGGTTTTCATGGGGAATTCCTTAAAAAATAAATCATATTTTTTAGCCTTTTAAAAATCGCAAAGAATAAAAAAATATTCAGAGTAGTCTTTATTCGTTTTATGACATGGCAATTGCGCCGGCGCAATCGTTCATAAGTCGTTTTATATCAATACTCCATTTTAAAAAAGAAGCATCTGGGCAGTTTTCTGTGTTTCCTGCATGATTTTCTTGATTTCTTGCTCGTTTCCTTCAACATGCTCGATGATTCTTCGTTTTCCGTGTTGTCTTATGATTTCGATCATAATGAGTTTACTTTGTGGAATTGCTTCTGGAATAATAAAGGAAGATTCCTCTGGGAATGGGGTATTTTTATTGGGAGCCTTTTGCGCCATCCGTTTCCAGATATTTTCCACAGAATCGGTATTCTCGATCTTGCCTGCGATGGATTTGGCAAGGGCGTTCATCAGATCATCGCCAGAACTCATGGCAACGAGTCCTTCCTCGGAAAATTTTCCTTCGATTCCAATGGCTGCTTCGAGCTTGGCACCCATGAGCTTGAGGCATTGTTCCTGTAAGGTAGATTGGTAAAACAGGTAGTAAATCCTGACATCTCTTTTTTGACCTAGCCTCCAGGAGCGACGTGATGATTGCCGCAAGGTGAAGGTGTTGTAGCCTGTCTCGAAAAATACAATGCTTGGAAAATCCAGGAGATCCAGTCCTGTTTTTACAAGCTCAGGATTGGCAATGATGATTTCATAGCCTTGTTTTACCTTTTCGTTTACCCAGGAAATCCTGGTTTCGGGTGGCACAGTGGATTTCAGGGTTACTGCTCGGAAGTTTTTGCTTTTCAGCAAGGATTCTATGCGGACGGTTACATTTCGAATTCCTGTGAACGTGGCGAAAATAAGGCATCGGCGATGTTCTTTGATTTCCTTTTCTACAATTTCCAGAAGGAGCCTTTCTTTGGGATAGATGGCTTCTTCTGGTAAATCGTATGGAATCACCAGAATGTCTTTTGGATCAATGATTCCAGGGTTTTCCATCAGGAATTTTTCTTTTTCATCCAGGAAAAAATATTCCTCTGGGAGTTCCTTCTTGGCTGATGGATGCAAGATCGGGCCAAAGTGGAAGGGCTGATCAGGATAAGAAAGCAGGGACATCATGTAGGTTCCCAGAAGAGAAGAATGCCCTGTGCGAGCCATTTCTTTGCGCACTCTTTCGCCTATACAGGATTCTATTTTCTGATAGGCAAGCTCCAGCTCATGGCTCATCCTGATTCCCACGACATTTTCGGTCAGTGCGGGCAAATTATCGGAAATATCATCAAGCTGAAGAAAGACCGTATTTCCCAGAAGGAATTTGGAGTACACAAGGGGAGAAACGCCTGGCTTTCGCCTTATGCTCTCTCGTTTTTTCGAGCCTCTGGAAGCTGAATTATCCTGTGCTTCTCGCATGGTTTTGGTCATTCGTTCCAGGATTCCAAAAGATTGAAGCCATTTTTGGGTATCCGTCCAGAGAAAGCCTTCC
>JABWCH010000091.1 GCA_013359215.1 Candidatus Brocadiia bacterium | reverse complement strand
TCCATATACATAGTATGCCTGCGTTTGTTCATCGTATTCCTCGAAGTATGTTGTTGTAAGGTCATATTTGGCACTATAAAAGCTTCTGTTATAGCTTTTATAAAGTTGGTATGTATCCTCTGTTTCCTCTAGCAGATACCGCAGCAAGCCTCCTCCGCTAAGCCGATGGTATTGGTCTGTGTAGTACTGCCCTGATAGCGTAAGATAGGGGAAAAAGGAAAAAAATCCTCCTCTACCTGCTGGTAACCAACCTGATTCGTAAGTAGGTATTCCACTTTCTAATACCGATAGAACATATGGTGCCATATATGGGCTAAAATTCCATGCCAGGCTTATGGATCCCCCTGATTTTAGAGGTATACGAAAGCATTCTGATTTTACTCTGTACTCGGAAACTCCTCCCAATGTATCCAGTTTGGCTCGAATTGCTGTAGAATGCTTCATTGTACTATCAACGCATGATATCGGTGCGTTTGATTTATTCTCCTCACCGCCCTGGGGACAAGAAGAAGGATTGCATGGTCTCTCTTGTATTATACCATCTACATATCCCATAAACATCCTTTCTAAAAAATAATCGTTATTTTATTTCATATCCCCGTTCCCCCCATGCCGCACAGCGGTGCAGACTGGGGAAAAATAAATTCTGCATCCACTTTTTTCCAATGCTTTTCCTGCGTTTTCTGGAAGCCTCATTTTGTATTTAAAGTTCCTTACTGTCTGCTTTTTCTATCTTTCCAAGAGCATTGATCAAGGCTTCTAAGGCATATTCTATGCAATGCTGTTTGCTTCGTGGCAATGATCCTACTTCTTTTTCTAAATCTTTTCGCCCTATTTCCCTTGCTTCTTCCAGGCTTTTGCCTTTGCTTAACTTACATATTTCTTCGGAACAGGCTATACAGGCAGGACACCCATACGTTTGATATGTATTGTCTTCTATCCGTCCGTCCTTTATTACCAGATACACTATAATAAACGGCCCTTGCCCTGCTGGCTTGCCTGCATGCCCCTGGATTTTTTTCCCTTCTAGTTGTTCGGGCCTTTTATACTCCATACTTTCTCCTTTTTCTGTATTTTTATTCTATTAAATGGAATTATTTTCCTCTTAGTGTATCCTGATAAATCTTTTTCGTCTGTAAGGCTATATATGATATAAGATATTTTTTTTGTACCTGTTCCATGGCTCTTTCCGCTAAATTTTGCGCCAGTTGAAAATCGGAAAGTAAGCCAAGAATAGCCAGGGCTAAAGCTTGTGGATCATCTGGGGGTATTTTAAGCCCGCTCTTTCTGTCATCTATAATTTCTGAGAGTGCCCCTGTATCGGTGGCTATTACAGGTGTTCCGCAGGCCATTGCTTCTAGTGCAATTGTGGCAGAATGTTCGTAGAGAGAGGGAATGATCAGGCAATCTGCTATTCTATAGGCAGCAACAAGTGCTTTCCCTTTCAGTTGCCCTGGGAACAGAATATTTTCGCTGATTTGCTTTGCCTTTTGGGCTAAGTCCTGGTATAGTTCTCCTCTTCCTGCGAAGAGGAAGGTGGTGTCTGGCATTTTCTGTAAAACTTGCTTTGCTGCCTCTAACAAAATCTGTGGCCCCTGGGATAAAGTAAGATTTCCTGAGAAAAGCACTATTTTGCTTTTTGCTAAAGCAAAGAGATGCCTAAAATCTTTCAGGTTGCAATGTGTTACCCATTGTTCTGGATTTATTCCAAGAGGAATGACCTGTATTTTCTGGTGCGGGATATTGTATATGCTGCTGAGTTTGCCTTGCATAAACAGGCTGCTTGTTATAATTTTTTCAGCATGTTGGCAAATCCAGCCTTGCATTTCCGCTATATAGTATTCTTCTTTTAGCAGAGAATCGCCTTTTTTTGAGACCTCCAGATCATGGATGTGAGCGATGAGCGGAATTCCATAGATTGTTTTGAGCGATTTTGCCGTCAGTGCACATGCCCAATCATAAGCTACTATCAAATCCCACGCTTCTTTCTCTGCTATCGTTATAGCCTCTTCCAGGGTTTTCATATTGTTCAAAACAGCATCCGAAACCCAGTGGAAGCTGGGAAAATCCATTGCTTCAACCCTATGGATATGCACTCCCTTGTGCCATTTTTCTCTTTTTTCTTCAAAACTTAGAGAAACCAGATACACCTGCACATCCTCCTGGCTAAGACCCTGTGCTAAATTTTTAATATACTCTGCCTGCATGTTTCCTGTAGCTTCAGGATATTCCATGGTAAGCATCAGTACTTTCATTGCTTTTCCTCCCAATTCATTTTTTCGATGATTTCTGATAGTGTTTCTTGCCATGAGCCTTTTTGCGTTTTCAGGGATTGCCACCACTCCCAGAATCTGTGATCCACAAGACCATACAAATATTCTTTCCATGGTTTTCCCGATTTTATCCAGGGTACAAGCCATTCTTCACAGCTTTTGGGATATTCCCCCTGATAGGCATGCAGCCTGGGAAATCGTTCATCCAGAATCGTGTCTGGGGTTCTTGATCCTCTCAGCCAAGGCAATTTTCTTCTTTCTATCGTCTCTTCTCTGTATATATTGGCATTTTTATACTCTAGTATGGCGTAGCGAATCCATTTTAGAAACGTTTGCCATTGAGGGCGGCAATATCCAAAATGCAGATGTTCTATTGGAATGAACGCACTACGCCCCTGAGCTTTTCCTTCCAACACTTCGTGTACATTTTTTGTCCACCTCAAATATGGGGTACATCGGAATACATTTTGCTTAAGTTGCTTATTTTCTAAAGTAGCCGGATCTTTCATGAAGTGAACCAGCGTTGTTCTGAACATAGAAATTGTTCCATCCATCATGGCTTCTCTGAGCCCTGGCAGTTGCTCAGGGAAGTATATTTCATCTGTATCTATCCAGTGCAGATGCGTAGCATCAGGACTCATGTTCTCTATGGCTATATTCCTTAGCTCATGGAAACTCTCTATCTCTGGCTTATAAATTACTTTTCCTGTGAAATTTTTCATTTCTTCTTGCAACATATCCAGCACTTCCTGGCTAGAGCCATTATCCACTACAATCAGCTCATCCGGGTAGCCTCGCAGGGATTCCAGGCAGGATTTAAAAAAATGGAGTCCCAGTCTGTCTGTTTCTTTGCTTATGATATGGACGGAAATCCATGGCTGGATTTTCTTTTCGAATTTTTTTCTATTGCTCTGGATGGCTCTTTCATATAGTTTTTTATGTCCTTGCGCTATCACATCTATTTCGCCTCCTACTCCCATCTGCAGCAGTGTTTTTTTCCCCTGCTCCGTCTGTACTAGAATTCTATCAGGAGCCAGGAAAATAGGCTGTGGAACACTGGAGACAATTTCGTGAAATGTGACTATGGCTGAAATGCCTTTGTTCTTCAGGCTCCACAAAAAAGATGCCAGAATGTCATCTGGAAAAAAAGCTCTATGGTGCTGTATATGAACAATGTCAGGACTCTGCTTTTCTATTTCTGCCCATAGTTCTGTTAAGCTATTTCCCCGTAGCCAGCAGCGACACACTACAATTCCTTCTGTGGTATCGTTTATGACTGGAGCTTTTTCTGCCAGTATTACTACTTCCATTCCTTCCTGCTCAAGAGTATAGGCCAAATCTTTTGTATATATTGCAATTCTACAATCCACGCCCCATGTTGATACAAGTGCTATTTTTTGCCCTGGCTGCTTCTGTGCAATCTCTATGGCTGCTGCTTCTTGATTATCTATATTTTTCTCTAGGCATTCCAATATTTGCCTTGCTGCTTCTTTCCAGCAAAAGGACTGGCTTCTGTATAACCCCTTTTGAGAAAACAACACGGCAAGTCCCTGGTTCTGCAATATTCTGGCTATCGCTTCTGAACATTCTTCGTGATTGTCTGGATCTACCAGAATCCCTGCATCTCCTACAACCTCTGGCAAGGATGCTCTCTTGGATGCTATTACTGGTATTCCCAATGCCATAGCTTCTGCTACTGGAATCCCAAATCCTTCAAAATAGGAAAGATGAATAAGACATGATGCTCCTTGCATGAGTGCTATCAGGTCTCTATCCTCTATTATCCCTGTTGTTTCTATTCTTCTGCAATTTTTTTTCTCCTCTTCCTGTACATTGCCAACCAGTATCAGCCTGTGAGGAAAATCATTATGCCTTTCTAAAAAACACTCAAATGATTTTTTTATTCCTTCTATATTTTTATTGGGGCCTCCACTGCTTAATGCCAGAATATATGGACTGCCACTTTCCTCTTTTTTTCTTCCTGAAAGTATGTGCTCTACCCCTGGATATACCACCTGAATTTTATCATAACTCACACCCCAGGTTTTCATTATATCCCTTCGGGTATATTCCGATACCGCTATTATTTTTCTTGCTTTTTCGCAGGATTCCTTCAACCATTTTTTCAGGTGAGTATATAGCCTTTCAAAATAAAATTGTGGATAGTGCTCAAACCCCAGATCATGAACTACTACGATTGCTGGAATTTCCATTTCCACAGGGCAAATTCCGGTAGGCGAGAAATAGACATCTATTTTATGCTCCTGGATTCTTTTCCTTAGCACGTTTTGCTCCCACTCCGCATCCAGTAGCCGCATCTCTTTTTCTGACACCAGATGAGCATTTTCTATTTTATGATCTTCTGGTATTCCAAAAAGAGTAAATCTTTGCTCTTTGTCCTTCAGCAGGGCATCTACAATGCTCGTTGTGTACCTTCCTGTTCCCGTCTGGATTTTTCCATAAAATCGAGCATCTATTCCAATATTGATCTTCCTTTTTTCTTTGCTTTTAACCACAGCATGGCATTTCTCTCGCCTTTTCTCTTTTGCCTTTATTGCTTCTTCATAGCCCTGGAGCGTTTCTCTGGCTGTCTTTTCCCAGGTAAAATTTCGGGCACGCTCTTTTCCTTTTTCTTTCAGGCTCTCCGCCAGATTTATGTCTTGCAGTATTTCTTTCATGGCATTCCCTATGCTTTCCCTGGATTCTGGATTCACAAGACAGGCGGCATCCAACGCTATTTCTCTCATCGCTCCACAATCGGAAGTGACGACAGGCGTTCCACAGGCCATTGCTTCCAGGATGGGAAGCCCAAATCCTTCATGTAGCGATGGATAGCACAAAAGATTCGCTATATGGTATAATATCCACAATTTCGATCTGCTGATTCCTCCTGTTATCACTACATTTTTCAGAATTCCCAGCGATTTTGCCTCTTCTTCTGCTCTTGGGTTTACGCTCCAGCCTTCTCCTACTATTGCAAGCGAAGTCTTTTCTTTCGTCTTTTCATCTAGCATCGCAAAACCGCCTAAAATCCTCTCCAGATTCTTTCTTGGCTGTCCCATTCCCACGCTTAGTATCACCTGTTCTTTCAGATTATACTTTTTTCTTAATTCCTCTCTATCCAGCCAGTCTGGTTTCTGATAGAATAGCTCTTCTACTCCAAGAGGTGTTACCAAAACGGGAATCTCCTCTCTTCCCATGAATTCCCCTACATCTTTTTTTGTTTCCTCGCTGTTTGCCAGCACAATATCACTCGCCAGCAGGCTTTCCCTGAATTCTCTTTCCATATTCCTTACAAATTTCAAATCGTAGAATTCAGGGTGTTTCCAGAAACATAGATCATGCGCTGTTACAACTCTCGCTGTTTTCCCTGACATTGCGCACGTAAAAGACGGGCCGTGATATACATCCAGCTCCATTTCGTCACACAACTTTCCTGCTTCGGATTCTTCCCATTTCTTATCTCCCAGTCTGAAGGGGATTTCTATATGCTTTAGCACTGGGGCTAATTCTCTTAAAACTCTTTCCGATTCTTGATTTCCAAAGAGCATTATTTCGCATTCTCTACTTTTTTCTAATTTTTCTACCAGCTTTTCTACGTATAACCCGATCCCTCTTCTTTGAATATCAACAGTTCTCACATCTATTCCTGCTCTGATTTTTTTCGACATTCTTTTCTCGCTTTCCTATTCTATCCATCCCTGCAATACTGCCATCTTGCTCTTTTTTTCTTCTAGCTTATGCATGTAGTGCCACTCTTCTATTCCTGCCTCTTTTTCCAACCCTATGGGGGGCAAGCCAAATTTAACAAAAAATTCTCTCTTTATAATCCATACTTTTCCCTCGCTGGCTGCTTCTTTTTCCAGAGCGACTACTTCTGCCTTTCCTTCTTTTAAAATTTTTAGTGCTAATTCCAGCCATCCTGCTTTTACTTTCACGCTACAATCCATCCAGCAAAACCAATCCAATAGCTCTTCGCTTAGTATTTGCACTGCCTGAGTTATTTCATATCCCTTGCCTTTATTTGGTACTGTTCCTCTTTTGTTCATGATTACTCTGGATATTTTTCCCTGCCTCAGCAACTCCATGAGTTGCCCTGCTCTCTCTTTTTCTGGCTCGCTTTCTATTGCTATGATTTCATATTCAGCTCTTGTATTCATTTCAATGCTTTCTACCGTCTCTTTCATAGATTTTTTCTCGCCTTTTCCAACCAGCAGAATCCAGGTTTTTCCTTCAGGAATTTCTAAGATCTTGCTGGCTTCTTTTTTTTCATCCTTCTTTTGCCCGGCTTCTTTATAAACATCCAGTGTCAATCGGGTTATTCTTTCCCAATTGTATTTATCTTTTGCTTTTTCATAGCCTCTTGCCGCTATTTCTTTTCTCTTTTCCTGATTGTCCGCCAAAAACAATATGGCTTTTGCCAATTCCTTAGAATCTCCTGAAGAAAACAATGTCCCGTCTCTTCCACTCTCCACGATTTCCGCTAATCCTCCTGTTTTTGAAGCTACAACGGCACAGCCATTTATCATTCCTTCCAGAGCTACTATTCCAAATGGCTCATATCTGCTTGGTATCACCTGAATATCGCTTACCTTGTACAAATAAGAAACCGTTTTTCCCTGCACATAGCCTGGCAATTTTATCCTATCACCCCACTTATTTTGATTTACCCAGTTTTGGATAGAGTCTTCCATCACTCCCTTACCTGCCAGCACAAACCGTACTTTATCATTCTCTTGCAATACTTCTGGAATCGCGTTTAACAAAACCTCCAAGCCCTTCTCTTCATCCAGCCGCCCGATGTACGTCACCAATATTTCTTCTGGCTCTGCCAGCACTCTCCGAAAGCTTTCTTTCAAAAATTCCTCTTCAAAGCTCCAAAATCGCTTTTCTTCCACTGCGCACGGAATCACCCGGATTTCCTTTTCTGGGGCTTCATATTTTTTTATCAATTCGTCTTTTATGAATTCAGAGCAGCAAATCGTTATTTCTGCTTTGCAACATCCGTATTTTTCTACATTTGCCGCCAGCCTCTCTGGATTTCCTAGCTTCCCGAACTTTTTTCCTATCATTGTATCATGAATCGTCAGCACATGCGGCATCCCAAATATCTTTTTCAGGCTGTTACCCGCGAGAAAGGTAAGCCAGTCGTGGGTATTGATTATATCGCATCCTATATTTTTTATCAGAGGCACTGCTCTTTCTATGATTTGTGTATTGAATTGGATTACTGTTGTCGTTGCATCCCCTGGCTTGGGTGGCGGAGGGAAATGAACCCTGTGGATATGCACCTGATTTTCTTCTATCTCAAAATCCTTTCCGCTCATGCTGTTTGTTATTACATGCACTTCATGGCCTTGTCTTGCCATTTCCACCGAAATATCATGTACAAACCTTCCTAAACCAAACACCTTTTGTGGTGGATACTCTGATGAAAGATGGAATATTTTCATTTTTTTACCTTATTATTACTTCGGCAATGTTAAATGCGAAAAAACTCCGTGCAAGAATAAAAAAACAGCGGCGAAGCTATCTTTTTGTTTAAGCGCAATGCGTTAAACTAAAACTTCGCTTGCACTTCGTTTTTCAAATTTTTTTTAATTTAACGTTTTCAAATTACTTTCTTATACAATTCCCATGTTTTCTTTATACATTTTTCCCATGTGAATAGTCTGGATCTTTGTTTTCCTTTTATGCTATAGGCTCTCGCTTCTTCTCTGTCTGACAAAAGCCTCTCTATTGCTTTTGCCATTCCTTCCCTGTCTTCCTTTCCTACAATCCAGGCACCTTCTCCTACTACTTCAGGCAATGACGTTGCATCCGATACAATAGTCGCTGTTTCACATGCCATTGCCTCCAAGGGCGGGAAGCCAAATCCTTCATATACCGATGGATACACGAATACTCTTGCCGCTGACAGCAAGGCTGTAACATCTTTTTCATCCACATAGCCTGTTACTACTGCCGTATTTTCTAATCTTCTTATCCGAATCGCTTTTTTTATATCATATTCCTGCGGGCCTTTTCCCCCTGCTATTGCTACCTGGCATTCAGGAAATTTTTCCTTTACTATTCTCATCGCATCCAAAAGGCAATCCAGATTCTTTTTCGGTTCCATTGCTCCCAGATACAGAACAAAGTCTTTTAATCCATATAGTTTTTTTACTCTTTCCTGCTCGTATTTATCCGCTTTTTGAAATTTATTTTCTATTCCATTGTATATCACTTCTATTTTACTATCTTCAACTCCATAATATTTTATTACTTGTCTTTTGGAATATTCTGATACTGTAATGATCCGATCTGCCACTTTGCACGCCACTTCTGTCCAACGATCCAGATACTCACAGAGCCTTGCTTCTACCAGATCCGCTCTCTCCCGAAACACCACATCATGAATCGTCGCTATCAGCTTTGTCTTTTCTCTTGCTATAGGCAAAGAAAAGCACGGGTTATGGTACAGACCTATTTCATTCTCTTCTAGTATTCCTGGCAGCTTCATCTGTTCCCAGAAAGCATCAATCATCCCGCAGGCGAATGGCCATTGCTGCGCATTTTGCCTGCCACAAATTTTTTCTTTTTGCCTCTCTGTCGTCAGAATTATGTATTCCTGCTCTCTTTCCATTTCTGGCAGCCTTTTCCCAAGGTTCTCCGCATACCTTCCTATGCCTCCTCTTCCTGGAAAGACAGACCTGCAATCTATTGCTATTTTCATACTTTTTTCTTTCTTATCTAACAATACTTTCTTCCATTTTCCCGTAAAATTTCATAAGGCTTTCCCCAAATTTTTTCTTTGTAAACTCTTTCGCTCTTTTTATTCCCTTCTCTCTTAATTTTTTTCTCTCCTCTTTATCCTTGTAAGCCAGCAATAAACCTTCTGCTATGCTTTCCGTTTGCATTGGATTTACCAATATCGCTGCATCCTCCGCAATTTCTGCCAGGGATGTTGTATTCGATGTTACTACTGGTACACCGCTTGCCATAGCTTCCAAAATCGGGCGTCCAAACCCTTCATACAAGGATGGGAATGCAAAAATTTCTGCTCCTCTATACAGCCCTGGCAAATCTTCTTCTCTGACATACCCTGTTTCCACTACCTTTCCCTGTAATTTCGCCTTTTCTATTTCTTCTTGCAAGGTATATAGAGAATCATCCTTACGCCCTGCTATCACCAGTGAAATGCCAGAAAGCTCTTTTTCTATTTTTCCAAACGCTTCTATCAATTTTTTTATATTTTTTCGCTCTTCTACCATACCCACATATAAAATATATTTATCCGGCAATTTCAACCTTCTCTTTATTTCTTCATCATGCTCAGCCCTTTCTATACAAAATTCTTCTCCTATTCCCTGATAGATTACTTCTATTTTCTCTGAAGCTACACCCAGGGTTTCCATAATTTCTTTTTTCGAAAATTCTGAAACGGTTATTACCTTTACCGCTGCTCTCAGGCTCGCTTCTATCCTGGCATGATAAAAATCCAAAAAAACTTTTCCGCACAACTCCGGTTTCTTTTCTGGTATCACATCATGGATGGTAATCAAACAGGGGATTTCATCCACTATCGGGCATGCAAATAAAGGTGTATGGTACATATCCATTCCTCTTGCTGACAATTCATAAGGTATATGCAACTCTTCCCAAACCCTGTCCATTCTTTCTATTATCCACTCTTCCCAGTTTTCTTTTCTTCTATTCATTATTTTTTTCTTACTCAAAATGCAATAACTATGCTGTTCCCCATATTCTGCCAGCGCATTCACCAAATCTTTAGTATAATTTCCTATTCCCGTCATCCCTTCTTCTATTGATAATGCGTTTATTCCTATTTTCAATTCCTTCTCCTTACTGCATTTTTTTCTTTTTTTTCTCTTTCTTTACAAAAAAAATATTTTTTTTCTTACCTTTATAATAAATCTATATTTTAATACTATAAAGGTGCTAAAAATATAATACCAATCATTTCTCTATTTTTCAATACTATTTCCATTTAAACAGTCTATAGAATCCTTGGGATATTTCCTTTTTCCATATTCTACTAGCGCATTCACGAAATCCTTAGTATAATTCCCTATTCTTATCATCTTTTCATCTAATAATAATATATTTATTCCTATTTTCAATTATTTATTATTTCTATAGATTTTTTTTTTTTTTACTTGTTTTTATTATAAATCTATGATTTTATAATAAAAAGATACAAAAGATATATTATCAGTCCATTTTTTTATATTTCAATACTTTTTTTTACAAAAAAATGTAAATTTTAAAATCAAAAATTTATATAAATCAAAAACTTTAGTCACTTGTCCCATAACTTCTATAAGAAGGAGATAGAAAATGTCAGATCGTTATTTTGTAGGCGATACAGACAACGACTGGAATGATACAAACAATTGGTCATCTAATTCTGGTGGAATCGGGGGAGCAGGAGTTCCCAATTCAGGTGATAAAGCGATCTTCGATAGCAATTCTCCAAACTGCGTAGTGGATAGTGGATATAACCCTGAGATAAACGCACTAGAGCTAACATCAGGCTTTGGTAATACACTGGATTTTAATGACCAAAACATAATCATCAATGCAACATCTTCCATGTCAGGAGGAACGCTAAATTTAGGCGCGGGAGCATTTACAATAAAAGGAAGCTGGACATATTCGGGAGGAACGATAAACAGAGAAACAAGCACAGTAATCCTAGCCAGTGAGCTTACCATAACAGGCTCAATGAGTCTGTACAACCTGACATTCGACACCAATATCGGGTATTACAAAACAATAACAATAGAAAGCAGCACAATATTAACGGTTTTGGGAACACTGCGTTTTGAAGATCAAGATGGAATCTATATAAATGGAGGTGAAATCCAGGCCAAAGGAGATATTGTAATAGCCAACAGCGAACCATACGATGGGAGTACTAAAGTTTTGATCAATGGTACAGGAAATCAGGAATTTACAGGAAATGCGACACAAACATCAGGAAAGTTTTTAGAAGTAGAGATAGATAAAGTATCAGGAACATTGACGCTTAATGGAACAATTCGTATAAGTAAAAACTGGACATACACAGCAGGTACAATAGATGCGGGAACAAGCACCTTAGTAGCATCTAGCGATTTGACAATAACAGGCTCACATACGCTAAATAACCTGACATTAGATACCAACATCTACTATGAAAAAACAATAACAATAGAAACAAATACAATAATAACAGTAGCAGGCACTTTAAAATTTGAAAACACAAGCACGGGTGGAATATTCATAAACGGGGGCAAAATCTATGCGCAAGGAAATATAGCGATTGCAAATACAAATAGATATGATGGAACAACAGTAATATGGGTTAAAGGAACTGGAAATCAGAACCTAACAGGATATGCAAGCGAAACCCAAGGAAGCTTTCCTTTGATAAATATAGATAAGGCATCAGGTACATTGAATATAACAGGCACAATAAGATTAACAAGAGGCTGGACTCATACCCAAGGCGAAGTCAACGCAGGGAGTAGTTTAGTTGTTTTTGGTAATGGATTTTATCCTGCAGATCAAACAGTATCTGCCAGTTCTATGGCGTTTAATAATGTAGTTGTGGATGTCAATAGTAGCTCTGGAGCACTTTATAACTTATATGTAACAGGAAATATGGATGTAAACGGATATTTCAAGATTAAGTCTGCTGGCTATATTTATGGAGGAACAATCCAGCTAGCAGGGGATATAATTTCAGAAAGCTTAAATTATGGAGGAACAGCATCCATTACTTTGGATGGAACAGAAGAGCAAGAGATTACAGCAACAAGCAATTTACCAGGTGGAACATTTACAATCAATAAAAATTCAGGCGAGGCAAAACTCCTGAGCAACCTGAGCCTGAACACGAGCGGGCAGGACTTGGTTATAAGCCAGGGAGTACTGGATTTAGCAGGCTACAATCTAAGTGTAAACGACCAGATCACACTGACAGACAGGCTAAAGCTTAAAGGAAACGAAAGCATAAGCGGAACGATGTCCCTGGGAAGCGATTGCACGGTGGAATACTATGATTCGGCAGTGGATGCAACAGTCAACAGCCTGGCAAGCACCTTTGCCAATCTAATAGTAGGAGCAGGAAAAACCCATAAATTCACAGCAGGAAACAAAGTAACCATAAATAAAGCATTTGTTTCGAATGGAACAGCAGAAAACAGGGCGATATTGCTTTCCACAAGCAATGGGACAGAGTGGGAATTAGAGCTGAATGCCAGCACTGGTTTATCGCTGCTATACAATACAGTGGATGTAAAGGACAGCGATGCCTCAAGCGGAAAAGCAATACAGGCAAGAGGTTCAATCAACAGAGGAAACAATACAAACTGGTTCTTCATAAAAGCATTAGATTTAGAAAAACAAGAAATAGACAGCATAGACTGGGGAACACAGGTAAATGGAAACTGGGAGAAAATAGAAGGGATAGCCAAGTGGTATATATCCCCCATTTCTCTGAATATGCTGACGAATAAAGCAGACAGCATAGAGCAGGGAACATGGCAAATCGGCCTGGACAACACCTATCCCTATTCTGGCTATCTATACAATGCAAGCAACAACAATGGCGACAGCTTCAGCCTGAAATTTCGATGTTTGGAAGGAATGTATACATTGCGCTTTCAGACAGCAAAAAACGAAAGCTTCGGCATAGTGGATATAAAGATAGACGATGTAGAAAAAGGAAGCGAAGATCTTTATGCCAGCAGTACAGATAAGAGCTTTGTAAAAGAGATCGCCAGTTTAGAACTGACACAAGGCGAACATACATTGACGTTTGTAGTGGATGGAAAAAATGCCAGCTCCATCGGCTACTATTTCTACATCTCCGAAGTCGCGCTAAGCGCAAGCTCTGTAAGCTTTTCTTTAAATAAACCAGACATTGGCTTGATTCCATGGGGAGATCAGGTAAATGAAAATTGGGAAAGCATAGAAGAAATCCCTGAAAGCATCCCCGCGCCCATCCAATGGAATATGCTATCCAGGAAGGCCGATAGCATTGCTCAGGGGACATGGGATATAAGTCTGAACAATACCTATCCTTACAGTGGTTGCTACTATAACACATCCCATGCCAATGGAGATGAATTTACCTGCTGTTTCCATTGTCCTGCCGGCATTTACAAACTTTATCTAAATGCGCCAAAAGATAGCGACAGAGGCATTGTATCCATAGAAATAGATGGCATAGAGCAAGACAGCATAGATCTTTACGCTGCATCTGCTGAAAAATCCAATATCATAGAAATCACAGGCATAGAGCTGGAAGGAAAAGACCATACGCTGACTCTGCGCATAGAAGGGAAAAATGCGAGTTCAAGCGATTATTACTTCTATGGCTCAGGCATTTCGCTTCAGGCAACAAGTGTATCCGCAGTATCCTTGAACATCCCGGAAATAAGCAGCACAGAATGGGGCGAAGCGGTCAATGAAAATTGGGACACAATCGAAGAAATGCCAAACACAATCGGAGCAACCCTGGCAATCAATATGCTAACCAATGAGCCATCAGCCATCCAGCAGGGAACGTGGGAAACTACGATAGATAGCACCTACCCCTACTCAGGCTACCTATCAAACACAAGCAACAGCAATGGCGACTCCTGGAGTATAACAATACAATGCCCGGCAGGCGTATACAGTCTAAGATTCCATGCACCCAAAGGAAATGACAGAGGGATACTAGATATAAAGATAGACAATATAGCAAAAGGAAGCGAAGACCTTTATTCCAGCACATCCAATAAAGGATTTGTCAAAGAAATCCCATATCTGGAACTAGAAGAAGGCATGCATACCATAACCTTTGTGGTAGATGGCAAAAATGCCAACTCCAGTGACTACTATTTTTATTGCTCTGGGATTTCTTTGCAAAGAATGGATTAAAAATTTCACAACCACCAAAAGGAGACAATATGTCCGAAAAAGAAGAAGCCACAAAAAGAGAATTCATTGAAGAGCAGGACAGGCTGATTTTTATGGAAATCCAGCAGCTAAAAGAAATGATCCTGCCAAGCCTGTCCGCATTGCTAAAAGAAAAAGAAGGCAGGCTACACCAGATGCAGTTGAAGATGTTTGGGAAATATAGATTAGACCCAGACAATATGGTAAAAATAGACAGAAATACATGGGAAATCATTCGTGAAAAAAAATAGCGTTTTCAAAATTCAGTTATTTATTTTAAGGAAGTAACAATATGAGCGATACGCCAATAGGAAATTTCAATGCAGTTCATGAAGGAAACATGGATTGGGCAGATACAATCAATGGATACTGGCAAAATTTAGAAGAAGCGTTTGTATCAGGAGGGAAGTACATATCCAGTCTGAATGTGGATAATGGAGTATTGTTTGTAGATACTACAGCAGACAGAATAGGAATAAAGACAAGCACTCCTAATGCTGTTCTGGATGTAAGAGGTAATGCGATATTCAACGAAGAGGCAGCAGATAACGACTTCAGGATAGAAGGAACAGGAGAGGAAAATCTATTTTTTCTGGATGCAGGCAATAATCGGATTGGCATAGGAACCAATTCTCCAACGGCCAGAATAGATGTAAGAGGGGATGCGATTTTTAACGGAGGATCAAGCAATAGCAACTTCCGAGTCAAAGGATCAAGCAATGAAAATCTGTTCTGTGTAAATGCGGAATTCAATCGGGTAGGAATAGGAACCAGTAGCCCTGTAACATTCTTTGAGGTTTCTAATAGCGCAGCCAATCCCATGCCTCCCAGTATAGGAAAATTTGTAGGAAACAGAGATGATGGCCGCGCTGCATCAATAGAAATAAGGAATACAAATGAATCATCATTGGCCTTTTCAGGAATCGAGATATATGTAGGAACAAACGATACTGGAGCAGCGATGTATGTTTCCCCTGCTGCCCACACTAGCTATGGTATAGTAAACGGTCTGAATATTCAAAACACTTCCCAAGATATAGGCTTCAGGCTAGAAAGCACAACAGCTCTAATACTCAAGAATAGCAATAAATATATCGGAATTGGCACAATTTCTCCATCAGCTAAGCTGGATGTAGATGGAGATGCAGTCTTCAATAAATCCAAAGCAGATAAAGACTTCATCATCTGGGGTACAGATTCGACAAACAGCAATCTATATATAGATGCAAGCACCAACAGCGTTGGGATAGGGACTAATGCGCCTAATTCGAAGCTAGATGTAAGAGGAAGTGCAATATTCAACGAAGATGGAGCAGACAATGACATCAGAATAGAAGGCGATAGCGATGCCAATCTTTTCTTCACAGACGCAGGCAATGACAGAGTAGGAATAGGAACCAATGCGCCCAATGCAAAGCTGGATGTATCAGGAACAAGCCGATTTGGAGATAGCAGCACAAACTATGTATCCATAGGATCGACAGGAAATCTGGCTTTTCAAGGGTCAGCCGAATTCCATCCCAGAAGAATAAGCCAGGACAGCCAGCCAACATTAAGCGCAGGAGAAATGGCAATCTGGCATGACGCTGATGATAGCAAAGTGTATATACTCTATAATGATTCCACCATGGGCCATGTAAAGATAGAAATGGTTTAATGAAAAAATATGGCCGAAGAAAAAGAAGGTTATGAATACAAAACTCCCGATCAGATAGAAGGTAAAAAAGTAGAGAGGCATGCAGGAAAACCTGTTAGATAAGGGCCGTACATAATAGCGTATCTTGGAACAAAAGAAGGCAGAATTATAGACAACACATTCCAAGCCTATGGATGTCCGGACTGCATAGCCTGTTCAGAAGCTATATGTAAGCTAAGCAAAGGAAAGAGCGAGAAAGAAGCATCAAAAATCAGGCGAAAGGATTTGAAAAAAGAAGTAGGAGCAATGCCAAGGCGCAAGGAGCATTGTGTAAAGTTTACCCTGGAAGCCTTGCGCAGTGCGCTGAAGAAAATAAAAATCCAACCCAAAAAGAGGAGTAAGCATGAGGTATAAATACAAAATATACTATTCAGACAGACATAGGAACCAGGTGATGAGCTGTGATCCTGATACAGGAAAGACAGAGGTAGAAGCCCAATCGCTAAAAGATCCATACGGGCTGGCAATAGATAACACAGGAGAAATCCTGGTAAGCGATAAGAACAGCCATCGTATAGTCCGCCTGAAAAAAGGAAATGTGGAAAAAATCAGGACATTCGATCCCGATGGCCATCGCAAAAAACACGCAGTCAAGTACCAGGACAACCCAGAATCCCCTGCTGGCCTGTTTTGGGAAAAAGGGAACAGCTTGCTGGTATGCTATAGCGATGACCATACCATCTATAGAGTGAATAAAGAAGGCAAACTCGAACTGGTGTTGGGGATCCCCTACGCCAGGAACTACGGATTTGCAGGAGCAGCACAGGAAGTAAAAGAAGAAGAAATAAAAAATACCCCCATCCACATCCCTACATCCTTGGTAGCAAAAGAAGATGGTACAATCTTCTTCATAGAACGAGGGTATCAGGCAGTGCGAAAGTATGAGCCGAAAAAAGGATTTGCTTCGATTTTCCCTTTGGGCCTATCCCATAAATTCCAGAACACAAAAGAAATTTTGCCAAAAACCAATACAAATAGCTATTGTGCTGTGTTTCCAACGGCTTTGGCAATAGAAGAAGACAGCCTTTTCCTGGCAGATGGCCAACACAGGTGTGTGTATGAAATAGATTTAAAGAGCAAAGAAATGACCCTGGTAATGCAAACAAGCCCAAACGCAAACAAATACGGCCCAGGCCCTGTTGGTATAGCAATGGGAAAGGACAAAACGCTATGGGTTTTGGATATAGCAGGCAATTGCCTTCAAGGCTTCCAGAAAACGCAGGAAAAGCATTGGAAAAAAGTGGATGCAGAATTTATTTTTCCCCAGTCTGCACCGCTGTGCGGCATGGGGGGAACGGGGAT
>JABWCH010000473.1 GCA_013359215.1 Candidatus Brocadiia bacterium | reverse complement strand
TTCCCTCAAAGCTCCACTCGAATAGGCCAGAGCATACACACGGATGATTTCCTCAATTATGCTGGCATCGTACACCACAATGCTCTGGTTTTTATAGGGGCTTTTTTCTGCTGTTACAAAAGCAAAAGTAACTGACATGCTCTTATCCTTATCGCAGAACGATTCCAGATTTTTTTGAGGCCAGTTAACTGACATGATATTTAAAGATTGACGAGACATTCCCAACAAAGAACTAAAGCCTCTTTCACTCATGACACTTTGCCCATCCTCTAAAACATAGCATTCACAGCGGACATCAGGCAGAATTTCCGCTTCGCCGTAGTGGATTGCTCTTATTTGCGAAATTTCTGGCCCGCCAAAATCGAAAACAGACTGATTTTCTGCCTGGGAGGAACGTTTTTGCCTCATAAAATTCTCCTTTTGGAAAAAAAATTTTGCATGCAGCACAAACATTTTGTCGCAACTTTTTGGATGAAAACCAATTACAAATATTTCCTCCCGCATGGCAGCAAATCATTTTTTGCTTTGACTATGGCATGGTTTATGCTATAATCTTTGTACTTGATATCTTCTGCCTCTGGCAGGAGTTTTTTTTTGTACCCCTCTATTATCTCTTAATCGCACAAACAAGTCAAATCTTTTTTCCCCTAAAAAATACAATTTCTTTCAATATCTTCGTGTTTTTTACTTCGCGCCCTTCGTGTTAAAAATTTTAGGACATAAACTTTTGAACATTTGCCTATAAGCTAATGTTCCTAGCCATATTCTACGATTCCAACCTCTACCTGAGCATTGTTATTGATATCAAAAGCTTTGCTGCCAAAACCGCCAAGAGTACCCAGGTTGGTAATCGTATAACTTTCTGCCCAGATGCTAGAAAGAGTACATAAAAAACTCAAAATACCTAAAAATACAACCCTCATTTTTGTTTCCTTTCCTATATCAATAAATCAATAAAAATAAAAATTTAGATCAACGCTATGCTCCTATCCTACTACTACTTTTCAAGAAAAAAAATGCAAAATAAATCCATAATGCCTACATTCTGCTCCCAAAAAATAATCCAGGCATTTTTCGCTCACGGCACTTCGCCCATCCCTTAAACATAGAATTCACAGAGAACATCGGGCAGGATTTCCGCTTCGTCGTAGTAGATTGGTTCTATTACAATTATTATTGACTCCAGTAAAAAAAATATTATAATGATGATCAAAATAGTAATATTGATTTTATATTATAATCGGAGTAAATATTATCAATGAAAACATTAGTCCAATCCTTATGGAGAAATTATGGATTTCGAGATAATCCGTTTGATACTTCTGCTCTTTGTAATTATCAGGATTCTATTTTGCCTATCAAAGATGCCTTTATAGCGCGAGGTCACGATTGCCAGGCATCGAATATGGTCAATAATCTTTTGAGCAGCCAGGGAGGTTGCCGTTTTGTGTTAGAAGGCGAAGTAGGAGTGGGGAAAACGACTTTTATCAATTATTATAAATATATATGGGAAAATGAAGCAAAAGATAGACTGTTTACGCCTATATCGGAAATCTCTTTTGGGCGATCCTGGAATATAGGAAACTTTATGTTAAACATTCTGTCTTCGGTAGTAGCGAAACTTTTATTGCTAAAAGGGGAAAAATTTATTACAGGGCATCCTTTTTTCAAAGATATTATGATATTAAGCCAGGTCTATGCTCCGAAACATTATCAGATTGAGGCTAATCTATTTGGCTTTGGAGGAAGTATTGGAAAGAATCAAGAAATTTCTATACCCGATATTCCAGTAGCAAAGCTATTCGAATATTACCGCAATATGGTTATTGCGATTCGTAGTCTGGGCTATCAAGGGATTATTTTGCATTTTGACAATTTAGAATTGATCAATAAAAAGAATATAAAAGAGGTTCATGATATTTTTGAAGATATTCGGGATATTTTACAGGTACGCTATATTTACTATATCTTTGTAAGCAGCCCTGGTTTTTTTCAGCAAGTTATAGCACCTTTGCCAAGAGTGAGAAGTGTCTTTTTTGGCTGGCCTATTTCTTTACGGCCTTTGTCTAAAGAAGAAACGTTGCAAATGATTCACCTTCGCTACCAACTTCTATCCATTCCTGAGTTCCAATACATCAAGCCAGTAGAAGATTCTTTTTTGGAATTTTTATACGATGTATATGATGGACAGGTTCGTTTCATTATGGATGCTGTAAACGCTATAGTGATAAAAAGATTTACTATCCCAAGAACATTGACAAAGGAAGAAGCAAGACCTCTGTTTCGTTCCATCGTGCTAGAAAAAATGAAAGGAATTCTGGCTGCAAAAGAGTTGGAGCTGCTTCATCTTGTTGTGAATCAAAACCAGTTTACTATCACAGAACTGAGTAAAATAAGCAAAATGCAAGTCCAGAATACAAGCAAATATGTGCAATCTATGATTGAAAAAGGATATGTTCGCTTCTTGGAAAAGCAAGGCAGGAATTCTTTTTACTGCGTTACAGAAGACGCAAAATCTTTGAAAATTTTACAGGAAACTTCTCCACAACAATTACAGCCTGTGTCAGAGAAGAAAGAAAATTCTCTCAATGAGAGACAAAAAAGATTTCTTGCCTCTTCTCTGGCATCCATCTCTCTATCGGATTATAGCGCAAAATATGAAATATCCATGCCTACAGCCAGAAGAGACCTGGCAGGGATGGAAGTACTTGGATTCCTAAAAAAATCAAGACAAGGAAAAACGCTTATCTACTATGTACTATGATTTACAGGAAGGACACAAAGAAATTGGAGCTTTTGTTGTGCCTGGGGATTCATATCGCATGCTTCCAGATGAGGGAGTATGTCAGCAAACCATTTTGCTTTGATCAGGGAATGGTTTATGCTATAATTTTTTTTCGATTCATAATTTGACAATGTTAAATCTGATTTCTTGTATTTCAAGGCTTACCGTGAATTTTAGGTATTTATTTTAGGAAAAATTTAACCATGAGGAACACGAAGAGTACAAAGGCTATATTTTGAATTTTTTCTTCGTGCCCTTAGTGTTGATGATAAATCGAAAAACTGTCGTAAGTAATTGCTAATCAACAACAGTAATTTAACATTGTCAAAATAAGGAAAACTATTTTCATGAGGAGAAAAGCGATGTACAAGTTCCCATACGGAATAGCCAACTTTGAAGAGATCATAGAAAAAGGATATTTTTATATAGATAGAACAAGC
>JABWCH010000090.1 GCA_013359215.1 Candidatus Brocadiia bacterium | reverse complement strand
CTATTGGAAAATAAATATATAAAAGTTTTTAAAGGGGGTTTGGGGGAAAATTTTTGTAAAAATTTTCCCCCAAATAAAAATCTCTTTGCGTAACTCCTAATTCTGATTGCTTAACAGCTTTTTAGGCAATACACTTGGTGTGTTGTAGTATTGCTGCAAAAGTTTAGAGATGATTTTTTTTGTTGTTATGGCATCGGCTAAGGCTCTATGAGCCTGGGGGTTTTTGATGTTAAAGTAGTCTGCCAGCTTAGATAAAGAATATCCTGGTAAACAAGGACAAAGAAGCTTGGAAAGTTTGCAAGAATCAATGAATTCCTTCCAAATATTCCAACCAAGATAGGAAGACAAGGCATGATGCTGCTGGATATTTTTTTGCATGGCTCTGATATCAAAGTTGGTATGGCAAATCAATACAGAGCCTTCGATAAACTGAAAAAACTCTTGCAGTACAGTAGACCGATCTTCTCCTGACTCGATCTCTTTCGTTGGGATTTGGTGAATTTTCAACTCCCGTTGATAGGCATCCCACGATGATGGCTGGAATCGGAGTACTTTCTGGAAGGTTTGAAAATTTTCCTTAAAATTTTTTCCTGCCTCTACTGCACCTATTTCCACAATTATAGGATTCCCAAAGTTCCCTACAGTTTCTACGTCAAACACAACAAAACGTTGTTTTTTTTCATATAAATCAATAAAAGATTCCAGCATGCTTTATCTCTTTTTGTAAGAAATTAATCATATAGATAAAAAAATTTTGCAAGTTTTTAGGAAATGTGCTAAAATAAAAACAACAAAATGCTTTGACAATGCTATATTTGCCGCAAATAATCATAGCAAAAGCTTCGCAATAGGTGTTCAAATATGCCATTGCCAAATACTTTATAAGGATTCTAACCCCATGATAAATCCCTTCATTAGCCATTATCTGAATTTTGCTATAGGCAATGTGGAAGATGCCAGAGGAAGGGCATTTCTTTACGTTCAGGATGCAAATTCAACTTATCCTATAATCAAAAGAACGATTGATATTGATGGGGCATCGCTGAAGGAAGCCTTATATCACGAAATCAAAGATGGTCGTCTGATTTTGCCTGATGTTTTTGAGCCATTTTTTGTCAAGGTTTCCTGTTTGGATAAAGGTTTATCTTTTCAGGAAGTAGCAGACTATGGTAAAAAAGAACAGCGAGATATAATTTTTCTTGCTTTAGAAAATCAAGAGCAAGAAAGATTGTTAGAGCAAGGAATAGCCCGCTATACAACCATTGTTAGAGAAAACATATATTTAAGGTTGATTCGCCAGCTTACAAATGAAATTTTTCATAAAAAGCGTCGAATTCCTACACAGCCTATTTATGTTGCTCTTTTAAAGCTGGCAGAATGGATTTGCTTGATTACCCGCTCGCGGAGAGAAGACAACCATGTTGAGGTCGCTTATTTCAGCAACCTAATTCAAAACTTACAAAAAGATTTGCCACAGTTGAATTTACAAAAGATAATTCCCGCCCTTACACAAGGGGATGCTTGCCTCTGGCATGAAATTGCAGACTATATTGATGTTTTTTTCCTCACACTGAAGGAAAACTATCCATTAGCGTTGGAAACCGATGCTTTGTTTACAGTGAAGCAGGATTGCACGAGCTGGCTGCTAGAAGAAATTCCTGCTTTGTATCACGAGTATTTTTTAGCTCTTTTACAAGAAAAATACGAAAAGGCTTTGCAACTTAAGCATGCGATTGATACACACCATTCCTCTCAGCCGTTGGAAGGCCGCCGCTAGAGCTAGTGCTAGGAGTTACGCAAAGAAATTTTTATTTGGGGGAAAATTTTTGTAAAAATTTTCCCCCAAACCCCCTTTAAAAACTTTTATATTTTTATTTTGCAATAGGTTATGGTAAAAATAAAGGGGAAGTTATTTAATTCTCATCGCTTGGCGAACAGCACGTAATTATTTCCACATCGCTGTTATCTATTTTTACTATATCGCCTGTATGGAAAGCTTCAATATCGATTTGATCTACCATGGGGATAGAGGAAATGATAGCACCCACAGCGATAATAGGTTCGCTTTTCATGACGATGATGCCTGATGGGGCTTTACCATTTTTTTTCAGACGATACAGAGTATATGAGCCAACAGTGCTGCCCTTGCCTGTAGGAAAGATGAGAATTTTTCCTGCAAGGGATACGCCATATAGAGGATGGCCTTTTTCAATAAAAATTCCCGTGTCTGGGTCTACATAGCCAAAAAAGCCAACAGGCTCTGGGGATACTAGAGCCTCTCCTTGTGCATTGCCAGCTTTTATGATTCTGCCTTTCATTCAGAGAAACTCCCTTCTATCGCTGCATCCAGGCATTGCTTTAAGTTACCATAGCGGACATTGACATTACAGTGGCTAGGAGCATAGCATGCTGCTTTTGCTGAATTGGTTGCCAAAGAACGCACTCCTAAGTCTTGGATAGGAGAAACAATCATACAAGTATCTCCTACGATAAAACCTCCAGCGTTTTGGATCTTTTTTTCCAGGCCACTTCGTCTGGCAAAAGCAGCAAGAGGCGATGCTGTGGTTATCCATAGCCGTGACTTTAATTTTTTTCCTTCTAAATAAGAAGCCACCTGCCTTATTTCCTCCCAGGAAGCATGAGGACAGCCTAAAGAAACCATGTCAATATCCTTGCAAGAAGAGTTGAGTTTTTCATATCCTTCTTGCAAACTCAGGATTTGCATAGTTTCATGGTTTTCTAAAAGCATATTTTGCATTTTTGCTTCTGGAGTTATGTTTTCTATATGATAGAGTGCTACGGATCCGCTTGCTGCCATTGCTGCTCCCAGTGCTTTGAGCTTTTCCATGCTAGGAAATTCTGGAATCCCTTTAAAATAAGGGATAGATGAGCCAATTTTTTTCCCAACAAGGTATCCTAAAGCACCGAAGTCTGCTTCGTCTTTAAGCAGACATTTTACCTGGATAAGATAGTTTGCTTTGCGGTTTCTTTCCAGATGAAATCCATAGTTGGCTGTTTTGCCGATGATAGCAGCAGCCAATGCTGAAGGGCCGCCTTCTCGATTGGTTCTGGCCCCTAAAACCGAATTAGCAAAGGAAACAGCCGAACTTTCTGCCCAGGCAATGTGTTGTCCAAGAAGGGGAAGGTTTCCTACAAGATAAGGAGTGCAAGAACATAAGGGAGGTATGCCAAAACGGCTAAAACAGGAGATTACACAGAGTTGCTTTTGGGCGAAGCTAGGAGAAAAACCCATGCTCTCCCATTGCTCCAGATCCATCCCAGCAGGGTTTAATGTGGTAAGAACCTGGGTTATTGCTCCGCTGTCTGCCCATTCCTGTAAAAATTCAAAACCTGCATCCCCTAAGTTTTTATAAGAAACGCCAGAAACCTGAACGCTGGCTACAGGGATGAGGTTTTCCGCACCGTAGATATTGCCTAAAGCTACCAAGATTTCCATAGCTTTTTGTTTAGCAACACCTTGCTTGCCTTCTAAAATTTCTTCTTCTTCTTTGCTGAGTTCCATGGTAAATTTTCCTAGAGCTGTCTTATTCCCTCTTCAAAGGCATCTTGAGAATAATAGTCATTTGATACAAAAACAACACTTTCTATGCTGGTGTCGCTTTCTATATGTTTCTTCACTTCTGTCAGAATCAATTCAGCCGCTCTCTTGACAGGTACTTCAGCGGATTGCCCTATCAAAGGAATGGCAACAGCTTTGATTTGCTTTTCTTTTGCCAGGTTCATGGCTTCTTTGATGCCTATCATAAGAGTATCCTCATCTGCGAAACCGCCTGCTTCATTTAAGATAACATGAATGATAAATTTTGCAGGGAGCTTGCCTCCGCTAGTGATTATGGCTTTTCCTTTTTGCAGGTTGGCAGACTTGTTGCATTCTTTATGAACATCGTCGCCTCCTTTTTCCATAATCTTTCGGGTAATTTCCTCTTCTGGCTCTAATTCTGTATTGGCATGGCAAAAAATAGCTTCGATATTAAGATCCCAAATATTCTCTTCTACTAACTTGATTTTCTCTTTCATAGACTTCCTTCCTCAATGTCCCACAACACTATTGACTTAAGATGGGAATTACTCAAAGAAATTTTTATTTGGGAGAAAATTTTTGTCAAATTTTCCCCCAAAAACCCTAAGGTAAGGGAATCGGCACAACCAGCTAAAGCCCTTTTTTCTCTTCTTCCCATTGGGAATACTTTTGCTTCCATTCTTCCAGGCGTTCTCTATCTTTTTGAATTACCTGGGAAGGTGCTTTGCTGGTATAGTCTGAATTGGCAAGCTTCTGTTCAAGCTGAACAATAAGCTTTTGGAGCTTTTCCATTTCTTTTGCCAATTTTTCTTTTTCTTTTTCAAAATCGATCAGACCTTCAAGGGGAATATACACAACCACATTTTTAACAATACGGACAGCAGCTTGTTTTGGCTTGTCCAAATTCACCTGAGACTCGATTTTTTCTATTTTGGTTAGCTTGCTGATTCCTGCAAAGGTCACTTCCATATCTTTTAGAACTTGTGGATCATTGCCAGTGAAAATAGCTTGTGGTATCTTATCTCCAGGTTTGAGCTTTTGTTCTGCCCTGATATTGTTGACAGCAGAGACGATTTCTCTCGAAAGCTCCACAATCTCCACGGTTTTGCCGTAAAGAGGATATTCTTCCAGCTTCGGCCATTGAGATAGAATACAAGCTTCTTGGCTTCTATATTTTTCAGGCAAAAGCGATTGCAGAGTTTGCCAAAGATCCTCTGTAACAAAAGGCATAATTGGATGCAGCATACGCAAGAAAGCCGAAAGGGATCGCACTAGAAGGCTTTGTGCGCATCGCTTACTTTCTTCGCCTTGCTCTCCCCAAAGCCTTGGCTTGGCAACTTCCAGATACCAGGAGCAAAGATCGTCCCAGAAGAAATGATAGAGCATGTTGCACATTTCGCCAATGCGATAGTTGACCATTGCCTGCTTACAATCTTCGATTAGATGGTGCATTTTATCAGAAAGCCATTTGTCTTCCAGGAAAGACCCTATTTCTTCTGTTAGTTCCAAATTTTCGCAATTTCGGAAGATGACACCATGAGAAGCCTGCCAGATCTTGTTGCAGAATCTTTTTCCTTCTTCAAATAAAGGAATTTCCACATCGTATTCTGGATTTGCCTGCTCTTTTTTTCCTCTGGGCTTTCGCTGAACCAGAATTCTTATGTCCTGCCCCTGTCCTGAAGCCATAGACATAAGGCCAAAACGTAAGGCATCGCATCCATAAGCAGGATAATGCTCCATTCTCTTCGCAGGCGCATCCTTTAATGCCTTAGCAGCGTCAATCTGGTCAGATCCGCCGTCGATGATTTTGACAGGATCAAACCCGTTGCCTCTGGACTTGGACATAATATCCCCATGTTCATCCTGAATCGTTCCATGAATGAAAACATGGCTAAAGGGTTTTTTGTCCATGAATTTCATCCCCATCATCACCATACGGGCGACCCACAAAGCGATGATGTCTCTTGCTGTCACGAGAACATTGGTTGGATAATAGTAAGCAAGATCTTTTGTTTTTTCAGGCCAGCCAAGCGTACTTAAAGGCCAAAGCTGCGAAGAAAACCAAGTGTCCAAAACATCGGGATCTTGGACAAGGTTCTTTCCAGAACATTTGGGGCATTTCACTGGATCATGGTTTTGGTCTTCAGGGAGTATAGGGAAAGCATTTCCAGGAATGCTACGAGGCTCGCCTTTTTCATTGACCTGGATTTCAGGATAGCAGGAAACGCAATACCATATTGGGATGCGATGTCCCCACCATATCTGACGAGAAATACACCAATCGGGAGTGTTGTTGAGCCAATGCATATAGTCGTCTGTGCGCCTGGCAGGGAAGAAAGTAACTTCTCCCGAAGCAGCAGCTTGCTTTGCCATTTCCACAAGAGGTGCCATCTTCACAAACCATTGGTCAGATAAATAAGGCTCAACAATATCTTCACTGCGATAGCAATGAGCCACAGGATGGACGATTTCTTCTTTTTTGCCTAAAAGTCCAAGATTTTGCAAATCCTCAAGAACCTTGGCTCTTGCTTTTTCCACGGTCATCCCTTGATATGCTCCCGCATTTTCATTCAGGCTGCCGTCTTCTTTGAGTATATTGATCATGGGCAAACGGTTTCTCATACCGCAGGCATAGTCGTTAGGATCATGCCCAGGAGTCACTTTGACAGCCCCTGTCCCTTTCTGAGGGTCAGCAAGAATATCATCTGCCACAATCGGAATTTTTCTTCCCATCAAAGGGAGAATGCAATTTTTGCCAATAAGATTCTGGTATCTTGGATCTTGGGAATTCACGGCTACCGCAGTATCGCCGAGCATGGTTTCTGGTCGCGTCGTTGCAACGATGATGAATTCCTGGCTGTTTTCAATAGGGTATTTGATCTGCCACATATAGCTTGGAACATCTTTGTAGTTTAGCTCATCGTCCGAGAGGGCTGTTCTACAGCCAGGACACCAGTTGATAAGGCGTTTTCCCCTGTAAACAAGACCTTCTTTAAAAAGCTCTAAAAACACAAAACGCACAGCATTAGAAAGCCCTTCACTCATAGTAAAGCAAGTCCGATCCCAATCGCAGGAACAGCCTAGCTTTTTTAGCTGATCGATGATTCTATTGCCATAGGTTTCTTTCCATTGCCAAATTTTTTTTAATAAAGCTTCTCTTCCAATGTCATGTCGAGTTTTTTGCTCTTCCTTGTAAAGCCTTTTTTCGACTACAGATTGGGTAGCGATTCCAGCGTGGTCTGTCCCTGGAATCCAGCACGCATTGTAACCATTCATTCTATGGTATCGGATCAAAACATCTTGTATTGTATTGTTTAAGGCATGCCCTAAGTGCAATGCCCCCGTAATATTAGGAGGGGGAATCACGATTGTATAAGGTGGCCTCTGATCTGGCACAGACTGAAACTGTTTATTTTTCTCCCAATGCTCATACCATTTGCCTTCAATATCTTTGGGAGAGTATGTACTGCTCATGTTTATTCCTTTCTATTTTAGAACATAGAACAAAAATACCAGGTGCATTGCTCCTGGTTATTATATTTAGAGCTTTGGAGATATAGATTAAAGCGCATTTATCCTTTTACCTTTTTCTCATAATCCCTTGGATGCAAGAGATGGTGTTGTTTTTCCCTTCATGCACAGGGCAAAAACAATCTTGCACAGAAATAAGATCGCCATTTTTATGGATTATTTTGTATTCTATTTCTACGTCTTCTCCTAAAAAGGCTTTTTGCTTAGATTCATACACATATTCCCTATAATCAGGCTGTATACATTCTTCCCAATGCAATGAATATTCTTCTTTAGAATATCCTGTAAGCCTTTCTATAGAAGGGCTGATAAGAAGAAAATTTTTATTGCTTTCCTGTCGATACAAAACATCCCTGAAATTCTGAACCAGAGAATTCCAAGATTTCCATGTTTCTTGCTCCTGGTTTGCGATTTTTTGCTCCCGAATCGCTCTTTCCAAAGAAAGCCCCAACTGGTTGCCAATAGCGGCTATAAAATCCAAATCTTCTTTATCAAACTTTCTTGTATTTCCTGAATCCATATATATCGCACCTAAAGGATTTTTTTTCCCTTCAATAGGGACGCATAAAATGGAATGGATGTTGGAAGGTGCGTTCAAAGATTCTACCATTTCATCCATAAAAGGGTTTGTGCTGATGGTTGATTCACTCTTAAAAATAGCAAGGTTCACAATAGAGCGATGAGTCAGGAATATTTGATCCAGGCAAATCTTTTGAGAAGGAACATAAATTCTAAAAAAGCTGATTGTATCGCTTTCTTCAGAAATAGGCTTCAAAAAAATATGCCCTTTTTCTACACCAAGCTCTGTAAGCAAAGTTTCTAAAACCAAAATACAAATCTTAGTAATTTCTGGCTCTATTTGTAGTATTTTCCCTATCCGATGCAAAAGTGCTATGTCTCTTTTAACTCTAAGTCCTTGGGCTACTTCCAGAGAAAAAGGAGGCTCGTCTTTATTCTTCCTCAGAAGAATGGTATTGGCTCTTCTCCTGGAAGTGTTAAATCTTTGCTCTTTCATTTCAGAGTTTGTACCTCTGAGTTCCAGGATTGTATTTCCAAATTTAACAAGATCACCAATGATGAGTCTCTGTTCTTTGATTTCCCGATCATTCACAATAGTACCATTGGCACTATCTGTATCTTTTATCCAGACTTCGCCATCCTTTTCCCAAATATAGCAGTGTGTTCTGGAAACGCCTTTATCTGCCACATAAAGGTCACAATGGTCAGCACGTCCCACGACAAGAGAATCTCTTTCCCTTAAAACCAGACTCCTTCCAGCTTGTGTTCCGTTTAGAATTATCAATTGCCAGGGCATTGCCACTCCTTACCATAAAACAAAGTATCCATATTTTCTGTATCTAACACCTTTATACCATGATTGCTAAGAAAAGCCGTAGTCACCCCATAGCCTTGGATGAGTTTTCCTTGGAATGATCCTTCATAGATTTGCGAGCAAGAACAAGAAGGGCTTTTCCTCTGACCAAGCATCATGGTCGCTTTTGTAATCAAAGCAATGTTATAGACAATTTCAGCACCTAGAATCAACCTGGAAGTAAAATTTTCTCCATCCTGGCTTTTCACAAATGCTTTTTTTTCTAAAACACCAAAACCATCACCACCTTGTATTTCCATACATTTTCGGGGAGTGGATAAACCTCCTGATTGTTCAGGACAAACAGGCACAAGCACAAAATTTTGCTTTAAAAAACTTTGTATTTCTTCGGATAAACAATTGCTTGCCCGATTTCCATCATAGCGACAAGGGATGGAAAAAAGGCACGCACTCACCAAAATAGCTTCTTTCATAAACTTATAACCACGACTATAATTTCTATGCATTTATTTGAATTTGCTATACTTGCTTACTTTTTTCATCTAGTATTCTACAAATATTATAACTTAATCTTGCTTTTTTCATACAAAAATTTTAAAATTTTCCTATCCGAATGTAGGCAGCATGGTATTTTTTGGAAGATGCGAGACGTTTTTCGAGATCCAAAAAAATACTTCAAATATTTCCCTGGTTTACAAAGGTAAACTCATCTTTTCCCTGAACCATATTTATTCCAGCCCGATGTATAAAAGCCAGAATTTCATGGCCCAATACCTCAGTTATCTCTTTTGCCCTCGCAGGCCCAAGAATATAAAGATCTTGGTCTGGATTTAATTGTGCCTTTTGGGAGTTTTCATAGGTATGATTATCATGGCCAAACCAAATTACCACGCTCCAATCGTTCATATCTTTGCCAGCAATGCTAGTTGCTTGCCCTGGACTCCACTGGAGCATCTTGACATTTTTCAGATCTAAAGATTTTTGAATTACCCTTATCCCAATTATTCTAAAGCCAAAACATAACTTTCGTAAATTCACATCCGTTTCTGCAATCTCTAAGAAATGCTCGAAGGCAAAAGCCCCTAGAATATTTGTAAGAAATGCCCATGCCCCTTGCTCTACAGAGCCAAAAACAAGGATAGATACTATCATAATGAGCCAAAGAAAAGAAGGAAGGACAGCTACCTGGTTGTACAAGTTATTCAAAGAGAGAGCAATAAGACCTACAATGATTATCATTAGCATCCATGAAATGAACACTTCTTGTCCTGGCTTAGGAATTGCCATTTTGTCTATCGGCTTATAGTGCATAACTGCCTTCAAATTCTCGCTATTTTCATTCGTATTAACTTGCTGTATAGGAAATTATAGTTTTGTCGTAATCGTAATCGTCATACGTGTTAAGTTTTAATAACTTGTCTTACAATAGATTATGTTATCTACTCAAGGATAAAAAGAGCGTAGTGTAAGGCTTCTGTAAGGAATCAAAAACAGTACCGCTAGGATCATTCAGAATAGAGCCTTTGAAGCTTTTTATAGTAAGCCAATACTCGCCTGACGAAAATCCGCGTTTGAGGCGAAGCCTTTGCTTCTATGATTTCAAAAGTAGATGATTCCTGGTGTTCGGAAAGCCATTGGGATACACGAAATGGGCCTGTATTGTAACCTGCCAGTACAGCAACCATATCGCCCTGAAATTTCCGCACAAGTTGATGGATATAGTAGCATCCCAGGCGGATGTTGATTTTGGGATCTAAGAGAGAATCCGAAACCAAAGAAATATTGAGTTCTTTTGCAAGCTGGTTTGCTGTTTCAGGCATCAACTGCATCATCCCTTTCGCGCCTTTTACAGAAATAGCTTTTTCCCATCCAGAAGATTCTATGAGGACAATCGCTTGAACCAAAAGGGGATCCAATGCAAAATTTTTTGCTTCCTGCTCTATTATATTTACTATTTCCTTTGTAATCTTTGGCTTGTAAAGATCCCCAACCAAAAACCCTGATAAAAAAAACAGAACAAAAACCATCCCCCATTTTGCTTTTTTCAGTGCGAATTTCATGAAAAACGATCTCTTAATTTAAAAATGAGAGCTAAGGTAGCTCTCACACTATGTCAGAAAGAAAGTCTTAAAATTAGGCTGTTTTCTTATTTAGCCATAGTCCTGCGATAGCAATTATTCCAAACATAAGGATGGTAGAAGGCTCAGGAATTGTAGTTGCCTGCAAATTAAAAGAATAGGTACTTCCCATGCTTCCAAAAGCAGTTCCAACATCTGTTGTGATGGTTAAAGTGGCTGTTCTGACCACTCCATAATCATCTCTTCCGCCATAATTATGCATAAAGCTTACTAATAGGTTCTCTAATTGATTTTTTGTAAGCACCATACCAGGCGTAAAGTTTTCCAAGCTAAAATACGAAGCGTCTGGACCTGTAATGCTTGCAGCCATAAGGCTCATATTGGTAAGGTTGCCTAAGTCTGTATCTGTGGTAAGGTTTTGGATAGCAATGCTCTGGTTAGCAATATAGCCTACTTCGCCAAAATCCACAGTAGAACCTACTGCTACAGAGCTGTTGAAAACAGGGCTAACTCCTGTACCACTCAAAGTGCGTGTTGTATTCCCTGCGCTGCTGTTTACGCTAATGGTTGTAGAGTCTGCCCCACGTGCATTAGGCGTGTAGGTGTATGTCCTCTGGGCATTTTGGTTTTGCCCCAAGGTAAAGCTTTGTGTGCCAGAAACAGGAGAAAATTCACTGCCTGCCGCTGCTCCAATAGTACCAGTAAGAGTAGAGCCTGCTGTTCCTGTGTTGGTAACAGTTACAGTAGCATTGGCACTGGTTCCTACACGGACATTTCCAAAATTGGTGTTGCTTGCAGAGAGCGATGCGCTGGCATCAGGTGCCATGGTGTACATGATAGCATTATGGATTAAGTTCTTTTCATTTTGGTTAGGAGTGCTTTCCATGGCTTCATTACCCAAAATAAAGAACCTTCCTAGCCCATAAGCACCACCAAAAGCGTAGACATTGCTGTTGTTGTCTGTAATGATTCTTGTGTAAGAAGCACTTACACTTGCAGAAGTAAAGCTGCGTTTAGAACCATCCAGGTTGGCAGCATTTGTCATAGCCGCACCATTGCTCAAGCCGCTTCCAGTAATGATAGGATGGGTAGATCCTGCGGAGGTCACAGTGAGTGTACTTCCAGCCGTAGCCGAAACAAGGCTCATGCCAAAGATGTTATTCATGATTTCTACAGGGCAATACTCAGCAACAAAGCCAACATACCCTGAGTTCATGGCACTTCTTATGGCAGATTCATACCCACTGAACATGGCAGCAGTAGAATGCTCATCAACATAGATAACATCATAGGCTGAAAAGTTCACACCACTTAAGCTAGTTACATAAGTAGCAACAATATCGCCGCCGACAGCCGCCTTAGTAGGAGAATGGCTGTTGCTCGTGCTTACATGCAAGACGCTTACACCATAAGCATTGCAGCATAGAAAAAAAGCTGCAAGAAGCAAAGTAAAATAGATTTTAGAATATCTCATAACGATTTCTCCAAAAATAAACAGGAAAAAGTTATAGTAAAAAACAACAGGAAATTATGACACCCATAATTCATTATAACAAAATCGATAAAAGCAGACAAGCAAAATTAAGGATTCTCTTTTGCGCTTTATGGAAATTCTATTAGTCATGCAATAACAATGTTAGTCCAGATATATAAAGCAAGTTAATGCTTGACACACCAAGCCTCTGAGTATACAATAGCAATATCAAGCATTGTTTATTGTTTTTTGAGAGGAATTAGAATGGAATCTTCT
This sequence comes from Candidatus Brocadiia bacterium, assembly GCA_013359215.1. Lineage (GTDB taxonomy): Bacteria > Planctomycetota > Uabimicrobiia > Uabimicrobiales > JABWCH01 > JABWCH01. The sequence goes on along the minus strand of JABWCH010000090.1, from coordinate 24,811 downwards.
TTGAGTTTTTTGGCGAATCGACTTTCTGATTTGGATCAGGAAACCTTTCGCCTGATTGAAATGGAAAAAAGAAGGCAAGAGCGAAAGCTCATCATGATCGCTTCGGAAAGCATTTGTCCACAGCCTGTTCTCGAAGCTCAGGCATGTGTTTTTTCTAATATATATGCAGAAGGCTATCCTTCTTTGCGCATGAGCCAGTATGAAAAAGAAAATCTTTCCAACCATTCCAGGTTTATGTCGTTCCATAGACGCTATGGTGATAGAAGGCATTATAAAGGTTGCGACTATGTCAATTTTATTGAGGCTTTAGCGCAACAGAGAGCTGCTCATCTCTTTGCCAACCAGGCTTTGAATCTTGGCGCACAGGATCTTTTTGTCAATGTCCAGGCTCTTTCTGGGGCAGCAGCAAACAATGCCGTCTACCAGGCTCTTGTCAAGCCAGGAGATACGGTTATGGGACTGGCATTGCCTCATGGTGGACATCTCACTCATGGAAGCAAGTTCAATCGTTCTGGAAAACTATACAATATAGTTTCTTACGAAATCGACCCAAAAACAGGAAAAATGAACTATGATGCAATTCGCACTCTGGCAAAAGAGCATAAACCCAAGATGATCATTGCTGGAGCAAGTGCTTATCCCTGGGACATCAACTGGCAATTGCTAAGAGAAATTGCTGATGAAGTAAAGGCATTCTTGTTTGCTGATATTGCCCATCCATCAGGTTTAGTCGCTGCTGGACTTTTCTCTAACCCTGTTGGCTATGCACATGCCGTTGCCATGACAACCCACAAAACCCTCTGTGGCCCAAGAGGTGCTATCATCATTAGCACAGACGAAGAGATTGCCAGAAAGATCGACAATGCTGTTTTCCCAGGCGAACAAGGCGGCCCACACATCAATACCATAGCTGCTCTTGCAGTTGCTTTTAAAATCGCAGCATCCCAGGAATTCCGCAATCTAATGAAACGAGTTGTTGAAAACGCTGCTGCCCTGGCAGAAGGCATACAGAAAAGAGGGCTGGAAATAGCATACAATGGAACAAGCACCCATCTGTGCCTTGTAAACCTTAGAACTATTCCTAATCTGGCTGGCTACGCACTCAAAGGCGATATTGCCGCTCATATATTGGATCTTTGCGGGATCACATGCAATAAAAACACAATACCTGGAGACATTACTTCTGGCGATTCTAGTGCAATTCGCTTAGGCACAACCTGGTTAAGCCAGCTTGGCATGGGGACTGCCGAGATGGACAAAATCGCAGAAATGATTGTTCGCGTTTTGAGCAATATTAAGACTTTCTCTGTGGAAACCGCATCAGGTGAGCATGGCAGAGGAAAAATCCATAATGATATTGTTGCCCAAACTCGTTCTGATGTAGAGAGCTTGCTGAAAAAAGAATACTATCCTGAAACACCTCTGTATCCCCATTATTATCATCCTAAATCTTCCTTTACTCGCCGCAGCGAGCAAAAAGGGAATACCATTGTTCGTAATGGTATTGAATTGGTTTTGGATTTTGGCAAAGAGCAAGAATTTCAATCTCCTGCTGCTTTGTTGCATACTTGCGAAAATGGCCTTTTGGAAATTGTAGGGGAAAGAGCGCAGTCTTTTGTTTCCCAAGTCGTATCAGGCAATCTGGAAAATCTCAAAACAAACCAAGGAATAAGGACATTCTTATTGGACGAAAAGGCAAAGCCGCTTGCCGATGTCCATCTTTTCTCTTTACCCAAAACCCAGGAAGGTTTCTATCGTCTTTGGATGGTAACGCCTCCTGAAAGCAGAGAAAGCGTTAAAACCTGGTTGAGAGACCTTTCCGATGGATTTATTACTTTTGATGAATCCTGCATTTATAATAAAATCGATGGCCCTGTTGTTGTAGAAGATCTTTTTGAAAGCTTGGAAGGATTGACTGTTCTTACTCTAACAGGCACAAAAGTTTCCGCTATTCTGGACAAAGTAGAATCAGGACTATCCAATATGCCTTGCTTTACTTTGAAGCCAATAAGCCTGGGGGACGTAAAAGCCACAATCGCTAAAACATCCTTTGCCCAAAACCAGTGCATTTATGAAATCTACACAAGACAAAAAGACATCCGTACTCTTGTGGAAAGCCTGAAAAAGCTTTCAGAGAATACGCTTGTAGAAAGCGGCTATGCTCTATATGATCGACTCAGAAAAGAAGCTGGGCTTTGTTTTGATGCAATTTCTGCTCAAGAACTTTTGCAGAAATTCCCAGGATTTTTTGATTTCCAAAAGCCTTATTTTATAGGACAAAAGGCACTCATGCCTCTGGCTTCTATCAGAGGCAGCAAAAAAGAACACGATCTTAAGCTTTACGATGGCGAACCTAGAAAAACATGCCTTAGCGAAGAGCATAAAAAATTGACAAGCCGAGCCTTAGTTCCCTTTGCTGGATGGATGATGCCCATTCTTTATACTTCTATCTTGGATGAGCATAAGGCTGTCCGCGAAACAGCAGGTCTTTTCGATGTTTCTCACATGGGAGTTATTGAGTTCTCAGGAGAAGGGTCAAGCCGTTTTCTGGATCTTGTTAGTACAAACTATGTAACCAGAATGCGCCCTGGTCAATCCCAGTATTCTTATTTGCTTGATCCTAGCGGCAAAGTAATCGATGATATTATGATTTATTGCCGTGCCCTGGATCGGTTCATGGTTGTCATCAATGCCTCTAATGCTGAAAAAGACTACAATTGGCTAAAGGCTGTGCTAAACAGAGAAGCAATCATTTCCAAAGAATACCCATATCTGGAATGCGATGTAAAGCCTGCTTTAAGGGACTTAAAAGATGTACAATTTGGCAAAGACTGCAAAGTTGACATAGCATTGCAAGGCCCAAAATCTTTACAAATCTTGAACGAACTCCTGGATGAAAACACCAGAAAGCAAGCACAGTTACATAAAATGCAGAAAGCGACCTTTATCGAAATCAAGATACAAGGTATGGATGTAATTGTATCTCGTTCGGGCTATACAGGAGAAGAATGGGGATTCGAATTATACCTCCATCCTCAGGATGCTCCTTGTTTGTGGAATCTGCTTTTAGAAAAAGGCAAAAAGCATGGCATTGCTCCCACTGGTTTAGGCGCGAGAGATTCCACAAGAACAGAAGCAGGATTCCCTCTTTATGGACATGAACTTGCAGGCGAATGGGACATTACACCTAAAGAAGCTGGATATGGCTCGTTCGTTAAATACCACAAGCCTTTCTTTATTGGCAAGCAGGCTTTGCTACAGAAAGACGAAAGCAGCAAAAATACCATAGTCCGTTTTTCCTTGGAAGAAACAGGAATCCGCGCTGTAAGACCAGGTGCTATTGTCCTGAACAAACGCGGACAGTTCATTGGCAGCGTAACAAGCTGTGCCTTTGTTGGCAATATTCAGGTTGGCATGGCTTACATCGATAAACGGTATGCCCAGGTTGGAAACAAATTGGGTATTTTTATCGTAAATCCAGGACAAAAGGCTAAACATAAAATCATTAATGATCTACAGCAAGGCGATTCATTCCCTATGCACGAAAGTGCTACCATTATTTCCCGATTCCCTATGAGAAAATGCCTTTGCTAAGGCGATTGGAAAAATGGGCAAGCTAGGAAGTTGTTTTTTCCAAGTGCCTGAATAGACTGTTGTAAAATTTTTGTATAAAAAATTGGGGAAAGCCTTTAGGTTTTCCCCAAATCTTTTCAATTTTGTATATTTTGGGAGACGAAATTGTGCCTACCAAAAAAGATATGGAATTTGCAAAGCTTTTAATCGTAAAGCAAGTGCTATCAAGATCAGAGGTACAGAATAACCTGGATATTGTAGATGAAATGGCAAAAAAAGGGAAAAATATATCCCTGGAAAACCTTTTAATAGAAGAGGGGATTCTTTCTGTAGAAGAAGCAAATCGCATACAAGGCCCGAAAAAGAGAGTTTTGCATTGCAGTAAATGCAAAACCATGTATAGAATAGAGGAAGAGGATGTTGGGAAAAAATTTAAATGCAAAAAATGCTCTATGGTTGTCATTGTACCTTCTCCAGGCCAAACAAAATCGAAGCCTGCACAAGAAATCCAGGACATTTCTTCTTTTATTAAAAAAGAGCCTACTTTAGATACTCAAAAGTTTATTTCTGGGCTTATGTATTCTAAAAAATTCCAGGAAAAGAAAGAACAAGAGGTAGCAGCACAGGAAAAAAGTACACTAACCCCGAAAACTCATTCTATCGAGGTAGAGCCTCAAGACCAGGGCATTACCATCGAGCCTCAAGATCAAGGCATTACCATTGAACCTCAAGATCAAGGCATTACCATCGAGCCTCAAGACCAGGGCATTGGGCATTACCATCGAGCCTCAAGACCAGGGCATTACCATCGAGCCTCAAGACCAGGGCATTACCATCGAGCCTCAAGACCAGGGCATTACCATCGAGCCAGAAACAATTGTTTCCAAAAAAGAAGAAATCCCTTTACCCAAAATTTCTTTCTCTAAAACAATAGAGCCTAAAAAAAAGCCTGCCCAGGAATCTCCTGAGCTTACCCTTATGCTAGGTTTGGAAGAAGAGGACGAAGAAGATATAAAGCCAGTAAAGCCTTTGGCTAAAAAGGTTGTGGAAAGTGGCCTGCAGCCGAAAGAACAAGAGAAATCAAAAGAAGCAAAAAAAGAAGAAATCAAAATTGTAAAGCCTGTAATAAAGAAATCCGTAGTTACCAGCCCACCTCCTAAAATAGAAAAGAAAGACTCTGGAGAACTCACGCTTATGCTGGATCTGGACGACGAGACAGAGGAAGAGGAAGAAGGCGAACTCATTGAAGAAGAAGTTGTTTCCCCTTTAGATGAAGGCTCTTTAGAAGAATGGGCAGCAAGCGGATCTGGGGCTGAGGGATCAGAAAATATCGAAATTCAGCCTAAGCTAAAAAAAGAAAAGAAAATGCAACAGCAGGCAGACTATCTTTCTTCCGAAGAAGACCAAGAGCTTAAATCATGGGCTTTAGAATCTCTAAAAAATCCCAATAAATTGAAAATCCTTTCAGCATTCAGCGAAAAAGACATAAAGATAACAAAGCTTTTAAGAGAAGGCTATGGCGATTCTTTATATGAAGCCATTATGAAGGATAAAAAAATCGCGATTCGCCTCATGGATAAGGAAGTTTGGGATGTGCAAGATCTGGAAGAGCTAAGTTCCCAGGTTTCTGTGGTTCAGGAATGGAATCAAGAAAATTTGGTCAAGCTCTATGGCATGCATATACAGCAAGGACAAACGGGTTATTTGATGGATTACAATTCACAGGAAGCTAAAGAACTTGAAAGAATCTGGCCGCAGATGGAAGTCACAGAAGAAATTCTTGTACAAATCGCTTTAGAAATTCTGTATGCACTATCTTACATCCATGCGCAAAAAATAGTCCATGAATATCTGAACATTGAAAACATTTTGCTTGTTGGCAAAAAACCTTTCTTGCTGGATGCTGGCCTGACAACTTTACACAAAAAAAGAGCAATTTTACAAAAAGAACAAGAAAAGCTTCCTTATATTTTTATGAGTCCTGAACAGTGTAAAGTGTGGCAAGGGAGATCAGAAGACGAGAATCTTAGCATTGATAAGCGCACAGATATATATTCTTTAGGCATGGTTATGTATTGGATGCTTTGTTTTCGCTTCCCTTATGAAGATGGGCCTTACGTAGTCGAAGAAATTTTACACACAAAGCCTACTGCTCCAGCAGAGCTTGATCCCATGATTTCTGTAGGGCTGAGCTATATCGTCATGAAGGCAATAGAAAAAAATCCTAAAGATCGGTATTCTTCTGCGCAAGAAATGATTACAGATCTCAAGCAATTGATAGCGTGAAAGAAAAAATGCATGATTACTCTAAAAACAGATGAAGTCTCTATTCGTTGTATGGGATGTTCCAAGCTCTCGACTTTAGAAGAAGCCATAAGAGAAGAATGGAAAATGTGCAAATTCTGCAATTTCACAATATGCAGCTTTTGCTTGATGAACCTTGGGCAGGAAAAGCAATGCCTTTCTTATGTATGCTTAAGCAAAAAAAGAGCCATTGATCCTGTTGGCTTGCCTGTGGAGAAGATTATCATTTTTGCTCAGGAAAACTATCAATCCGATTATAGGCAAGGACTTCTCTACCAATTGTTTTATAAAGACCAGGAAAAGCTATATGCTCCGCCTTTTTTCGTGGTGCAAGAAAAAAAAGACACAATCGAAGAAGAAGAAAAGCCAACAAAACTACAGGAAGAGGTATGGAAAAACTTCCAGGTTGTAATAACCAAAAGAAAAGGCGGAAAATTTGTTACATGGGAAAGAGTAGTTTAGAATGGCAATACCTCTTTTAATTATATCAGGCCCTACTGCCAGCGGAAAAACAGAGCTTTCTCTGGCTTTGGCGAAAGCTTTAGATGCAGAAATACTCTATGCTGATTCTATGACAATATACAAAGGCATGAATATTGGAACTGCCAAGCCTTCTTTGGAAGAAAGAAGCCTTATTCCCCACCATTTGATAGACATACGCGATCCCTGGCAAGCCTACAGTGCTGGCGATTTTGTAGAAGAAGCCCATCGCATCATTTTACAAATTCACGAAAGAGGAAAAAAAGTAGTCCTGACAGGAGGAACAACACTATATATAAAAAGCCTCCTGGAAGGCATATTTACAGGCCCTCCAGCCGATTGGGATATAAGAAAAAAGCTTATGGAAAAAGATCCACAAAGCCTATACCAGGAACTTTGTGAATGCGACCCAGAAAGTGCTGCCAAGGTTTCCCCTAATGATTCTCGCAGAGTCATCCGCTCGCTGGAAGTATACTATGCTAGCGGAGTTCCCATAACACAGCTTAGAAAAGAAAACACAAAACCACCAGGCGACTACATGCCTTTTTTTCTGGGAATGGAATGGGATCGGCCTGTACTCTACCAGAGAATAGAGCAAAGAATAGATCGAATGCTGGCCCAAGGCTTAATCGAAGAGACCAGAAACCTTCTCCAACTTCCTTATCCGCTTTCCCATACAGCTTCCAAGGCAATAGGCTACAAAGAAACAATAGAAGCACTGCATGATCCAGCCAAAATGCCTGGTCTCGCCGACCAAATCAAAATCAACACTCGCCATTTTGCCAAACACCAAATGACATGGCTACGCAGGTTTCCCATCCAATGGATACAAGCAACGCTAGGGAAAGATACTGTAGTGCAGATATGCCTGGAAAAATACTTTTCTTTTATAAAACTTCAAGCAGCAGGCAAGTTTCTACAAGCTGGTTCTATCTGAATAGATCGCTTCGTGTAAGCCTTCTTTCAGGAATCAAAAAAACAGGTATCCCATTTTTATTTTTACGCCAGGCCCAAGAGCCGAATCCATTTTTTTGATTTGCCAAGCGGTACTGTTTTTGATTCCTTACAGAAGGCTTACACTACGCTCTGCTTATCCCTAAATTTTTATTATATTTTACGACTTGTGCTAGTTGAAAAAATTATTAAAATATTGATATAAATTGTTTTGAAATAATGACTTCTTTACCCCGTAGGGGTTGCATATACCAGCCCAGGGCAACACCCCATAGCTGTCAATTTAAGATATAAGACTATGCTATTTATAAACTTAAACCTAAACCTATTCGTGTCTTTCGTGTTTTTCGTGGACACTTCTTTGCACTCTTTTCTTCGTGTTCTTAGTGCTGAAATCGTCTCTATTCTTTAGACATGAATTACGATCTTTTGCAGCATAGAACATAATCCTCTATTATGCTTGCCATTCCCAAAACAACAATTAAAAAAGATGGGACAAACCAATACCCTGAGAGATAAGAAGCGGATAAAATGGGTAATAATATCCTATTTTTATAATTTTTGCAACCCATCCCTGCCACCACTGCCATAGCAAAAAAGATTCCTTTTAAGCTTAGCATATAAGGATAAAAAAGATTGCCCAGAAAGTTGACAGGGTCTCCTTTATGCGGCACGATGAGAAAAAAATGTAAAGTAGCAGCAAACAGGATAAAAGTTGTGCGCAAATCCCGATCTCTGTAAGCAATCGCGAATGCTTCTGAAGCATAGCATAGGCAATAAAAAATGAGCAAAATAAGGCAAGGCATAATAAAGCGAATTTCTTCTGTTACATTGTGACTATAGCCTGCAAAAAAAACAAAAGATACTACAGAAAAAGATGCTATGAAAATACGAATGGGATTTTTCTTATAAAAGAAAAGAGCTATGGCCCCAAAGAAAAGAATCTGGTAATGAAGTGATGCCAAATAGCGCATTCCTAAGGGAATAAGGGAAAGGCTAAATCCTATCTTTTCTTGAGTATCAAGATCATAAGGTGTAATAAAGGGTGATCCTGAAATCAATATGTTATGGAGAATTTGGGGGAAAATGCCTATACAAAGCCCATAGAGCAAAAAAATGAATTTTTTTCCTTCCTCTTTTTGCCTTAAATATAAGGCAGACTGCCATAAAATCACACATGGAACAAACAGTATATACACGATTCTCATAGAACAGCTATAGCCTAATGCAATGCCTGCGAGAAAAAAAATACTTTTTTTTCTCTTAGCGATTTGCAGCAAACAAATAGATACTAACAGCAATGCCATTGCTGGTGTATCGCTAAGAATATTCATTCCTGCCCATTGGGAAAAACGGTACAATTTAAGATCAAAATCATTGCTGATAAAAAATGGCTGCCATACAGAAAATTGCTCGCCTGGGGTAGAAAGAAAGACAGAGTTTGGAAACCCCCAACGGTATGTCATATAAATCCAGGGCAAAAGAATATAAAAAAGTGCTGGCAGAATAGAAATCAGTCTATTCTTTGTAATTTGAAAAGCAAGAAAAAATAAGGCAAGTACAATGATTCCATTCCCAAAAATGGCATTTATTATTGAAATTGTATTTCCTATGGCAAAAAGGTTGAATGTATTGTTATAAATAGCCATTGGAATTAAAAATAGAGGCCAGCCAATGGGTTTACCGCATAGTGGTTTTTCTCCCATCCAAATCTTATAGGAAAGATTTAAATAATCAGCACCATCTCTCCATCCAGAATAAAAATGCCCGTATTCTGAATAAAAGAAAACAGTGGAAGAAAGCAAAAGAAGCAAAAGGGAAGCACTAAAATAAATCTCTTTTTTATGCCTAAAAAGCCCCAAAAAAACCAAAAGCAGTCCCACCAAGAAGCAAGAAGCCGACAAATATTTTTTCCAACGCAAAGCAGGAAGTCTTAAAAAAATTGTATAGCTCTGGTCTTTTTTTTCCTGATTTAACAATATTTCTAGCTGTGGCGAAACCCATAAAAAGCGGTCTTCTGCAACTTTTACCAGATAAAAATCAATCTCTTTAACCAGAGGCGTATATTTTTGGTCAAACAAAGCATGGATGGAATATTTCCCTTGTTTGATGACATTCCAAATATATGTTTTGTTTGTAGTTAGCGATACGTTTTTATAGCAAGGATCTGGCAAAGAAAAAAAAGGGGTAAGGGGCTGAATGGCAATTTCTGAAACCTCTGGCTCTGTAAGCCTTAAAGCAGGATGAATATCCAGTAAGCCTTGGGCAGACAAAAAGAAAATTTGCCAAAAGCAAAGAAAAAATAAAATATAAATTTTCATAACTATAGGTTTGGGTTAGGTTATTATAAAAAAAATCTACCTTGACAATGGCATATTACAGCACTTCTCTCTTGCATTGCATACATAGTATACATCGGATTCAAAGAAATTTATCCACAGATTACGCAGATTACACAGATTAAATTTATCCACAGATTACGCAGATTACACAGATTTTCGAAGCCTTTATCTGCGTAATCTGTGTAATCTGTGGATTATTTTATAGGCGTTTTTTGTATGCAACTGAAAACTGCTGTAAATCCGATTTCGCGCCTTTCGTGTTTTTTGTGGACGCTTCTTTACACTCTTACAGTGAGAATTTTATATCTTTCCGTAAATTCTGTACAAAAGCCATTCTCCTGCCATCAATAAAAGGAAAAGCAAGAAAAAGGAATAGTTGCCTTTTGCCAGGGAAAGCTCATGGATAACTTGCACAGGGGCAAAGCAATCCTTGAGTTTATTAAAAAAGATGTATGCCTGGGCTTCTGGCATAAAAAATCCTTGTGACTTAGAGGCAAGGGAAGAAAGAAATTTTTCTTTCATTTCTGGTCTGCTTCCTTCAGGCAAAAGAGGAGCGATAAAAAAAGCCTTTTGGTAAGTTTCTAAGATGGATTCTTGATGGTAAGCCACGATTCTGAAAAAATATTCCCCTCTTTCTGGAAAAAAAAGCTCTGCATTGTAAAAATTTTTTTCCTTTTTAGGAGAAATGGGAATATTTTGTTCTACTTTGTCTCTGGACAAAGAGGCTGTCAATAGGATGCTATTTTGTATTTTGGATCTTGTTTGTATGATGGGAAATGCTTTTTCTCCAGGGCTGTAGGAATTTTTATCCCATTCTATAGAAAGAAGCTGTCCACCTTCAGATGGCTTGCTCAAGTAACGTATGGCCTGCCTCCAAAATTTTGCATATAGAGTTCTGGACTCCTCTGAAACTCTAGCCCAAACCCATAGCATATTGGTTGCAATGCCTAAAGTTTGGCCTTTGCCAAAGGGTTGTATTGCAATAGCAGGAATCTTTCCTTTTTCTGTAGATGCGTTCAGAAGACTTAGAGCTGCATGGCGTAAAGGGCCAGGATCGTTCAGTGTTTTTAGAATTGATTTGGAAACATCGCCCAATCCATCCAGAATAGCGTGGCTGCCTAAGCCTAAAAAAACAGGGAAAGTTCCATGCAATAGTTTTTCTTCTGAGTTGCTAATCTGCCATGGAAAAAGAGGTGCTAAGCTAGTGGAAGCATATTTTCCCAATCCAAAAGAACTCTCGCCACCTAAAAATATAACGCTTCCCCCTTCTTCTACATAGGAAAGCAAAGCTTGCTGCTGCTTTTCATCCCAGTCTTCAGAAGGGAACGAACCAAGAATGATACAATCATACATCTGCAAAATTTCTCTCTTTTTTGGAAAGCCTGCTGACAGAACCTCATCCCCTGAAAGCCGATGTCCTTGCAGCAAAAAACGCTCGCTGGAAATGCGCACAAGAGAAGTGAATGTAACCCCTGGATCACGAATGAACTCACCGCGCAAAATTTTGAAATCGCTTCCTAATTCACGGCTGAAATAAAGAATATGCAAAGATTTTTTTTGTATTTCTACATAAAAAATCCTTTCATTGTTTAAATAAGTAAGCTCTCCTGGGATATTTTCCACAAAAATGCGGTATTTTTCTCTTTTTGCCTCTTTGCCTGCTAAAGTTTTAAAGAAAACTTTACTTTTTTGCCTGGAAAGGTTCACAGACTTACTGGCAATCGTTTCCCATCCTTTTTCCCATATTTGCAAATTTACCTTAACGGATTGCAACTGTTTTTGGAATTTTTTTTTATCTTTGCAGTATGCTATAAGTTCCAAATGGATTTCAAAATAGCTCTCCTGCTCGGCAGAAGAAGGAGATGCAAAATCAAAAATCCCAATATCATTCCAGGAAGCAGGGTCTGTTCCCATGCCTAAAATATAAAGAGGTATAGAAGGCAAAGCTGTCTCCTGTATCTCTTCATCTCCGCCATCGCTTATCATAACAATGCCAGTATAGGAAGAAATGTCTGGTTTTAATGCAAGAGATCCAAGGCATCCACCAATATCTGTTCCTCGGATTTCAAGATGGTTCAAATCTTTGTTTAAATGTGTATTGAATTCCCAGATTGTACTTCCAGCAAGAGAAGGAAATTCTTGCTGGGCTTTTTTTATAATCTCTCTTGCACGAGCAACACGAGAACTGGCAAGATCGTCTTGGATTTCCATAGAAGAAGAGGTATCCAGCAAAAATAGCATTTTTTGCGTGTTTTCTTTTTGTATTTCTCTTACATAGACTGGATCAAAGAGAGCAAAAATAAAGAGTAAAAAAAGCAAAAATCGAGGTAAAAAAATAAAGATAGCTTTGATGCCAGAAAATCGGGATTGGATTCGATAAAAAAGGAAATAAAGATAAATACTGATAGAAAAAAGGAGAAAAAAGGAGAAAAGTATATTTAAAGGTGGATTCCATTGAATCAAGGCAGTCATAACAAACCTCAGTTCTATTGCGAAATAAAAAAGGGAGAAGGAAATATTTCCTTCTCCCCTGTTTATATAGCCTGAATTATGTAACAAACTGCTTATTTCTTTTCTTAAGGAGAACGTGTTTGCATTGCTTGCTTCAGGCTATAGAAAATCGCTCGCTATCTATTCCAGCACAACCGATCTATTTGCTTTTTTTCCTTCGGGATGTTTTGTTCAGAAGTTTTTTGATTTTATCTGCCAAAGCATCGCTATCAAAAGGTTTTTGTAGATAGTCATCAAAACCTTTTTCTAAGAGTTCATCTAGTTTGCTTTCTTTCTCAGAAATCCCAAGAATGCTGACATTTTCCATCTCTGGAATCTCGCGGATGTATTCACATACTTTGGATCCCTCAATATCGGGTAAGGAAAGCTCTAAAACAACCAGGTCAGGTAAAAATTCTTTTGCTATACCAGCTTCAAATCCCTTTGATACACAACGGATTTCATATTTTTCCTCGTCGAGGATAGAAGAAAAAGTCTCGTGCATTTCTACGTGGCCGTCTACAAAAAGGACTTTGGGTTTGCCTTTTTCCAGGTTGTTGGTAGGGATTTTGTACTTTTTCATGAATTTCAAAAGACTTTCCCTGGTAATTCTGCGGTTTTTAGAGCCTGGAATTTTAAAACCTTCTAGTTCTTCTGATTCAATCCATTTGATTACGGTAGGGATTGTAACATGGCAAAGTTCTGCTACTTCGCCAGTGGTAAAACCTTTTTTTTTGTACATAGATAATTAACCTCGACTAAATCTTTGTGCCTAAGCCATTTTAAAACTGTTTAAAACAGCCTTTAGCAAAGAAAAAAATTTCTTTCGCCAGATGTAAAAAAAAATTCTAGCGTTTTTATTTTAAGAGATGGAATAATAGCATTTTTCTTTTTCAAAATCAAGCATTGTCTTTGAGAAATTTTAAAAAATTTTTTTGCAATATTTTTTTCCTCTTTTTATTTTGCATATATCTTTATAAAAATTTAAGAACCATCGATAAAAAGAAAGAAAAAAATCTTAAAACAGGCTATTTGCAATATTCCTATTTTTTATATTCTACAAAGAATATTTTACATCTTTATCCATCAAATGTTAAAAGAGAGCTTAAAAGGATTTTTTAGGATTTTTTAGGATAAAGCTCTATTGTTTTCATAATAGATTGGACGAAGATACACTCGCATTTGTTAGGGCAAGCTTCTAAGTTTTTTTGATACAAACAATGCCCAGCGCATTCCGTGACTTGTTTTTGACTATCTTGAAATATAGGCCCTTTATAAAGATCAAGGAATTTCTCTACTTCTAAAGATAAAGTTGTTCCACATTTTTCCATTTCATGATTAAACAGGAAAAAGCCTGCTGTAAGCTTTTGAAAATGTACCTGATAGCCTTTTAAATGTACCATCGGATCGCTTAAAAATTCTTCTCTTGTTTTCCATATTTTTTGGCAACTGCATTTTATAAACATAGTTTTCTCATCTATTATGTCTAAAAAAATAAACATATTTTTCTCGATTTTGCGGTATATGTAAATTTTTTAGACATATTGTCAATAATTTATTCAACTTTTTATTTTTTAAAAAATATACAATAAAAATTATAACTTCTTTTTTAAGAATATGTTATATTCTTTTATAAAGAATATGAGATATTGGTATAAAATTTGCATTTACAATATCTTAAGTGCCCTATCCCAAGTAGCACCTAAAAAACCTTTTTCCCACCTTGTTCGCAGGGTAAGCCCACTGAAGTGAGCTTACCCTGTTTTTTTTTACTCAGGAACAATTTCCTGAGTAAAAATCCACAAATTTTTAGATAGGCAAGCCAATTGCTAAAAAATCTTTTTGATAAAAAGCAAAATACCCGCCAGCAAGAATAAAAAACTGGACATTTCTGGAACATTGGCTAATGTTTGTACATCTCCAAGGGAAAGACTTTTGCTGTAAATTTTTACTTCATCCATACTTCCACTGAAATATCTGTTTTCCCCTTGCCAGTGGTAACCATATCCCAAAAGCATAGTTTGTGGTAAGTTTTGAAAGCTGCTGTTGGATACTGTACTACGAGACAATTCCTGCCCATTAAGATACATAATAGAAACATGAGTAGAAGCATCGTATGTGACTACAGTATGATACCAGGTATTGTTTAAAAGTGCATTTTGGGAATAATGCAAGCCTATAGAACCACCTCCCGATGTATTCCAGTATTCAAAGTTCAAAAAATTATCGTTTGTCCATAAGCCGCCAATTTTTAAAGAATATTCATAGTTTGTTTTGCTAATAAGAACCTGGTCTGCATAGAAATTGTCTGTTTTAAACCAAAGGCTCATGCTAAAAGAATTGGAATATCCCCAGGAAAAGTCTACATTCGTGTTGATATAGGCATTGCCATTAAAACGATATGCCTGGTTTGCATTTCCAAAACGGTCTGTTGCAAGAACAGCATTAGAAATAGAACCATGCCTGTTATTACCACTAGAGTCATTAGCATTTCCATTAAAATCATAAGAAAGTTCTAAGTTGCTAATTATATCAGCATATAAAAAAATAGAAAGCAAAAAAAGAATCAAAAATGATATTTTTTTCATAAAACCTCCTCTTATACAAGAATGAAAAGATTTTGAATCAAGAAACAATCGTAGATTATATCCGCCTGATGCAGTTTTCTATTATATAAAAAAGTTTAAACCTTTTACAAGTCTATTTTAGAGGAAATCTTTTCTATCCAGCTTTCCTTTTCTAAATTTCCTGTAAAAACAGGGTGTTGGAAATCTATTTTCTTAAGAGATCTAGCGATTTCTAAAGCACCATTGTATTTTTTAGCATCTACACAACCAGCAAGATAAATATACACATATATACCAGGCGGAAACTTGTTCAGATAATGGGAAGGTTTTGCTAAAGTTCTCGCTACTAAAGCTGGCGTGATATAGGACTCTGCTGCATCGCATTCCAAAAGTTCCCCTCGATGAACCCATTCTTCTGTTAAAGGCTTTTCTAAGGCATCCAGTCCAAAAACCACAATAGCATGGGTAGAATGGCAAGGAACAACAGGCTCCCAGGAGGCAGGGATCTTGAACGGCTTTTTCTTAGAACCGTCAGCTTCAACAAGCACTAGAAAACGGCCTTTCAATGAGTCTAAAACTTGAGGATCAAGACCCTTTGCCTTAATATCGCTTACTTTTCGAGACACCAAAACCAAAAGATTTTGCTCTAAAAAAGCAGAAATATCTTCCAAGTTTTTTTCTCTAAAAAGCAAAGGCTCTCCCTGTCTTAGAAAGGGAATATGGATATGAGTCGTGCTTGTGAGGATCGTAGGCCAGCCTAGAGCGGATGATTCTAAAGCAATTTTTTTCATGAGTGTGGACTTTCCGCCACTTCCTGCAATGGAAACATAGCTGTTTTGTAATATCTGAAAAGAATCTAAAAAAAAGTTGAACTTTTTGTTGTTTTGCATACATTTGCTTTCTGCATGTTTCTTTTTTCATTGATTTGCCACAAAAATAACAGTACAATATTTTTAAGTTTTAGAAGCTGTAAAGCTTATTTGTAACGCAGCCTGAAGCAGGTGCTATTGCATAGCACTGCTTAGCCTGCACAAGTTGAGGGGAAATTACTTATAGGAGTTACGCAGGTATTCTTAACATATTGAAATACAATATATATCTATCTTGCGAGTGATTAAAAATAAAAATATAAAAGTTTTTAAAGGGGGTTTGGGGGAAAATTTTTACAAAAATTTTCCCCCAAATAAAAATCTCTTTGCGTAACTCCTATTACTTATTACTTAATCCTCGCTAACAGCTAAACACCATTACTTTTTTTGGAGACAGGTAGCTTCATAGCTACACCAATTTATATGAGTATTTTACCACTTTTTGTCTTTGCTTTTGTCATTTATTTGGTGATTGAACAACCTAAATTCAGGATTCCTTTCACTAAAGTATTTTTTACCCTGGACTATGGCGTTGCTCCTTTAATTGGGGTTGCGATTTTGTATTTTAGTGGAGCAATAGAAGAAAAAATTCTTTTTAAAGGCATTATAGGAAATGAAAACATAAAACCTTATGCTATCATTATACTATTCAATGCTTTAGCTTATGTCTGTATTTCTATGGACATAACAGGGTTGTTCGCTTATCTTGCATTATACACAACAAAGGCTGCTGGTAACTCAGGAAGAAAACTTTTTTTATACTTTTTTATATTAAGCAGCGTTTTAACTATGTTTACATCAAATGATATTGTAACATTGACGCTCACCCCTTTGATTTGCTATTTTACAAGGTATACGAAAACAAACCCTTTGCCTTATCTTATAGGGCAATTTTTTGCTGCCAATATCTGGAGTACAGCACTGTATATTGGAGATCCTACCAATATCATTGTTGCACAGGCATATAGGCTGTCTTTCCTGGAATATTCTGCATGGATGATTCTGCCAACTTTAGTCGCTGGATCAACATGCCTTGGGCTTTTATGGGTTGTTTTCTATAAGCAGATTCCTGAAACTATACAAACACCAGAGATTTCTCCTGAGTCTGCCTTGAAAGACAAAAAAGGTGCTATTTTTTCTGTGATTTGTCTTGGGCTTTGTTTGGTTTTTCTAAGCCTTTCCCACTGGCTGGAATGGGATATATGGAAGATATGTCTGGGAAGCTGTATTGTCATGATGGCCAGGGATCTTACTAAAGATACATACACTGCTTTCCAGAAAAGATCTATCCCATCCTTTGCAACTTTTATATCGGTTTTGGGTCGTATGCCATGGAAGATCATTCCTTTTGTTCTGGGGATGTTCATTATGGTAGAATCTCTTTGCTTCTATGGATGGGTAGACCGTTTTGCCTCGATGATTTCCGCCCTCTCTGTAGACATTTTCAGCAGCGTTTTTCTGATGGGCTATTTGTCTTCTTTTGTGTCTAACTTAATGAACAACCAGCCCATGACCATTCTGTTTACCCAAATTACGCAAAGCCCTTCTTTTGTCGTAGACGCGCCTATCCTCCAAAAGGCCAGCATGTTTGCACTGATCTTAGGAAGCAATTTAGGAAACAACCTTACCTTGATCGGAGCATTGGCAGGAATTATGTGGAGCAGCATCCTAAAAGACAAAGGAATCGTCATTGCCTATAAACAATTTGCTAAATATGGCTTTTTGATTATGCCTTTGGTTATTTTCTTCGCTTGTTTAGTGTTGAGCCTTGAGTTTTATTTCGTCAATTCTCTACAATGACAGCGCGGCTTGTATTAAACTTCAGGTAGCAAGCGTATAAGCATTGATAAAGAGAAAGAGGACGATAACGATTAAGAAAAAACTATAATTTCCTATACAGCAAATTACAATGAATGAGTATAAAATGGAAAAAACACAAAACCAAAACAAATCTATGCCTGCGCATCCTTTTTTAGCCTTGATCCTTATCCTTGTGATTGCTACTATTGCTGCTAATTTTATTCCAAGCGGAGAATACACAAGGGAAGTGGTCAAAGGAAGAACTATAGTGAATCCAGAAAGCTATAAAATCGTAGATAAAAAATATGCTGGTATTTCTGATTTCTTTTTATCTTTTTATCATGGTTTTGGGAAAGCTTGGGGTTTAATCGGCATGGTTTTATTTGTAGGTGGAGCTTTTGGTGTGGTGAAGCGAATTGGCTTGATGGAAACCACTATTGCTGTTCTTGCAAAAAAAATCAAAGAAAAAAACATTGGTTTTCTCCCTTTAGCGATTCTTATCATGACTCTGTTTAGCTTTATTGTATCCTTTACTGGCATGTGGGAACTTAGCATGGTTATTGTTCCTTTTATCATTCCTCTTTGTTTAAGCCTTGGATATGATGTCATGGTTGGTTCAGCCTTGATTATGCTGTCAGCTTGTGTTTCTTCTGCCGCGGCCCTTGCCAATCCTTTTTTTACGGCTATATCGCACCAGATAGCAGAACTGCCTATCTATTCAGGAATGTGGTATAGAGCAATAACCACGGGAATTTATCTTGTTATTTGCTTGATATACATTCTGATATATGCTAAAAAAGTGAAGAATGATCCATCAAAATCCATTTTAAAAGATGTAAATTCTGAATACACCAAACTAGACAGTACGGATAAAAACATTGCTTTCACTATTCCTTTAATCAGAGCAGGAATTGCTTTTATATGCATTTTTATCTTTTTGATCTATGGCACAATAGAAAAAAATTTTTCTTTTGCTGAAATGTCGGCAGTGTTTGTTGCTATGGCCTTTATAGTAGGTTTTGCAAATGGCTCTAGCCTGAATGAAATTTGCTATATGTTTGCGGATGGCATGAAGGATTTGCTGCTGGCAGGGCTTGTAATTTTTTTCGCTCGCGCCATCTTATTCGTTATGGAACAGACTTTAGTTATTGATACGATTATTCATTTCCTTTCTCGATTTTTTACTGGCACAAATGTTTATCTTACATCCACTTCTATTTTTTTAACACAAGGATTGATTAATTTTTTAATCCCTTCTGGCAGTGGACAGGCAACAATCACCATGCCCATCTTGATTCCCCTCGCTGATATGGGAGGAATCACAAGGCAAGTTGCCTGCTATGCTTCACAGATTGCCGATAGCCTTACCAATTTCGTATACCCTACAAATGGAAGTTTTGTTGCACTATTGTCTATAGCAGGAATATCTTATACTAAATGGATGAAATTTTTTGCACCTTTGTTTGCAATATTGATGATAGTGTCTATCTTTTTAGTTATGATAGCCCAAGCCATAAAGTACGGGCCATTTTGATTTTCCCCATAGAAAGGAAAGCATCATGAAAAAAACACAGTTCTATTCTTTTTGTATTTTGGTTTGTTTTCTGTTAGGAAATTTTGTTTTTGCTGTAACTTATAACGCTGTGACAGATTTCAATTTATCTGGCAATCCTAATGGTGTTTGGTCTTATGGTTGGATGCAATCCAATCTGGACATAAACACATTTAGTCTTTATACCCATACAGCGTCTTCCTTTTGGCTACAGTGGTATACACCTGGGCTTTCTGTCGATTCCACTCCATCCGTGGCCTATAATAGCACAGGATCTACACAATACGGTGTTGCTCCTGGTCAGCTTACTTTGCATCCTGGCCCTTCACAGCAGGCTTCCGTAGTGCGTTTTACAGCACCAGTAGAAGGTGCATATACCATCGTAGGCCAGTTTTTACCAGGCCACAGTGGGGTTATGCAGGTTGGTGTACGACAATCTTCTACCTGGCTTTGGCAGGGAACAGATTCTGGTTCTTTTAATATAAGCAAGACAATCACATTAGGAACAACCATTGATTTTCTGGTTTATGGCGGCTACGGTGCGGGCAATACGCCTCTTATTCTTAGCATTACAGGCCCCACTGTTCCCGAACCTTCTACTTTTCTAAGCATAGCATTTGCCTGTATTGTGGCTTATTTCTTTAAAAAAAACGGTAGATAGGCTGCCTTTAATTATTCTTCATAAACCACTAGCTTTGCTAGTGGTACAAAAAAAATGCTTCTAACAATACAATATTCTTAAAAATTCAAAAATCCTTTAAGAAACCATATGGAGAAATATTTTTGTTTTGTATGAAAACATACTTTTTTACTATACTTTGCATCTTATTTTTGATAGGATGTGACCGCAGCGAAAAAAACACCAACTCACTAAAATATCCTATTAAATTTTCTATTTTGCAAACCAGGCAACCTTCTAAATCCCTTATGATTAGTGGTTCTGCTAAAGCGTGGCGTATGCAAAGCCTTTCCTTTGAAGTGAGCGGGAGAGTCAAAGATGTTTTGGATGAAAATGCAGAAGTGCAGATTTTAGCGCACAACAGCAAAGAAGGTTCTTTGGAATTTACAGGAGAAGTAATAGCCGAGCTGGACAGTAGCCGATATGATGCAGAAGTGATTGCAGCTCATGCCCAAATGGCTTCAGCCCAGGCAGAAGTCAAAGCTATGGAAATTGAAATACAAGATCTTGCACCACAAGACATCAATAGCGCGGAAATCAAAGTTGCTTCATTGCAAATCGCTATTGACCAAACCCTGCGCAGCGAAGAACAAAGAGCAAAGGCACAACTGAACCTTGCTAGAAGCGAACAGAAGCGAGCTAAAGATTTGTATGAAAAAAATGTAGGCACAAAGCAAAGCTATGAGCAAGCATACAACCAGGAACAATCGGCTAATTCCTTTTATGAACAGGTAAAGGCAGCTCTGGAGACAAAAGATAAAGAACTCGCTTCTGCCAAAGCCGATCTAGCCAAAGCCCAGGCAGCGTTAGTTTATAAAAAAGCCCGACTGGAAGTAGCAAAGTCTGCTGTGGAAAGAGCCAATGCACAGTTGCTCCTCGCAAAGCGCAACCAGCAAGATTGCAAACTTTTAGCACCTTTTTCAGGTGTAATTTCATCCAGACTTGTTACAAAAGGTGCTGTGGTTGATCCTTCACGCCCTGTTGTTGTGCTTACCATGATGGATCCAATCAAAATCGAAGTCGCTGTAAATGCAGAAACAGCACGCCAGCTACAGCCTGGGGATAGCGTCAGCCTGCAACTTCTTCCTCAGAATGACAGAATAGAAAGCGAGAAAAAAAACAATACGCCGCCCATATCGGGCTGGATTGAATCCAAGTCTGTGAGTGCTGATCCAGCCACTCGTACTTATAACATCATCTGTGTTATCCGCAACAGGCAGATTAGTCCAAGACAAAGCCTTTCTCCGAATCTATCCAATATAGAAAAAAAGGCTTCTCTATCCAGAGATGATGTTTCTCTTATATGGAATTTAGATCCTGATAAGGCTTCAGGCTCGCTTATGGTCTGGACAAAAAGCATAGATAAAGATGAAAAAGGCTATTATTGTTGGGTCTTGGAGAATATCCATCTGGATTCTGGAAAGATCCAGCATTCCCTGGTTAAGGCAAAATGCGTGAGGCTTAAAACCCTGCAAGAATTCCGCAGTTTTGCCAACAAAGAATACCAAGAAGTCCTGCCTGAATCGGATTTAAAGCCCTTTATGCTGACAGTAAGAAAAGATTTTCCTGCTTTGTCAGAAGAAATATGGCTGGAGTATATTCCCAAAGACTGGATGATTCGTCCAGGCGATCTGGTTTTTGTAGAATTTCAGTTAAAACCTTTACCAACTGGGATTTATATTCCTTCAAAAGCAATACTCCAAGACAGTAAGGGAAACCATATATTTGTGCATGAAAATGGCAAAG
The DNA here is from genome assembly GCA_013359215.1 of Candidatus Brocadiia bacterium. Lineage (GTDB taxonomy): Bacteria > Planctomycetota > Uabimicrobiia > Uabimicrobiales > JABWCH01 > JABWCH01. The sequence goes on along the minus strand of JABWCH010000090.1, from coordinate 3,455 downwards.
CCAGAAAGATATATGTAAAGCCCCAGGAAATGTTTGGAGATCTTTATAGAGTGTTATGCGAGGAAAATTTGGAGCAAAAGCAATTGATTGAACTAGGATCGCATTATATTAAAGATGGAGACAGCGTAATTGCTTCCAAAATCCAGGAGCGTGGACTGTGAACATCAGCAAGCTGGCAATGGAAAAACGCCCCATCACATTGGCCTTTGTATTGATTCTCCTTGCGTGGGGTATTTCCGCTTTTTTTACCATCTCTCGCAGAGAAGATCCAGCAATTACCATCAGAGGATCTCTTTTGACGACATTCTGGCCAGGGGCTGAAGTAGAAAAAGTAGAGCAGTTGGTCACAAGACCCTTGGAAATCGCAATCAAAGAAGTCTCGGAGATAGAAAAAATAACTTCCAATACATCCATAGGCGTGTCTTCTATTACAGTCAAGATTCTGGATAATGTAAAAAATCCCCATGAAGTCTGGAACAGAGTACGCGCTAAAATACAATCAGTCGAGCCTTTTCTGCCTGAAGGCTGCCAGAAACCCGATTTGAATACAGATTTTGGAGAAGTCGCGGTTATTGTTCTTGCTATGTATCAGACTCCTCTTCCTGGTCAAAACAAAATTCCAGAGGCAAACCGCTATACAATGAGAGAAATGGATGACATGCTCAAAGAACTGGAGGATGTCATCCAGGAAATACCTATGGTAGGCAAGATCTCCAAATATGGACTGCAAAATGAAGTGATTTATATTGAGACAGATGCTAGAGAATGGGGACAAATGTCTGTAGATGCCAGAAAATTAACTGCTCTTTTGCAACAGCACAACAGCATTGCTCCTGGAGGAAATATTTCCACATCTCATCTAAACTATAGCATCAAGCCTTCTGGCGAATTTCTGAATCATGAGCATATCAAATCGGTTGTTGTGTCCAGCAAAAATGGCGTGCCTATCCATTTAGGTGATTTGAATTTGAAAATAGATAGGCGTTATATAGAGCCAAAGGATAAATACTGTCGGTTTGTCTCTCCTGATTGCGCTATGGAGGGGAAAAAATGCGATTGTTTAATCCTTAGCATGACCATGCGACCAGGATACAATGTCGTAGAGTTGGGAAAAGTTGTACGAGCCAAACTCAAGCAAGCCTGCGAATCTCTTTTGCCACCCGACATAAAAATCGATATTGTAAACGACATTCCCAGGCAGGTTTCTTCCTCGATTAACAATTTTTTGAATAATCTTTGGCAAGCCATTGCTCTTGTAGTTGGCATTTCCATCCTTATAATCGGAGTGCGAATTTCTATTATCATGGCAACGGCAATTCCTCTTTCTATCATTGTATCCATTGGGTCAATGACTTTGTTTGACGTGGCCTTAGAACAATGCTCTATTGCATCTTTAATCATCGCTTTAGGAATGCTTGTTGACAATGCTGTGGTAATTAGCGATAATGTGCTGCGGCTTATGGAAAAGGGAATCCCTAAAAAAGAAGCTTGCTGGCGAGGTGCGCAAGAACTTTTTGTTCCTGCTTTAACATCTACCTTGACAACCATAGCCGCTTTTTTACCTATGCTTTTAATCCCTGATATGACAGGAGAATACATCCGTAGTCTCCCTATTGTAGTATCCTCTACTCTTACGATCAGCCTTTTTGTTGCCATGACAGTAACACCTGTGATGTGTTTTTTATTTTTAGAAGAAAAAAAAGGCTTGTCTTGTTCTGAGCAAGAGCTACAGCATCCAGAAATCTCAACTCAGGGAATTTTAGGAAAGTATGCTTTGGTTCTGGAATGGTCTTTTTCTCACAAAGCTTGTGTGTTTTCCATTTCGGGCATTCTCTTTCTGGCAAGCCTTGGCATGATTCCCTTTATTGGAACTGCATTTTTTCCCAAAGATTTGCGCGACCAATTCTGGATTGAAGTCGAACTTCCTGCTGGCTCTTCCATAGAGCATACATATAGGATCACCCAACAGGTCGAAGACATCCTGCTCGAAAAGGGGGAAACCATAATTCGCGGGAAAAAAGTGCAAAGGTTTAAAAATTCTATAAGCTATGTCGGACATTTTGGCCCCAGATTTTTTCTTTCCATTGATGAAGAACCGCCGCGACCCCATTATACGCAGATTATGGTGAACACAACCTCTAAAAATTATACAGAGGCATTTTTGGAAGAGGTTCATGCAAAGACAAAAGAAATTGCTGGAGCAAGGATCATAGTAAGGGCTTTAGTCATGGGGCCTCCTGTGAAAACCCCTATTAGCCTCCGCATTCGAGGTTATGATCCCGATGTTCTTTTTTCTTTAGCACAGGAAGTGCAAAAGCATTTGGAAAAACTTCCAGGCACAGAGCATGTCCATAACAGTTGGGGCAATCGAGCCTATCAATTGGCAATCGACATAGACCAGGATGCTGCGAATCTTGCTGGTATAAGCAATATTGCTGTTGCCAATGCATTATATGGATACTTTAGCGGCATTACTATGACTACCTATCGGGAAGACAGGCATCAGATCCCTGTTGTTTTGCGAGTGAAGCCAGAGCAAAGGCAAAATCTCGATTATCTGGATTACCTGTATATGGAAGGAGAAAATGGCAAAGTGCCACTGAATGCGATTGCCAAAATCGATTTAAAGCTCAAGCTCGCTTCCATACAGAGGCGCAATTTGCTGCGCACCATTGAAGTCAATTCTTTTTTAGAACCAGGATATCTGAGCAGCAAAATTCTTAGCCAGATAATGCCTGTGCTAAAAGAAAAAATTACTTTTCCCCCTGGATATTTATGGGAGATAGGCGGAGAAAACGAAGAAACAAGCACGTCCCAAAAAAATGTCGCCAGAGCTTTACAGATATCGCTTTTTTTAATTTTTCTCACTTTGGTAATCCAGTTTAATTCTTTTGCCAAACCCTTGATTATTCTGCTCACTTTGCCTATGTCACTCATAGGTGCATTGTTTGGAATCTGGATTTCTGGATGGCCTCTTGCTTTTATGCCCATTTTAGGTATTGTTTCCCTGGGAGGCGTTGTTGTGAACAATGCTATTATTCTGATAGACTTTATACAAAGCTCTGTACTGCAAGGCAATCCTCTGCAAAAAAGCCTGGTATGCGCAGGGCAGCAAAGAATGAGAGCTATTATGATCACAACCCTTACAACAATCGGAGGATTCATTCCTCTGGCAATATCAGGAGGGCCTCTCTGGGAAGGAATGGCATACGTAATGATTTTTGGCCTTGCAAGTTCTACTCTACTCACTCTTATTCTTATTCCCCTTGTTTATCTTGTTTTTGTAGAAAAATTCAAAATGAACGCAGTATAATGTAACGACTTGTATTAGTAAAAAAACTATTAATATATTGATCTAGGCAAATGTTCAAAAGTTTATGTCCTAAAATTTTTAACACGAAGAACGCGAAGCAAAAAACACGAAGATCACGAAAAGAAATATACAAAACCATTTT
>JABWCH010000472.1 GCA_013359215.1 Candidatus Brocadiia bacterium | reverse complement strand
AATAAGGGTTTGCGAAAGGCCGAAAAATAAGAGCGTCCTACATTCAGGTCCTAGTGGGGTACCCACTCCCCGTACAGGTTCGATCCCTGCTCTCGGCACTCTAAAATTGCCCCGTCGTTCAATTGGCAGGACACGTGACTCTGGATCATGCGATTAAGGTTCAAGTCCTTACGGGGCAGCCAAGACAAACGAAGCAGAGATGAGAGCCTAACGGCTCTTTTGTCGTTTATAGACATAAAGAAAATATGGAAAAAAAGTAAGCTTTTTTCTTAGCTGACACACAAGGAAGGAATCAAGCACAAAACAGCATTCCGCTAGATGCCTGGAAATTCCCTCTGTTCTTTCTGATGAGCTAAAGCAGCTATGGAACAAAGATAAATCACGATACGTTTTTTGTAATGCCCAGGGCGATCAATTGAGTAGGGATACTTTAATAGGAAGCTTCAAGAGCCTTATAAAAGGTACAAAGTTCGAAGGCATAGGCTTCCACTGCTTTCGTCATAGCCTGGCAAGCAATTTAGCAGCCAAAGGAATTAAGCCTTATGTCATAGACGAAATTCTTTGGCATCAGACGCAGGAAATGAGGGAGCGATACAGGCATTTGTTTCCAGAACAGAAGGCTGAAGCAATTGCAAGCTTGAAGTATGGTAGGTAAAAAACTGTAAACCAGTCTCATAAAAATTTCAATTGAAAAGATGAAAAAGACTGGGCGGAGTGGAAGCCTATTGACAATTACAATTTTTTATAATATATTCATATCATATAGATGCAAAACTGCATTATTAAGATTCCGCCAAAAAACGTCACAAAGGTATATCGCAATGATAGAATGGTATTCGGAAGAGCTAAGAATTACAGCTTTTCTTTGCAAAGAACAAAATATTGAAATTAGGAAATGGTGGACAAGTTTTGTAAAAAATTTGCCAATAGTAGAAGCAATATTGCGCAATCAAAATATTTATCAACTAGAAGGTTTGTATGGAAATAAAAAATTAATCCTTAGGGCAACGCTAAGCCTGGATCGGATTGATTGGTTGTTGGTTAATGCGGATGAATTAATCCTTGATAGCAAGAAAAATATAAAATCAATAGAAGAAATCCCTGAAAAATTATCTTTAGAATATGAGAAAACGCATTTTCCCAGGATGCCTAAATTCAACGAAGAGCAGATTGCCCTTATAGATTTAATTAAAAAATGGACAAATTTGGATACTTTTCCATCATGCTATAGATTGGCACTTGGGGCGAATCTGTTTTTTCCTGTAAAAACAAGACAAGAAGGATATATCATTCTTGCACAATTGCTTCCAAACGTAAAGATAGATATAGAAAATTCAGAAAATTTTTTATATCAAATAAATCGTCCCAAGCCATCAAACACTTGTAGGTCTTTAAAAATTAATAAAATAAGCCGATGGATAGTGGCAACTCATTCTGCTGTCGCAATAAATGTTGAGAACAATATGATTACGCAGAACGCTGAAAATCCAATATTTTCTTGTTCTCTCAATTTAGATATTAGTACATCTCAAGAAAATAGAGATGAAATTTCTAAAGAATATATACCTAGCATATACGAAGAAATGCTTGGAATAGCAAAAGAAGTTGCCTTAGAAGGGGACAAATAGAAAAGCGGGGTAGATTATGGAAGCAAAAATAGGATTTCCAGAAGTAACATACCAAAATATTCTTTCGCTTGGGAAGATGCTGCAATTCAATACATCTCAAGCATATCCATCCAAATATAAAAACGAAACTTGCATTTTGAACGATAGCTATTTTGGCACAAGAATTCCAAGTTTATATATTCAAAAAATTAGTCATTCTCAAAATGAAGAGTGCCATCCCTGTCTTTCATTAGAGGAAGAGATAGAAAAAGAGAAAAATATAGAAAAAATTAAGTCTGTCATTTCTATATTTTTTCCCTCTTGCGAAGTCAAAGTTTCTATATGCGAAAATGAATATCGCGAATACTATGATTTTTGTATAGTGCTGTGCCATAAATTAACGCCAAAAGAATTAGCGAGCGTATGGATGAAAATACACAAAGAACTTTCTCAACAAGAAAATCTAAAAAATTTTGAATATTCTATCAGATACCAGCATGAATCCTAAAGACTTTATAGATACAGCAGACTATCTTTTGCTTGATGAAAAAGAGGCATCATGGCGCAGCGCGGTTAGCCGAAGCTACTATGGTGCTTTTTTATATATCAGAGATGCTCTAAAGCGATTGGGAATTAAATATGACCCAGTAGGAATACATAAGTCCCTTCCAAAAGAAATTAAAAATTCGCAAGTAAGTGGTGCTGATACCATAGGAAACATGCTACAAGACCTAAGAGACCAGAGGACAGACGCAGACTACTCTATAAGCCTTTGTTTTAACAAGAAAAATTCTATGATTTTGCTAGAACAATCAAAATTAATCATAGAAGAATTTGATAAATTAGACATGGTTAAGCTATGGGATGGGATAACCAAATACAGGAAAAGCTGCGGTCATTCATGAAATTATCTAGAAAGTGGAACAAATTTGTTGGCCAACAAGCAGGAATGGTCTTAATTTTTTTGAATAGGCTTGATTTTATTGGATGGTATGCAGGAAAGTAAATAAAAAAAGCCGTGATCGGATCACGGCTTTTTTAGGATTCAGGGATAAAAGTTTTAAGGGCTTTTTTTAAATATCCCTTTAAATCAATAACGGTATTAAATTGAATTATCCAATTACTGGTTTCTTTTCCTACATTGACCTCATCAATTAAGCCGAAAATTTTTATATTATCCACATGAACAGGCTTGAAATCTGGTATTTCTCTATTTTTTTAAACGTTACCCTCTCATCAAAAATATTTTTTCTTACGAACGTCAATAATTTTAATTTAGATGCTATTGCTAATTTTGTTTCTGCGTGCATAATTGAAATATTTTCGAATTCTGGATAATCATTTCCGCTATAAAGTCCTCCATAGCGGTTCCCAATAACTAAAATAAAAAATTTGCAATCTTTTACCGCATTTAGGCATATATCATGACTATGTGACTCTCTGTCTATCTCCATAGTTTCTAAATTATCATTTTCATAAGCAACAAGAGCATAATTATACTTTTTAGCGTTTTTACTGACTTTCTACACGTTTTTAAAAAACACGCATTTTGTCAATGCTTGATATTATAATGGTTTACAGAAATCAAACCAATTCAAGAAGAACCTTCTTTCCTTGGTGAACGAAAGAAATT
>JABWCH010000471.1 GCA_013359215.1 Candidatus Brocadiia bacterium | reverse complement strand
TTTGATGCGCCAAGCGGTACTGTTTTTGATTCCTTACAGAAGGCTTACACTACGCTCTGCTTATCCTTTAAATTGACATCTATGGGGCAACGCCCTGGGGAAACTGGGTAAACTAGCACAAGTCGTTAAATTCATTTTTTTTGACATAATCCCATAAGACGATAGATCATTTTTGCGGCTAAATAGTCTGGTGCAATAAAGCCAGGAATAGGGCAGAGTTCTACAACATCAAACCCTACAATGGTTTTATTTTTAGCTACAAGAGTAAACAATTCATTTACCTCTTCCCATAGAAGACCTCCTGGTTCTGGTGTTCCTACCGAAGGCATTATGGAAGGGTCGAGGCCATCCAGATCTATAGAGATATAGACTTGTTCTGGTAGCTCTTCTAAAAGCATTTCTTTCCAAAGCGGTTTTTTTGTAAGTTCCCAGCTAAAAAAGGTTTTCGATTTGCTTTTTTCGAGAAAGTCCATTTCTTCTGGCTCAGCACAGCGTATGCCTGTAGATATAATGCAAGAATGGTCTGCAACTCTTCTCATGGCACAAGCATGGCTAAAGGGTGTTTCATCGTAGCTTTCTCTTAAATCCAGATGGGCATCAATTTGTAAAATTCCCATTTCAGGATAGCGTTTCTGATAAGCCTTAATAGCTCCAATGCTTAAGCTATGTTCTCCTCCCAGAAGTATTGCAAATTTATTGTCTTCCAGAAGTTCCTCGGTTTTTTCCTCCACTCTTTGAACCATTGCCTCTGGGCCTTGCATATCCAGCAAGACAGGAGGAAGAGTGACGATTCCTGATTGGCTGATGTCTTTTTCTAGCTCAGGGTCGTATTTTTCTAATAAAAAGCTTGCTTTGATGATGGCAAATGGGCCTTCTCTTGTTCCGCTTAAATACGATGTGGTGCTATCATAACCAACAGGCAAAAGAGCAAACTTGCTTTTTTCGTAGTTGGCTAATTCTGGTGGTAAGCACAAAAAATTCCAGGAAATGTTTTCTGTTAAAATGGTATTTCTCCTATAACGACAAACTCATGGCATACGCCAGAGCGATTGAGCATAAATAGGCAATTTGGCTTTTGCCATTTTGAAAAAGCAAAGATTTTTATCACGAATAAGACGAATGGCCGAATGGCACGAATAGTTTTTATAAAAATTTCATTCGCATAATTATATATTCGTCTCATTCGTGATTCATACCTTTTTGGTTTCGGCTTGCCTGAGATAGGTTATTTTAATTAATCCGATGATTCGTCCTTAGTCGCATATAAAAACAGCAGCAGCAATTGCCGTTGTCCAACGACCGTCAGCATCGCCTCTTGTTGTTTGAGTGATGCTTCTGCTATTGATAATTTTTCCGCTCATCTGGTAGATTTCCCGTCTTTCATCATAGCTTTCATCTGGATCAAACTCGATGCCAAGCGTACTTGCCAGCATGCTTGCTGCAAGATCTTCTGTATAGTCTGAGCTATACTTTTCTTCTTCTCCAAAACCATGATATTCGCTAATATAGCCATAGTGTGCTCTGTCTGCTGGAACAGCAAGGCCAACCGAGGCAGACATCAACCTTTGTGGTTCACTTGTGCTAATTTGTGCCAAAACACAGTATAGAATTTCCCCTGGCTTTAAAAGTTTTAAGCCTTCTTCTTGGGAAATGATTTCGCAATTGGGAGGAAAAATACTGGATACTTTGACTATATTGCACATTTGTATACCTGCTTTGCGCAAAGCAAGCTCAAAAGATTGTAATCTTTCCTTGTGAACGCCTACACCCTTAGTGAAGAAAATTTTATTAGGTACAGTTCCCATGTTTTTTCCCCCATTTCTCAAAACAAAACCAATGATAAATAAAAAAGTTACTCTTCATTACAAACACGTACCGTCATTTCTGTAAAAAGATTTTTCATACCCAGATTACTAAAGAGCACAATTGTTTCCTGGCCTGTTAAGCCATGGAGAACCTCTATGGAGTTTTCCCCTAGCATACCCAAAACAACAGGGACTTCTTTTACAAAGCATTTGTCTTTTTCTGTTTTGAGGCTAAAAACAAAGGGTGTAATATTTCCTAAGCGCTCTTGAAAAACAACAGCTTGCTTCATAACCTGAATACAGCTTTTTTTAACAGGTAACACAATTTTTAAGGAAACCAAAGTTCCATCAGGAATTTTGGGTTTGTCTGCAACCAATTTAATGTAAATTGCAGAATCGTTTTGAAGACTGCAAGAAACAAAAACTCTTTCCTCTTTCAAAGATGTTATGTCTGCAAAAGGGAATTGAATGTCTGCTTTTAACTCTGTTTTAGCAAGAGTATTAAGATAAGGAACATAAGCTTCCTTTGCTTTTGCTTCTATCCATTTTGCCCCAGAAAGAGAGATATTTGCTATTTTTGTTCCAAAAGATACAGGCATATTTAATTTTACGAACAAAGCATGAACCTGCCCATTATCAGGAGATGGAATGACAAGAGCCTTTCCTTCGTTTTCTTTTTGCTTCCAGTTTAGAAAGGAGCTAAGTACTTGCTGATAAGCACTATGATATTTTATCTCCCAGAAAAACAATTTGCTTTGGTTGGGATTTAAAGTTTTATAATATTCCAAAAAGGAATTTTCCAGGGATATTCTTTTTTCTTTCAGTTTTTCTGGAAAATTTTGAAGATCTTGGTCTTGAAGGACTTGCGAAAACTGTTTTTGGAATTCTTCTAACTTTTTAGAAAAATTTTCTATCCCTTCATTTTTTTTCTCTGCCTCTTGTCTTTTTTTGAATGCATCCCATTGCAATATAGCCTCTTGCCATTCTAAAACAGCTTGGGAAAAGAGATGTTTTGCCTGTTGTAATTCTTCTTTTGCTATTGGATTAGAAAGACGTACCAGCGCATCTCCTTTTCTGACAAAATCGCCTTCTTTGCAGAGAATTTCTGTTACAATCCCTTGGGAGAATGAAAATATTTCGTTTTTAAGAGAAGCGATTTTACCTTCCATGATCAGGACTGGCTCAAAGTCTTCTTGGGTAGCAAATCCTGTTTTAATAAGCGGGACAGCATCTACAGAATCTCTTTTTGCAAATATAAAAAAAACGATAAGAAGCGGTATAAACATTAAGAAAAAATAGAAAGCAGGTATTGGATGTGCAAACCAGGAGCGTGTATATTCTTTTGATACTTTATCTTCTTTTTTTTCTGCTGGATGCTTTGGCTTTTCTTCCTTGCATTCCATGAGGCTTTTATCTCTTCTGATTTCCCCAGGCTTATCTTGAACGGG
>JABWCH010000089.1 GCA_013359215.1 Candidatus Brocadiia bacterium | reverse complement strand
AGCGATCGCTTCAGATAAAACCCGCTCTCTCCGTTTCTACAGTAAATTTTTTTTTCGAAATGGGAAGTTATTTAATTCTGATTCCTTTGGTCATTCTTTTTGATAAAAAATCCATTCAGGAGAAATGAGTTTTTCCAAGGACAAAAGAAGGCCATTGGGCAAAATGTTTAGCCCTATTTGATAGCTTGCATTCATCCAGCCAAATCCTTCTTCTGTAATGTAAGCGAATTCTGTTCCTACATTCCCGTATTCTGCAAAAACCTGGTGCGTTCGTTTTACTACATCGAATTTTTCTGGGACAACGCCATTGTAATCTACTGCATTTCTTGTGATTGTATACAGCCATCTATAGACTAGTCGGTGGACTATTTTATCGTAGTTGTATTGTAGTAAGCCATGCCATGCGATGATCTGGTGTGGGGCCCATCCATAGGGGTAATCCCATTGCCGTGCAGGGCGTTCTTTTGAAATTTCGCCTCTGGCTTCTTGAGTAGATCCAGCAATCCCTCCCGCTTCTTCTAAGGAAGGTATTGCCTTTTCTACTATCCTTTGCGCTTGCTCCTGGGTTGCCAGATTAGCCCAAAGAGGGTAGAATGCAGTAGCATTCATATATTTTTTTTGTCTTTGATTCGCCAAATCATAATCGTAAAAAACACCATCTTCTTCATTCCATAAGTATTGGTTCATCAATTTTTTACGATCTTGCGATCTTTTAAGCCAGGCATTGCTTGTTTCTTCTCTTCCATCACCATGGATGAGTTTGCCATCAAACTCCTGCTGTAAAATTTTTGCAATATCAGATTCTGTTTTATACAGCAAGCTATTAAGATCCACTGTTGCAAAATCAGCACATCGATCTTCCCATCTGTAGGTTGTATCATGGCCTGACTCTCTCATGCTTCTATCGTGAGTAAAATAGGCATCTATATCTGAAAAAACTATTTCGCCCTTTTTATAATGCGTTTCCAGCTTTTCTTTTGGTATTTTGTGTTTTTGGGCAAAAAAATGGTAGGCTGCATCAAAATGTCCTTCTTCTACTTCTGGTGGCTGTCCTAACCCTTCTCCATAGTAGCGATTCAACCCTATTGCTGTCAACCGATCTTTTCCCATCCATACTTTGTTATATTCTTCTATGGCAGCTAAGAGAGATCTTTTTAGCCATTCTTTGCTTTCTAAATTTTGAGGTAAAGCCTTATAAACAGACCATAGCATAGAGCTTAAAAAAGGAGGCTGAGATCTTGTCAGATAATATGTGCGGTTTGCGTTTAGAATTTTTCCATAGTATGTGATTTCATATACAAAATTGTCCACCATGTCCTTTGCTAAATCAACATAGCCATCTTCCAAAAGCCCCAATGCTTCAAAATAGCTATCCCATCCGTACATTTCATTAAACCTTCCCCCAGGAACGATAAAAGGTATGCCTTCCAGATGGCCTTCTTTATTTTTTCTTAGACCTAAAGTTAAAATTCCATGAAAACCCTCTAATTCTTTTACCCATTGAGGAGTAATTTTTTCTGGAAGACGGACTATTTTCAGAGAAAGAGAAGGTTTTTGCTGGCTAATAGAAGCAAAATATTGATAGGCTATTTCATCCTGGCTTGGAACGTACAGATAGTGAAATCCATCTTTTGTTTTGGTCTTACTATCGGAAAGAATTTGCTCTAGGCTACTGGCATCTATACGCCGAGTCAATCCTGCCCAGAATCTTTTTTGTATCTGAGAAGATAGACGTTCTACTGGATCTTGGAAAATGTTTTTGATTTGCAAAATGCCTTTTTCTCTCCCTATTTTTTTCTGTAAGCTCATTTCTTGCAAAAGATTAGATAAATAATATGTTCCAATGATTTCCAATTTTTTTCCGTTTTCATCTATAATAAAAAAACGCTTATCCCCTACTGTTTCTTTGGTTTGTTTGTCTTCCACTGTGATCTTTTTGTCTCCATCCGTGTCCTCTTCTTCTAAAAGACGCTGGAGATTTGTTTCAATATTTACAACAATTTGAGGTATTACACTTGAAATAAAGATAAAAAATAGCATAAAATATAATTTCATGGCAATTTCCTGATCAATGAGAATTAAATGTTAAGGACGTTATGTGAGGGTTAATAGAGAAAATAACAAATTTTGTAATAGCCAAAATGATCCTGTGCAATTAGATTTTTGTAGAAAAAGCAAAGATTTCTATCACGAATAAGACGAATGGTCGAATAGCACGAATCGTTTTTATAGAAATTTCATTCGCATAATTTGTATATTTGTCTTATTCGTGATTAGAGCCTTTTTGGTTTCGACTTATCCGAGATAGCATCTTTTGAAATATGTTCAACAGCATTTTGACCAGAACAGAAAATAACAAATTTCTAGCAGAAAAACAACAATTTAGTTATATAGTTTGTAAACATGAGAAAATTCTTGCCTTATTTGCAGGAATTTGTTATTTTGTTTTTATGTCATAGTGCAAAACTTTTTAGATTGCTTTTTGTATATGGAAAGGAGATGTCCTTTGGACTATCTTTCGGGTACGTCCCTCACTATCATTGCTATAGTATCTTTTTTTTGTTCTGTTTTTTGTTCATTGGCTAAAAGCGCGCATGTACACTTGTCTCATGTAAAATTTGAGCAAATGCTAGAAACAGAAAAAGTCCGTCGGCGTTTTGCTCGCTACATCAAAAGAGGAACTCAGGTTTTAGTCGCCCTAATTATATTAACTACAATCGCTAATCTTGCTTTTGTTATCAGCGTAATTTTTTTCTTTTCTCAGCAAGGTAGTATTAAAAACCAAGATATTCTATATGCTTTGATAGTTTCTTTTATTCCTCTTTTGGTATTCGCAAAGGCTGTTCCTGAGACTTTAGCAAGATTGCATGCCGAGCGCGTTATGCTGTGGGTTTGGAGACTTTCTGATTTTATTTACTGGTTGTTTTGCTGGCTTGTTTACCCTCTTTATCGCCTGACACAGATGTTTGAAAAATTTTTCAAGCATGATCCTGTACAGGCATCGGCTGCTACTATAGAGAAAGAGATTCTTAGTGTAGTCAACGAAGGAGAAAAAGAAGGGTTGCTTCAAGAAGAAGAAAAGGATATGATTACTGCTATTATAGAGCTTAAGGATAGCGAAGTAAGAGAGGTAATGGTGCCTAGAATCGATATGTTTTCAATTCCTTTAGAAATGCCTATAAACAAGGCACTTGCAATAGCCGTACAAAAAGGACATTCCAGAGTTCCCGTACATAAAGAAAACAGAGATGATATTGTAGGTATTCTATACATAAAAGATTTACTAAAGTATTGGGACGATGAAAAGCGTTCTGAACTCACTTTAGACAAGGTGATGAGGCAGCCTTATTTTGTACCAGAGAGCAAGCAAATCGGAAATTTATTAAAAGAATTCCAAAAAGACAAGATGCACATGGCAATCGCAATAGATGAATATGGTGGAACATCGGGTATTATTACAGTAGAAGACATCCTCGAAGAAATCGTAGGCGAAATCCATGATGAATACGATAAAGAAAGCCAGGATCCGATGATTCATAAAATCCAAGAGAATATCATCGAGGCTGATGGACGGATTCATGTGGAGGAAATTAATGAAGCTCTTGAAGTACAAATCCCATTAGACGATAGTTATGATACAATAGGCGGTTTCCTGTTTACTTTGATTGGTCATATTCCCACTAAGGGAGAAGTATATACTTATAAAAATATTCAATTTACTATATTGCAGGTAAGTGCAAGAAAATTGGAAAGAGTGAAGGTAGAGAAAACAGGGGAAAACATTGAAGAATAGCAGGATATATTATGCTGGTGTTTGGTATAGATACTTCAAGTACTTTTATAAGTATGGGGCTTGTGAAAGACAAAAATATATTAGGGGAAATTTCTTTTCCCTTTTCGCGGGAATCTTTGGGAAAATGGATTCCCTGGCTTGATTTTTTGCTCAAAGAATGCGCATCCGAAGTAGAGCAAATCGATGCTTTTGCTTGTGTTTCTGGGCCTGGGGCTTTTACGAATTTAAGATTGGGTTTATCCTCTATCAAGGGTCTTGCCTTTGCTTTAAAAAAGCCTGTCGCAAGCTTTTCTTCCCTAGAAATATATGCTCAAAGAGTACCTTTTCCCCAAATACGGGTATTAATTCCTTCTTGCAAAGGAAGTTTTTTTTATTCTGTATATGAAAACCACCAGCAAGTATTTTTACCTCGTTTTGGCTCAATAGAGGAAATACTGGATGACTCATCGCAGAAAGAAATTTGGGTAGGGCCAAACCAGGCAGAATTTTTATCTCTTTGTGTTCCCGCAAATATTCAGACTATAGCATTGCCCCCTACAGGCAGCTTTGTTGCAGCCCATGCTTTAACAAATATTTTATCAGGGAAAACCATAGATGCTGTCTCCCTCCAACCAGAATATTGGAGAGTTTCCAGAGCACAAGAAAAAATATAAAGCCAAAGGATTTCTATGCCGCAACATCCAAAAACAGAAATTATTTTGGCAATCGAAACATCATGCGATGATACTTGTGTAGGGATTGTAGAAAAAGGACATAAAATACATGCCAATGTACTTTCTTCTCAAAATGAAATCCATACACAGTTTGGAGGGATTATACCAGAATTAGCAGCGAGAAGCCATCTGGAAAAGATTGGTGTAATACTAGAGATTGCCTTACAAAAGGCATGTATGAGCCTTTCCGATATACACGCTTTTGCTGTTACCCATCGCCCTGGTTTAGCTAGTTCTCTATTAGTGGGTGTGTCGTTTGCTAAAGCCTTAAGCTATGCTACAAGGCTGCCTATTCTAGGAATCAATCACATTGAAGGCCATCTATTTGCCTGCCATTTAGAAAAACCAGACTTGCCATTTCCCCATCTTTGCCTTATGGTATCAGGAGGCCATACTTTTCTGGTTATAGTAGAAAAAAGAAACCAATATAGAATGATTGGCCAAACAACAGATGATGCAGCAGGGGAAGCGTTTGACAAAGTTGCACGCCATCTTGGCCTTGGTTTCCCTGGCGGCCCAATCATAGAAAAAATGGCAGCAGAAAATAGAGAAACTCCTGTTTTTTTTCCCAAAGCCATGCTCTATTCAGGAGATTTTAATTTTAGCTTTAGTGGATTGAAAACAGCAGTAAAATACTATGTAGAATCTCTAAGCAAAGAAGAAGCAGAAAAACAGAAAAAAGCCATTGCTGCTGGCTTTCAGAAAGCCTTAGTCGATGTTTTAGTGGAAAAGACAATCCAGGCCGCCCAAAAATATTCCATTTCAACAATAACTTTAAGCGGTGGTGTGGCTGCTAATCGATTTTTGCGTTCAAGGCTTTCTGAAGAAGCCCAAAAAAGAGACATAGGATTCTATTATCCCAGCATTATACTCTGTACAGACAATGCTGCTATGATAGCAGGGCTGGCATACTATAAATACCAAGAGGGTGAGCAAAGCGATTTATCTCTTGCCCTAGAAGAAAATAGCCAATTTATGAAATCAAGACAAAACACAAAGAATCCTTTTTAAAATGAAGAGAAGATTATGTCCGCAAAAAAGAAAAAAACAAAAGGAACTATAAACAAAGACAACCTCTTTGATAAAAAAAGACTCTCTACCTGGAAAAGAATCCAGCAAAAATTTTTATCTCTTCCCTTAAAAATGCTGGTAGCGATTGCAGCTATCATCATTTTGGGTATTGGCTGCACATATTTTTACAAAGTGTGGCAAAACAAAAAGAAGCAGGATATGATATTCCAATTGATGGATCGGGCTTGGGAATTGGAAAGAGCCAACAAATGGAAAGAAGCAATAGAAATATACCAGGAATGCCGCGTCCTCAGCCAGGATGATGAAACATCCAAACGACTTATGAAATTTGAAGAAAGGCTGCTTAAGCTTGAAAAAATCGCAAAAGAGTTCGTTTTCCTCTATCAAAAAGGAGAAATGGCTGAATATGTGCAAAATTATGAAGAAACCCTGGAGCATTTACAAAAAGCAAAGCAACTGTACATAGCCGAAGAAAAAACTCTGCGCAGGTTAGACCATTTGCAAGAAATGATAAACAACCTTTCTGAGAAAATAGAAAAGGCTAAAGAAAATCATGAACTTTTAGTGAACAAAACCCTCCCTTTCCATGATCTTTATAAACAGGCAGAACGCGCTTTCCGCGAAAGAAAATGGAAGGAAGCTTATGAAGCCTACAAAAAAGCTTACGAGCTAGATATCAATGTCAACAATGTGCTTTTAGAAAGAAAATTGAAAGATTCAGAAGAAAAATACAAACAAGAAGAAAAACAAATTTTTGAAGATTCTCAAAAAATTAAAGGGCTGATTCTTTATGAAGGGAAATGGGTTACTGTAGAAGAAAAAAAGCGAATGGAAGGTTTTCTCAAATACCAGGATAAATGGGTAAATTTTGCCTTGTACAAAAAGCTCGATTTCGAACACAAAAACACAGAAGAAAGAATCCGCAGTTTGAAAAAAATTCTATATGAGAAAAGAACAAGCTTTTCTAAAGTTTACTTGATGGAAACCAATGATGGAAAAGACTATAGAGGCGAAATTCTGAAAGAAACACCTGATTTTCTGGAAATGAAAGTGTTGTACAAAAAGGGATTCGTGGAAAGAAAATTCTCTCGCAATACTATTACAAGGCTCAGGCTAGAAAATCCTACAGTAGACGAGTTCTTAAAAAAAGAAGAAAAAGCGAGAAAACTGAGCGATTATGTTTTATTACTCAAATGGGCAGAAGAAAATAAACTAGAAGAAGCCATAGAATTAACCAGATGCCAGATATTTCTGATTGATTTTACATACTTTTCCCAACCTCATATTCCCTTTTATCAGAGGGAAGGTATGTGGTTTTTAGATGAGTAGAAAACTACAGAAGCCATCGTTTGTAGCGAATAGACAGAACAATGCCAATGCCCATGAAAAATGGCAAAAAAATTTTCTTTGAAAAGAGATAAAAATTTGGATAATAGAGACTAAGAAGTTAGATGTTTACCAAAAAAGCAAAGATTTTTATCACGAATAAGACGAATGGCCGAATGGCACGAATCGTTTTTATAAAAATTATATTCGCGTAATTTGTATATTCGTTTTATTCGTGATTAATACCTTTTTGGCTTCGGCTTGTCCGAGATAGAAACTAGAGAAAAACAAGGGTTGTGTTAATTTTTGCCATAACCTATTTGAAAATCAATATATAAAAGTTTTTAAAGGGGGTTTGGGGGAAAATTTTTACAAAAATTTTCCCCCAAATAAAAATCTCTTGCATAGCTTCTATGCTATTAGTTATTCGTAAGGTTTGTGATAAAAAGTTTTTCGGTTTATCCGAGTTAGGAAGAAAAAATGTCTAGCGGACAATCCCAGACAGAAAGTCTGGATATGATAAAAATTTATATCTGGGTTATGAGTGCTTTATGTATTGTAACTCTGATATGGCTGCTATCCAACTATTTTCTTCTTTCCAAATATAAGGCCAAAGTCGCGGAAGGCAGGACAGACTTAGAGAAAATTATAGAAATAGAACCAACCCTTCCGCCTAAAAGTAGCCAGGGCGAACCCCAGACAATACAGAATGTTTTTAACTTCTTTAAACGTACGCTACGAGATATTTCCGAGCCTGAAGTGGAAGAAAGTAACTGGGAGCCTGGCAACATTGCAGGTGTTTCCTTTTCAGAAAAACGTTATACAATAAGGTTTGAAAAAGGAATCTCCCGCCGTGACCTTGCCCGATATATTTATAAAATTTGCGAGAGTGCTTCTTTCTTAAAAGTCAAAAGTCTGGATTTGCAGAAAACAGAAGGCACTCAAGCCCATGTAGACAATTGGAAGGCAGAGGTGGTTTTTGCTTATCGTAAATCAAGAGTTGAGTAATCAAGGCAATGTCTCAGCAGAAATTCATGAAAGAAAAAATATGAAAAATTTGGTTCTTTATAATACAAGAGAAAGAAAAAAAATCCCTTTCATTGCATTAGACCCTGAACAAAAGCTAGTTAAAATGTATACTTGTGGCCCAACAGTTTACAACTATGCTCATATCGGGAATTTACGAACATATATTTTTGAAGATATTCTGAAAAGAACACTGCTTTTTTATGGCTTTCAGGTTAAGCATGTAATGAATATTACTGATGTGGGTCATCTGACAGACGATGCGGATAGAGGCGAAGATAAGATGGAAAAAGGTGCGTTCAGAGAAGGCAAGAGCGTATGGGACATTGCCCAAAGGTATACTGATGCCTTTAAGCAAAACCTGAAAGATTTGAACATCTTAGATCCCAATATCTGGTGTAAGGCAACAGACCACATCGCTCAACAAATCGATCTTATCCAAAAGCTGGAAGCAAAAGGATTAACTTACAGGCTGGAAGATGGTATCTACTATAACACTGCCCAGTTTCCAGAATATAAAAATTTCGCCAGATTGGATATAGAGAATATCAAAGCAGGAGCAAGGGTCGAAGTTGTAGAAGGCAAAAAAAATCCCACAGACTTTGCTTTGTGGAAATTTTCTCCCAAAGATGGGCCAAAGAGACAAATGGAATGGGAATCGCCCTGGGGCATCGGATTTCCAGGATGGCACATCGAATGCTCTGCTATGAGCATGCACTATCTCGGCGAGCAGTTCGATATACACTGCGGAGGAATAGACCATATTCCTGTACACCATACCAATGAAATTGCCCAGGTAGAAGCCGTAACCAACAAGCTTTGGGTCAATTTCTGGCTGCATGGAGAATTCCTGGTCGTGCAAGCTTCTTCTGACAAAGAGGGAGACACGAAGAGAATGGGAAAATCAGAGGGCAATTTTCTGACATTGGAAGTTTTAAAGAGCAAAAACTACCATCCTCTGGCATATCGCTATCTTTTGTTGAATGCACACTATCGCAGCCAGTTGATCTATACAGAAGATGCTATGCAGTCTGCTCAAAGAGGCTTTGTTAATTTTAAAGAAAAAATCATACAGCTAAAAGAAAGCATTGGCAAGGAAAAGAATTTAAAGGCTGGAATCCATGAAGACTATGTATCTCAATTTTTTCAAGCCATTGGGGATGATCTTAACACCCCTCAAGCTTTAGCTGTTGCCTGGAAAATTTTAGGGGACAGTAGCCTTAGCCCGCTTGAGAAATTGCAGACACTGGAAAAGCTAGATGAAGTCTTAGGTCTTGGTGTAGCGCAGATGAAAGCCGAAACCCAAGAGATTCCCGCTGAGATTTCCCAGATTTTAGAAGAGCGAATTCATGCGAGAAAAGAAAAAGATTGGAAAAAATCAGACCTTCTCCGAGATAAGATCAAAGCAATGGGATATGAAGTTTTAGATGGCAAAGATGGCATGAAGGTAAAAAAAATCCAGTAAGCGAAAAGAATTAAATAATTTTCTCATAATGATTTCACCGCAGAGCCGCAGAGGAAGCAGAGAAGAATAATAAAAAATATTGTCTCTGCTTCTTTTTGTTCTTCCTATCTCGGACAAGCCGAAGCCAAAAAGGTATTAGAGCCTGAATAAAACGAATATACAAATTACGCGAATGTAATTTGTATAAAAACGATTCGTGCCATTCGACCATTCGTCTTATTCGTGATAAAAATCTTTGCTTTTTTGGCAAACATCTTACTTCTTAGTCTCTATTCGAGTACCCACAGCATAAGGCAAATCTTTTTTTGAAAATCTTCCAGAGATATTTTATCTGCTTCTTTTTCTTTAGAAACCAGCAAAAATTCCTTTTCTAGCTCGTCTAATAACTTTTTTATTTCCTCATAAATAAACTCCCCTTGGAAAAGCCAGACTTTCCTGCTTTGGTTCTGCCATTCCCAATCCATAGCGTTTGGCGAAAGTTTAAGCCATGAGCTGAGAACCTTCTGGTCTTGGGAAATGTTTAGAGAAACCATAGCAATTTCTATTATGGGCTTATTGTGGGCGATTCCTTTGGCTTTTTCTTTTTCTGAAGAAAAAACAAGAAAGGCTGTTTGGGAGAGTTTATCCTGAGATAAAAGTTTTAAAAAAGCTTGCAAGGCAAAAGGAGAGATTGCATTCAGAGATGATGATTCGTTTTTAGCTACCATAGATGGCATACTATAATTTGCTTTTTTAGAACTTTTCTGAACATCCATCTTTTCTTTTACAGAGGAAGAAGAGGCTATTGGGCGTTGAGGCATGTTAGGAGAAAAACTGGGCGATGGCTTTTCTTCAGGAAACGATCCTCCTAACTCTTGGGCAGGAACATCTTCCATGATTTCATATTCTTCGCCCTCTTCCTTATTTTTTTCTCTTCTGGATAAGGCAAGATCCGATTCTTGTTCTTTAGTATAATTTTCTTGCAAAACTGCTATTTTTTTTTCTTCTGATAGTAAAGCAGATTCTTTGTATTGGAATATGGTTATAATAGTAAGGCAGAGTAAAATACATGCAGCCAAAGCAAAGATAGGATGAGTGGGGATTTTCATTATAGGCATACTTTGCTTTTTTTCTAAATGGCTCATGACATCTAAAACAAAAGAAGCCGAAACAGAAAATCTCCGAAGGTTGCGAATTTTTTCTGAGTTTTCGATAAGCTCTTTCCATGCAAGAGCGCATTCCCTGCATTGGGAACAATGCTCCTTTATGGCTTTTTCTTGCTCTTCGCTAAGCCTTTTGTCTATAAAATCACAAAATAGTGTTAGATAATCCTGGCATATCATAATCGTACAACCTATAATTTTAGCCTGATTTACATTGTGCAATTACCAGTGCGTTAGGGCAACGCACTGGTAATTTAACACTGTCAAATTACCTATCTCGGACAAGCCGAAGCCAAAAAGATATTAATCACGAATAAGACGAATATACAAATTACGCGAATGTAATTTTTATGACTTGTGCTAGTTGGAAAAACTATCGATATATTGATATAACTTATTTTGAAATAATGACTTATTTACCCCGTAGGGGTTGCATATACCAGCCCAGGGGAACACCCTGGGTATAGAAATACCCCCAAATTAGCACTGAAAGGGCGTAATATAATTTTTCGTGCCTGGATATGTAACGCCCTTTCAGGGCTATATAACGATAATCCCATTTCCCAGGGTGTTACCCTGGGCTGGTATGTATAGGCCTTTCAGGCCAAAGATTAAAGCCTTTTCAACTGGCACAAGTCGTAATTTTTATAAAAACGATTCGCGCCATTCGATCATTTGTCTTATTCGTGATAAAAATCTTTGCTTTTTGGGCAAACATCTAGCTTCTTAGTCTCTATATTTTCAAGTATATTTCCTTAGACGCTAAAAATCTTAGTATGTTCCCAAATTTTTGGGATTCTAAGAAACTTATTGTTTGACAATGTTGATGGTTGTGCGCAAACAAATTTTGTTTGTCAATCAGGACAATATTCTTACGCAACGGAAGCCAATATAGGCATAGCGTACCATATTGATCCAGCAACCTCTTGTGCTGGTTCGCAGACTGGAAGAACCATCATTCCAAGACCCGCCGCGTGAAGATCGCGCTGGCTTGTTGACAACACAAGCAGGGTTTTCAGCAGGGCTTTCCTTATAAAAATCTTTATCATAAGTATCTATACACCATTCCCATACATTGCCTGCCATATCAAAGCAACCGTAAGGTGATGCTCCTTGAGGGAAGCTATTCACTTTGCTGGTGCAACCAAATTCATCGTTGTAGTTTGCCAGGCTTTTATTCGGCTCTTCATTGCCCCAGGGGTATTTTCTACCATCTGCTCCTCTGGCAGCTTTTTCCCATTGGGCTTCGGATGGTAATGTTTTTCCAGCCCATGAAGCATAAGCCCATGCATCCCACCAGTCTACAAATATAACTGGGGAATTTTCATGCTCGCTATATCGCATATACTTAGGCGTTTGCCAGTCTTTAGGGGTATGGTCTTTTCCTGGCATTTCGTCTGCATGGCATTTGGAGTGGTCTTGCGTTTTTTGCATATATTCCAGAAAACGAGCGTACTGCCCATTGGTGACAGGATATTTGTCTATCAGATAAGTATCAAGATAAACTTCGTGTACAGGGCTTTCTGTAGGCCGATCCTGCGACCCCATGGAAAAGAATCCAGCAGGGACTGCGACCATAAGGCTATCGTCCACATGGCTATAGACAGAATCATTTTGCCAGACCATACCCTCTGGCAGCAGAATATCAGTAGAAATGCTTTTAGGGATAATTTCTTTTGGCTGTGCAGGAATAGACTTTACTTCCAAAGGTACTTTTGTTTCTTGTACAGGCATTGAGAGAGGGATTTCTTCTAAATGAGCAATATCCATCATCAGCTCTGTAGCATTAGCATAACGCTCTTTAGGATCAGGGTGAGTCGCCCTTTCTAAAATAGCCAGCAAGGTAGCAGGGATATTCAGCTTATGTTTTATTCCAAAGGCTGATCCAGTAATAAGATAATAGAGAATCATCCCTAGCGAATATACATCACAAACTTTATCAGGAGGAATTTTATACATCAAAAGCTCAGGTGCAATGAAGGAAGTGTAGAGCAAATTTTCCCTTGTAGCAGGGATGGGCCAGGCTTCTAAAGGATAGATGCCGAAGTCTACAATTTTCAGATTACCATTATCAAAGACGATCTTAGATGGATCTAATGCGCCGTGAACCACTTCGTGGTCATGGGCGTAGGCCATTGCTCCAAGAATCTGGAGACTAGCCTGTAAGAATTCCCCCATCTCCAATGGGCCTTGTTGGTTAATGAATGCATCCAGAAGAGGGCCTTGCAGATATTCCATAACAAGGCATGCTCTGGAGGGAGAAATTTCATACCAATCAAACAGAGTGATAATTCCCTGGTGGTTTAGCTCAGAAGACTGGGCGATTGCCTTTTTAACGGATTCGGGTGGCTGAAAAAATGCTTTTATAAGAATGGGAAGTCTTTTTTCTCTGTATTGTCCATAAAAAGAAATGTAAAAGCGATTTTTGGCTACGATTTGCTCGATTGTATAGTATTCTTGCTGTACAAAAGATAAACGAGGCATCGCATCGCATGCAATCTTATATCCTTGAAAAGCAACATCCCAATCTTGCATTGTGCTGGCAATGACAAAATAATTATAATAAATCAAGGGATCGTTCACTCCAGCTTCCATAACTGCAACAAGATATTGCGAGGCTACAGAGAGATTTTGCAGGCTATGCAGGTGCTGGCATAAACAAAGAACCAATTCCTCTCTTTCTCCTACCAAGAGTTGAGAAATTTGGAATTGCTGCAAAAAACTTTGGAGTTGATTTGCAACTTCTTTTTCTTCTAATGAAACAAATGTATAGGCGTTTTCTTCCAGAAGAGGCTGACTAGGAGACGCATTCCTTGCGCAAAGCGTTTCTATCATTTTATCCAGGAAAAAATAGAATAAACCCAATCCTTTAAAAGGCTTATTGCTTACCTGGGAAATGATTTTGATTGTATTTCTCCTGAAATTTGTCATTTCTCTTGAGTAGCTGGCATTCTGGTTTTCCATGGAATACAGTTGCTGAATCCAATCTCCTCCAGCAGAAGAAAAAATATGAACTTGCTGAAGGTAGAATTGTCCACTTCTTAAAAGATAGTCTATAATTCGTTCAAGGCAATAGCCTTCAGTGCCAGAAACTTCTAACTTAAGAAGATCATCAGAAGATTTCATCCAATCAATGTCCAAATGCATTCCCAATATAGAGATTGCATCGCGGATGTTGTCAAAAGACCATCCACTTCTTCCGATTATACTAGAAATTCTAGTTCCCATTGCTTCTCCACGCTTTCACATAAAAAACATATCTAAAAATCCAAAAAACATAATTCACTAAACCATTTCCCTGATTTTATCTTATCAAAAAAGTCAATCCTAGGTCAAGAAAAATAGGTTTAATTTTAAAAGCATTTATGAAAAAATTGTAATAGCCAAAATGATCCTGTGCAAAATGAGCATCTGCTCCCTTGTGTGGTTGTGACATGGTTTTGGAGTAAACGCCATTTGTAGCATCTCTTGAAATATGTCGAATAGCATTTTAACCAGAACACATTTGTGAAAAAATATTATTTAATAGCTTGACATTGATAAATTTCTCTTTTAAAATACTAGATGTAAAAATATCACATTAGAAAAGTCAACCAATATCTGAATGTGGTATTCAAAAAAAATTAAAAGAGAAAGATGTACAGCTTGCCAATGAAAAACACTATTTGCCTCCTATATGCTATTTGTCTTTTTTATGGTATTTCATCTCTTTTCTGCCAAGAAGAAACATTTGGAGTTCCCATACCTGTTGTAGGTACAAGCCCTAACGGCGGAGCAGTTATGGGAGTTCTGTTGGCTGTGGTTACGGAAACAGATGGACACATTGATAGCATTATTGCACCAGTCGTTACACAGAACGAGTTGGTTGGGCTGAGTGCAGATATGAACTATTTTGGTTTTCCCTCAGAAAACATAACATACCAACTCTACTTTTCTCACTCTTCTGAAAACTTTTGGGAATATTCCATAAAATACAAACAAAAGCAATTTTTTTGGGAAAACCTTTCCCTGGATGCACTGTTTCGCTTTTCAAGGGATTCTAGCAATCGTTTTTATGGTCTTGGGCAGCAAACAGAGGATGACGACGAAACAAGCTATACATCTCGCAATATCCAAAGCAAACTCCAGCTTACCTCGGAACTCAGAGAAAATTTTTTTCTGTCTTTTGCTATGGAGCCAAGGCAAAAATGGATTCGCCGTGGTATAATTGAAGACGTGCCAAGCATCAAAGAAAAATTTTCGGATGTTCCAGGAATCGAGGGGGGATATGTTTTTCCTATTCGCCTGGCTATGATCTATGACACGAGAAACAACGAAGTATCTCCTACTTCTGGAACGTATTGCCGTTTTTTTCTGGAAGGTGCAAGCCAGTCGGTTTTAAGCTCATTTTCTTATCAGAAAATAGGCTTAGAAGGAAAAACCTATCTACCGCTGGATGACGATTCTCGCTTTGTTTTGGTACTTAGAGGGCTTGTCGAGTATATGGAAGGAAGCAATGTTCCTTTTTATGAACTCAGCAGCTTAGGAGGCGAGACCTTCCGCGGATTTGGAGAAGGAAGGTTTTATGATAAGCATCGCTTCCAGATAAACGTAGAACAAAGAATTCGCTTAGTGCGGTTTTTTGTAGGGGAAATTTTGCTAGATGTAGAAGGTGCTGTTTTTGCTGAGTTCGGCCAGGTTTTTCCCTCCTTTAAAGATGTTAAAACAAAGGATATACAAAAAGTTTTTGGGGTAGCCATAAGATTCGTGGTTCGATCCCAGATTGTGGCAAAAGTGGATATTGGTTATGGCGATGAAGGAAGTGCCATTTTTGCAGGGCTTCACTATCCTTTTTAAAATTTCTGAATCTTCTCAAAAAAAATGAATTTTTTAGGAAACCTTTTTTTGAATCTTGACAATGTTTTTTTTTTTGGTATTCTATATAATACAGAAATATGAACAGGTCGTTGATGGATTATCTATGCTACTTGATTTTTCCAAAGAGAACTTTTATTTCTTTAGTACTCGCCTGGAAATCCTTTCCATCAAACTCACCTGAAATAATTAACCCAAAAAAATATTCACAATAGGCGTTTGTATTTTACCACACATAAACAAAGATTTTTCAATAGTAAAGAACAATAAAGCTTGTAGTATCCTGTTATCTGGGAGGCTACCTTAATGTATTTTGGCATATTTTTGAAAATCTTTTTATCATTTCTTTTAATCTATAACATTAAAATTCCATTCAAATGAGTATTTTGGGTCTTATTATGTCTTTAACTATTTTGAATCAAAATGCTTGTAGCAATCAAACTATGTCTCGATATTCTATTTTTTGGCAAGGAGAAAAAGTAATGTTCAAAAATTACTTTTTAATTATCACTATCCTCTGCTTGGCATCTCTTGGTGTTAACGCACAGTTGACACCTGAAGCCATTCTTGGCACAACTGTCACGCCAGCAGGCTATGGATACGATGTCAATGTCGGTACAAGAGATGGGTTGAGTTTGTTTCACGGTTTTGATAACTACACAATACTTGGTACAGAAAGAGTAGTTATTGGTGAAGCAGGTGGACAGACCGAAAATCTTGTTTTCCGCGTTCGTAGTACAAACACTACTCTCAATGGAGAACTTAGATTCTTCAATCTAGGTACTGGTACTGGAAATCTTTATATGATTGGAAATGGGGCAGTCACACTGGCTGCTGATTTCGCACTGGTAAGCCTGGGAGATGGACTTGGGAGTGCTAACTTTATTGGCGGAACAAGGGCGACTTTCCAAAACGAAAATATTTTCAACACATTTTCCGTTCCTCCCGTAACGGATAATGGCAGCGTGGTCAGAATCGGTGGCGATGGTGTAGAGGACAACACATCCATGACCGTGCTTTCTACACTGATTGCAGACCCACTGGATAACCTTAATTTCATAGGAAATGTTGTCACCTTCACTGGTGCTGATCTTACAACAGGAAGTGTTTTCATTGCTTCCCATACCAATGGATCTATGGTTGTAGCCACAGGTGCTATGCACAACAATCCTACAGAAAATTTTTCAGATGTGACTGTTACAGACAGCCAGTTTACTTTACGTAGCAGCGCAGGAAAAGGAAATTTTGTAGTTAATGGAGGAACCGTACTTTTCACAGGCGATACAACTGTTATCGATGGAGAAGCCACCGTTGCTGCAGATGAAAAAGTCAATGTAACGATCAACGGCGATACCGTGACAGTTACCAAAACCAACAAAGGCGATTTCATCAACACATCCGTAGATACTGCTGGTACAGTCAATATTACAGCAAGAACCAATGG
>JABWCH010000088.1 GCA_013359215.1 Candidatus Brocadiia bacterium | reverse complement strand
TAGCTACGGCTACACTTGCGGCAATTTTGTCACTTTCTCCTCGCTCTCCGAGCGCCTCAAAATTTTCGCCTAAAATTATTTTTCGGATAGGCTCTTATTCGTGATGAATACCTTTTTGGTTTCGGCTTGTCCGCGATAGAATATTGTAATGGAAAAAAATATGAAAAATCAATTAGATACAACAAAAGAAAGAAAAATTTCCTTTAGCTTGCTTAAAATACACGAGGGAAAACTGCAAAAGCAGCCAATAGATTGCGTTGTTAAATCCCATACAACCCTTCTTGATCTTCTTAGAGATCATCTTTCTCTAACAGGCGCGAAAGAGTCTTGTGGTGTAGGAGAATGTGGAGCTTGTACAGTTCTCCTTAATGGAAAAGCCGTAAGATCTTGTATTATTTTGGCATTTGAGGCTGATGGTGCAGAAATTATGACCATCGAAGGTCTAGCCGATGGAAAGAATCTCCATCCTCTACAAAAAAGCTTTATAGAACACGATGCCGTACAATGCGGCTATTGTATCCCAGGCTTCCTCATCGCTGCCTACAGCCTATACCAGCGAAATCCATCCCCCACAGAAGAAGAAATATGGGATTCATTCTATTTTTCATTCCATAGAAAAATGCAAATCATAAACAGATTAATTTTTAGCATAACCTATTGGAAAATAAATATATAAAAGTTTTTAAAGGGGTTTGGGGGAAAATTTTTACAAAAATTTTCCCCCAAATAAAAATCTCTTTGAGTAACTCCTATTATTTAGTTAGTTAGTATATCACAAAAAGTTTTGTTATCTAGTGTGAATCGATACCTGTGTTCCTAAGCCTACAATTTCGAAGAGTTGGTCTACTTCTTCATTTTTCATACGTACACAGCCGTTGCTCATGCTTTTCCCAATGCTTTCAGGCTCTTTTGTACCATGGATGCCAATTCCATCATGGTTGAATCCCATCCATCTTGTGCCTAATGTATTTCTAGGGTCATTGAAGGGAATTTTAATGGTTTTGCCTTTTTCCTCTGTATACCAATCAGGATTTTTCTGTTTTACTTTAATAGTAAAAGAGCCAACAGGAGTTTTGTTGTCTTTGCCAAGCCCAATCTCATAGCTTTGCAGATAAAGATGGTTGGCTAGATATACCACGAGAAAATAGGAATTTTTATACACTTCAATGTAGGGCATCCCAGGGACAACTTTTAGATCACGACCAATAAAAATCTCATCGGATGTTTTTTTGTTTACATGCCGCATCATCTCTACAGAACTTTTGTGCTTTTTGGCTATGCGGGTCAGGTTATCACCCTGAGTGACTCGATATACAATGCAGCCTGTGGCTTCTGCTGAAAGCAGGAGTTCAGCCACAATAGGATCAAGGATTGCCTTTACTTCTTTTCTTTGCTTGTTACTCAAAGAAGACTTCATGGCAGAGGAATAGCATTTCCATGCCTGGAGTTTGTCTCCTTTAGAAAGATAAAGCTCTCCTAATTTCAAGGCTGCTTTTCTTCCCCCTAAGCTTTTTTCTGCATGCTCTATTGCTTCGGTCAACATTTTTTTGTTCTGATCTTTTGTCTCAGCGGATTCTGCTAAAAAATATTTGGCATCACCACAATAAAAGCTTTTAGGGTATTGAGAAATAAGAAGATTCCATGATTCGGCTGCTTTTTCTTTATTTCCCATATATTCTTGGCATTTTGCCATGTAAGCCAAAGAGTATGCCTTTTCTTCCTCTGACTGTTTTTCCTGAAAGTTTTTGTTGAACAGTTCCAACGCTCTTTTAAAATTTCCCTTTTGATAGAATTCTAAAGCATCGGATTCGACACTACCTTCTAGGGTTTCTATAGAATCAAGAGGTATTGATATTGGCTCTTCTTTAACATCAGGCTTTTCTTGTGGTTCTGGTTTTGATAGGGTTTCTTTTGGAACAACGATTTCCTTTTCCGCTGGTTTTTCCTGGGCTGTAGAGACCAAATGATTCTGATGAGAGTAATAGATGTATCCTACAAAGGCGAGGACAATTAAGCAAAAAAATACTCCAATTGCTACTATCTTTTTATTCATGGTTTTATTGTGTCCATTTCAAATTGCCATGTTGGCTCAAAAATAGAAATTCTTACTTACAGCATTTCTCACTTGCATTGCACACATAGTATACATCGGATTCAAAGAAATTTATCCACAGATTACGTAGATTACACAGATTTTCGAAGCCTTTATCTGTGTAATCTGTGGATTATTTTATAGGCGTTTTTTATATGCAATACAACTGAAAACTGCTGTAATCCAATATGGCTAAGTTTCTTACTTTTTATAAAAAAAATACAATACTACAAAACTTCCAATTCCAATTGCTGTCAAGGCGATTTTAAATATTTCGTTGATAATTTGCCACCTTTTTTGGTGCTTTTCAAAAAGCAGATAGGAATTTTTATAGCTTTTCTGAACAGAAGGAATCAAAGAAAGCTGAAAAACAGGTTCTGATAGTATTTTTTCTACCTTATTCCATTCTTTTTTGCTTATGGCAATATTGACATCCAAGAGCAATGCCTGCGCCTGATGTGAATATTCCATGCTGATAAGCATTTTTTTGAGTCTTTCTATTTCATTAGTCGGGTCTGGGGCAGAGTAAACCCATTCTGCTCTTCTTTTTCTTATTTTCTCTAAAGCTTGCAAAGCACCCTTATAGTCTTCCCTTTTTTCTAGCTTCTGAGCAGCTTCAATTAAATTCCAGTATTCCTTTTCGTTTTCTTGCGATAAGCTGAGTATTTTTTGTGTTTCTAAAATTTTCTGCTGGATTTGCTTTTCTTGTGGCATCTTCTTAAGCTGGTTTTCCCAAACATCCAAAGCAGCGGAAAACTGTTTTTTTTGTAAATGCTTTTCTGCTTGTTCCAATGCCAAATCCAAATTCTTTTGTTTTTTTTGGGTCATTTGAAAAATTTGTTTTTGCAATTCTTGGAAATAAGGATCTTGGGAATACTTTAAGATTGTATCCAACTGTTTCTGTGCTGTTTCTAAAGAACCAGATTCGATAGATTCTCGTGCCTCTTCCCCCATAATATCTAAAACCTGTATTATCCTATCCTGAAGTTCTTTATTGTCTGGGCTTACAGAAGCCTTCCTTTTCCATAGCAAAATGGCTTCTTCATATTTTCCCTTTTCCTCAAGCTGGTCGCCTTCTTTCAAAATTTCAGAAATTTCGTTTTGCATCTCTTGTTTTTCTTTAAAAATTTCCAATATTTTTTTAGCTTCCTGGTCATAAGGATAAATTTCTATACTCATTGTAATAAGAGCAATAGCACTACGTATATCTTCTTTTTCTTTTCTCTGCGCCTCTTCTTTACATTCTACTGCCCTTTTTAAAAGGCTCTGGGCATTTTCTAAAAGTTCGCTTACTATAGAATTTTCCTGGATGATAAACGCCTGAGAAAGCAATTCTATTGCTTCTGGATACTTTTTTTGATCCAGACGATTCCTGGCTTGCAGAAGCAATTTATTGTAATCTGCATTCTTTACAAAAGCAACTTCTTTGGGTGGTAAAGACGGAAAAGAAATTTTAGGGCTTTCTTCTATAAAATACTCAGGATTGTTTTTTAAGCTCAAACGCTTTTTTGTTGTTTCCTGTTTATAGCTCCAATCTTTTTTAGCTGTAGAAAGCTCGCAGTCTTTGTATTCTAAAAGAATTTCCTCCAAAGCATATTGAATACCATCTATTGTTAAAGAGCTTTCTGCTGATCCAGGCGAAATTGCGTTTTGCATAATAGAAAGTAGAGATCCAGGAACATCTTCGCGATTTTCAGGCCACTGTTTTTTGAGATGTGCTTGAGTGCTAAAAAACAGCATTTTATGCAGCAGCATTCCTAAAGAATATATATCATGCTGCCTACTAGATTCCCAGATTGTATTTTTTGGCTCAGAAAAAAGATAGGTTTCTCTTCCCATCAAAGAAAAAGCTCTATTCCAAAACTGTTTTTCTCGAAGATAGTAAAGCCCAAAATCGCTTATATAGACTTCATAGGATTTGCCTTCTTTTTTTAAAAGAAGATTGTTCGGGTGTAGAAGGTAATGGCTCGAAATTTTATGGAGCAAAGTAAGGCCGCTACAAACCTGGATTATAATTTTACATACTTCAGGCAAAGGAACGCATTTCTTCAAACGCTGGTATTCTTCTAGCCATTCTTCTAACGAAGGCCCTATTATGTATTCCATGCTATAAAAATAAAGGTTATTTTGCTTCCAAAAATCATAAACAGGAAGAATAGGCTGCTTTTGTACTTTCTGAAGCTCTGTAATCTTATCCAGAAATATCTCTAGCTTGCTTTCATCCTCAAAAATATAAGGTAAAATCATCTTTAAAGTTAAAAGCTTATCTTTGTTTTGATGGTCTTTCACCAAATACACAACGCCAATACTTCCTGTTCCTATAAGGCTAACAATTTCATATCGATTTTCTGGACCTATATGATTCCCAGGCTCTAAAAAAAGTAACTGCGCTTCTTCCCAAGGTATCTCGTTTATATGCGCAAGCAAATGTATGTTTTTTATTTTTGGCATGGAATTATCGCTTTTGCTGCAAAAAATAGTTAGGTACTTGGAAAAAATAATTATCGAATTGTCTCCTTATGAACATGCTGCGTTTATCCTTGCCAGAAACAAAAATTTCTATGCACCTGGACAATTATTTTTTTTCAGGTACCTTAAAAAAAATGAGAAATGTGTCACTCATGCAAGCCACTATGTTACGCTTTGCGTAACTTTTTTCATGATGAAACTTACGGCTAGGGCTTACGCTCACGCTCACTGCTGCTTGAAGTTTCATGCATGAATATCTAAAATTTTTATTGTATAGAAATCAAAAAATTTGTCAATTGTTTTATTCAGTTTATAAGAGCAGAAAAAGGATTTTTTCTTCCAAGGCATATAAGGAAAATTTTCCTGGCAAAAGGGGAACATTTTCCTTTTAGTCCAAAGATTAAAAGCCTTTCAACTGGCACAAGTCGTATTTTTTATTATTATGGCATATTTATTGCAAATATAAAATTCGTGATAAAAATCTTTGCTTTTTCGGAAAACATCTCACTTTTTAGTTTCTATGAAAGGGAACAAATTGAAAGAATTTTTGTTTTTTATGGATACTCCAGGAATCAAGAAATATATCTTTGAATCTTCTTCTCTAAAAGATATACGAGGTGCTAGTGCTATTCTCGATGGCTTGAACAGAGGATGGCTCTTGGACAAAAAAAAGAATCCTGGAGAGATTTATCATGATTTGGCAAAGAAGATTTCTGGGCTTTCTATGAGCGATTTTATTTTTGCCAATGGAGGCTCAGCTTTGATGGTGCTAAAGGGAGAAGAAGGGGAAATCCAAGCCTTTAGCAACAGTATGGAAAAAATCTATAGGGAAAAAACCAGAGATGCCATTGTTCCTGTTATGGCATGGACAGAGTACAGTCCTGGTAGATTTCAAGAATGCCTTAACATGGTTCACTGGAAGATCCGAAGGCATCGAACTCAAAGGTCTATCGCCAGCTTCCCTTCTACTCCCTGGGCAATGTTTGATAATGACACAAGAAACCATAGAGCCGAATGCTGCTATCAAACCCCAGGAGAAAATCAGATCCAATGGATATCCAAGATTTCTGATGCCAGAAAGAAAGCAGCCAGGGAAGAGCGAAGAGTATGGGAAGAATTCCAAAACTTTTTAGGGCATTCCATAAAATCTCCAGAATCGCTGGAAAGCATTCCTGGTAATGGTTCGGATGATAAAGATATAGCTGTTGTTTATGCGGATGGAAACGCTATGGGAATGCACATCAAGAAGATTTCCAGCCCAAAAGAGTATGCAGAATTTTCAGAGAAAATAGACAATGCAAGCAGAAAGGCTACTTTTTCCGCTTTAAAGGAAATCTTTAAAGGCGAAGCCAACGCACGCTTTGACATTATCCTTCTAGGCGGCGATGATATTTTGGTGGTTTTGCCTCCTGATAAAGCCTGCGATTTTGTCCTGAAAACCTCTGAAGCATTCTTGCTTCAAACCCAGGGAAAATTTTCCCTTTCCTTTGGGATTTCCTGTGCCAAGTTCCATTCCCCTTTTTACCAGATGGTAGAACAAGCAGAAACTTGTTTGAAAAATGCTAAGTCTGAAAAATTGCCTGGTGTGGATTTTCATGTAAACAGAAGCGGTTTTTATCCTGACATTACAAGCTATCGCAACCAGACTATGAAAAAAGAAGAAGTTCGGCTTACCTGCAGACCGTTTGCAATAGAAGAATTCAAAAAATATTGGGAAACAGCACGAAAGCTGAAAGATGCCAATGTTCCTTTTTCTCGTATGCATGCAATTGCTTGTGAATTGAGCAAAGGCAAGATACAAGGGCATATTGGATGGATACAAGGCGTAGGCAGAGCGAGAAAGCAGGAAGAAAAAAAATCCTTGATTGATCTTTTAGCCTGCTGGGAATCCCAGAATAAATCCTGCGATACAATAGTCCCCTGGACAAGTTTAGACAAAAAGTTGATCTGTGGTTTTCATGATATTTTAGAATTGTACGAATTCATAAAGTAAAGGTTTTGCCATGATTGTAAATATCCAATACAAATTGAAAATCGGTAGCCCGCTTCATATAGGAAGCGGACTGGGCGGAGGAATCAAAAAAATGATCCTAAAACAGAGCGATGGCAGTTTCGTTATCCCAGGCTCTACCGTGAAAGGACGAGTACGCTACTATGCAAGAGAATTTGCAAGAATTACAAAGCTGTTTTCCGAAAACGATGTAGACCAAGCGTTTGGACAGGCAGGCAATGAAGACAAAAATGCCAGATTCTGCGCTTTTTGTGATCTCAGTTCTCCCAAGAAACCCGTGTTTCCTGTGAGAAATGGCATCCAAATTTGCCGCAGGACAGGGACTACAAAGCCGCATGCTCTTTTTAATACAGAAGTTGCCTGCTATGAACAAGGCGAAATATTGCAGGGCAAGATTTTTTGCTCTTTCTCAGAAGAAAAAGAAAAATACATAGCCCTCCTCGTAGCTGCCCTTCGCCTCTTTTCTCATCTAGGGGGTAGTAAAACCACAGGAATGGGCAAATGCACAATTCCTATGGAAACGATTTGTGTGCAAAAGAATGGTAACGCAATAAAAGATTTAGAAGAATTTCTCCTCAAATATTGGGAAGGAGGCAAAGAGTGAAAAGCATTAAGTTCTCCCTGACTCTGGATTCCCCTATCTGCTGCGATGAAGAAGATTGTGCATACCAGGAAAATTTTATTTTGCCAGGAAGCATGATCCGTGGCGCACTCGCCAATCTCTATCTAAGTGCTATAGGAAAAGACCAGAATTTTGATTCTATCTTTTTACAAGACAACCAGTTTCCATTTCTCTTTTTAGCGAATACATCAGGAGAACCTGGGAAATACGCCCCCAAGACTACGATGGCATGTAAACGCAAAGGAAAAGAACACACTCTTCAGTCTTATGTTGAGGATTTGGTGAAACCCTTGCCTCCTATGCAATGCACCAAAAAATCATGTGGCAATGATTTAAAGCCTTTTTCTGGCTACCTTGGAACAGAAAAAGAAAACTGGCAGATACGCTTTACAACGCATACAGCCATTCATACTAAAACAGATACAGCTTTGCCTCATGCTCTTTTTCGGGAAATGCTTATCGAATACAAAGAGAGAGACAAAGATAAACAAAAAAAACCAGACTTTTGCGGTTATGGTCTTCTTTCAGAACAAAGCTATTCTATCCTGAAGAATCTTTGCGAGCAGTACCAGATACTCCTGGGAAAATCCAGAACCAGAGGTAAAGGATGGGCTAAAATGTCTTTGGAAGAAAAAAAGCCTGAAATCAGCAGAAAATCCTTGGAAAACAAAGATTACTTCACATTGCATTGCCTTTCTCCTGCAATTATGCTAGATGAATTTCTTCGCCCTGCCTTGTTTTTTCAATGGAAAGGCAAAGAATTAAAGCTTGTGGCATCCCAAAATAGCATTTGTTCCATCCGAGGCTGGAATGTTATCCAGGGTTTGCCTAAAGTAGAAGACATAGCCATAGAATTAGGTTCGGTTTTTCTGTTTCAAAAAGACGATTCCCTGAAAGAAGAATCGGCCTTTGCCCAATTCATCGAAGAAATCGAAGAGCAAGGAATAGGCGAAAGACGCATAGAAGGCTTTGGCAAAGTTCGTATCAATGATTCAATTGTAGTAGACCCAAAACCAGGAGAATAAAATGTTGACTTTAAACACAATCAAAGCGATTAACAAAAAAGTGGATTCCGAAGATTTTTTGAACCTGGCAAAGGATGCTGCGGATTGCGCCAGTGCTTCCAGAATCAACGCAACGCAAATCCGCAGCATACAGAATGTCGTCAATTCTACGCAACGCTTTAGTGAAATCCTGAACTTCATCAAATCCCAGACAGGAAGACATTATAAAGAGTGGAAACAGTTGGGGCCAAAGCTCGTTTCCATCATGGAAAAGATAGATACAGATGCAGAAAGCATTTTGCAAGAAAAAGAAAAAAAGGATACTCAAACCAAAGAAGAAATCCCCTTAAAAGGAGAAGTTCGCCTTGCCCTTTGCCGCCATTGGGTCAAAATCTTTGTGGCAGAATTCCTCTATAGCAATCCAAAAAAGGGAGACTAGATATGGATAAGCGATTTTACATAATCGAAGATTGGATTTATGCCAAAGCCAAAGAAATTGCAGAAGAAATAGAAGAAAGCCTTTCTAAAGAAAGAAAGCCTGATTCTGCCATGGAAAATCTGGCAAACCGTCAGATTCGCCAGTTTGTGGATGCTTTGGTCATGGAGGAAAATGCAGCAACAGCACGGATTTTGGCTATAAACCAGAAGAAAAAAGCAGAAAAAAAACGAGAAGAAATCAAAAGAATCTTTTGGGATAAAGCATCTGCTATCAGCAATAGCGAAGCATTTCGCAATCAAATAAAACAAGATACCCAGATAGACATTTCTACCAAAGAACTGATCGAATGGCAAAGAGTGTTGGCAGAGAGTCTCTACAGCGAAATTATGTACATAAAAAGAGAGGGAAAATAATGAATATTTTTAGCAAAAAAAGCGTTTACTACCGCCTCAAAATCGAGATGAAGATTCGTTTTATCACTGCTTTCCATTTGGGAAGTGGCATGGAAGGCGAAGCAGGAAGCGACAATGGCATCATGACAGACCCAAACAATATGCCCTTTTTACCAGGCTCTTCTCTAAAAGGAATCTTTCGATCCACAGTAGAAAGACTTTTAAGCACACTTCAACTGGAGAATATATGGGCATGCGGTTTGCAAAATGGCCTCTACACTACAAAACCTTGCATCGGCGGTGGAGTCACCAAAGAAAATACAACCTACCACGAAGCAAATAAACAATACCAGGATAGCAATGGAAGCAATACAACCCTGATTGAACAAAATTGCTGCTCTGCCTGCCAGCTCTTTGGTTCGCCTTTAACAGCAGGCAGGCTTTATATGGATGATGCTTTCCTGCAAAATCCCGATGAATTTGTCCTTTCCAAGAGGGATGGTGTGGGAATCAACAGAGATTCTGGAACTTCGATGGATTCTGTAAAGTACGACTACGATGTTGCCAACACTGGCCTGAAATATGCGATTTCTATGGAAGCCCAGGAAGTCACAGAGGAAGAGATGGGTTTGATCGCGCTAGGCATTTTGGAATGGAAGCACGCAGGCATCCGCATTGGAGGCAAGACAACACGCGGGTTAGGACATGCAATCATCGAAGATATATCTGTATCGCATCTGGATTTAACCAAAGCAGAGGAACGCAAGGCTTATCTGCTTAAGGGAGAAATGAAAAAAGAAACCAATGTGGACGAATTTTTCCAGGAAAAAATAGACAAAATCATTGCATAGAAGTGAGGTATAGTATGCTTAAAAGAACTCTCAACGAACTGATCGTAAATCTGACGATTTCCCCTGATGGCCCAGTGCTTATAAAATCCAGCTCTGTGGGTCTTGGTACGGATATGGCCTTTGTAACAACCTATAGAAACAATAAAAAAGAAGTCTATTTGCCAGGATCTTCCTTAAAAGGCGTGATCCGCAGCCACTGCGAAAGAATATGCAGAACCCTACAGCCAAAGTCTGTTTGCGAACCATTCGATATTAAAGAAACAGATATTACAAACGACAATCGGCCATATCTATCCTGTGGTTTTATTTTCAGAAAGAATGACTATTGGAGCAAAAAGAACGAAGGCGATCATCCATACAGCCACTATAAGGCATCCTGTCCTGCCTGTCGCATGTTTGGCTCCTTGAACTTCAAGGGAAGATGCTTTATAGACGATGCCTACGCACAAGGCGAAGCCCCAAAGCCTCATATTCGCGATGGAGTTGGAATCGACCGTTTTACAGGAGCTACCAAACCTGGTGCTAAATACGACTTCGAGGTCATCACCCAGGGAGATTTTGCCACCCAGATCAGGATGACCAATTTTGAGATGTGGCAGCTTGAGCTTCTGTCTTTTGCCTTGTCTGACCTCTGTGATAGCAATATCCGCATTGGTATGGCAAGCTCTCGTGGCTTAGGAAAAATCAAGACAAAAATCGAATCCATAGAATACCAGGAAATCGGCAAGAAACCTGAATTCACAGGCGTATCCGATATATCCTTGCTGGAAAAGGATTCCAGGGAAAAGCAACTCTACGGTTTTGATTCTCCCAGAACGCAAAGAATCCCCCTTCCTGGCACTTGGGAAACCAAAGGGATTCGGCATAGTCTGAAAATTTCTATAGAAGAATTCTCCAAAGCAGGCTCTGCCATTTCTGGTGTCCTTGCAGACTATCTCGATAGGAATCCAGAGCGCAATGAAATCAAAAAACATTACTATAATGGCAAAGTCTAAGGAGGAAACCAATGAACAGCAAGGTATTATGGCACTTAGACGCCGAAAATGCCCAGGAAGCCCAGAATATCTTCCAGGAGATGGCCTATCATATACCAAAAGAGGCTATTCTGATGTGTCTCATGACCACAGGCAGCATTGCTCCTCGGCAATTTTCTCAGGATATCCAGATAAACTGGCAAGAACAGGAGAGAGGCTGGCTCTTCCATAAACAAGGCGAACTCCAGTGGCGAAGGATGCATGGAAACATATTCCGCTTCGTATATCTGGGGGAGGATGGCCCGATTCCCGCCAAGGCGCAGAATGAATCGAAAAGGCTACTCCATCTCGAAGAAAAGCCAGGCCAGATCATAGCCGATAGATTGCGTTCGCCTATGGGGAAAGACAAAAGCAAAGCTATGGCATTCCAAATTTTTCAATATGTTAACCCCCAAACAGGAGCAATGGAGTTCTGGAGGCATGCTTCTATTGATGTAGCAAACACTAAGGAAAGGGAATAAAATGCCATTAAGCAAGAAAGAAAACAATCCCTATCGTCTCGTTGCTTTACCTTCAGATGGAAGAAAAAAAGAAGATCTGGAAAAGAAGCAGATGCACGAGAGATTCCAGGGAATTTCTGGTATGATACAGGCGGAAATCCTGACACTGACACCTCTGATAATAGGAGGCAGGAAAAATCCTGAACAAGCTCAAGAATACAAGGAAGACAATGAAAAATCTTTCATGCACAACCCAGAAAACAAGCTCCCTTTAATTCCAGGGGCAAGCCTTAAGGGGGTAATTTGGACACTGTACGAAATGCTCACAGGTTCAGAAAAAGCGTGCAAAGCGATTTTTGGCGATATGCACAGAAGCGATCCCAAGGGAAACTTTAAGGGCAATGTCTATTTCTCTGATGCTGTGATTGACGTGCAAAGCTCTGTGCAAAATATTACAGTAGACAAACTGAGCCTCATCACTACGGTTTTGGGGAGTCCCAAAAAAACGCATACAGCTTTTTATCAGGACGAAAGAAGCCAGAGAAAGCTCTATCACCATCAGCCTAAGGTGAACTCCACTTCTAGTCTAAGGAAAGAAGGCGCGGATAAGGTGCAAACGCCCTTGTATCCTTTGCCTGCGAACTGCCGCTTTACCTTTAGCGTCCATTTTAAAAATCTGAATGCAGCACAGCTTGCTTCTTTTATGCGATGCCTTTTTTTGCCTCAAGGGCTTTGTCATAAAATCGGAGGCGGAAAATCTGTTGGAGCAGGTTCTGTTCATATTCAGCCTTTGAGCATCAAGATTTGCCCTGACAAGCAACAACTGTATAGAGGCAAACAAAAACCGCAAGAGTTCCAGGATGCCCAAGCCTGCCTGGAAGAAATCGAAAGACGTACCCAGGGCATAAACTTTACCGAAGAAATCCAGAAAATGCTTTTGTGGCGAAGCGATGACAAGAACCAATACGATTATCCCGATTACGGATGGTTTAAAAAGAATTCCCAGGTAGGTCTAAAAAGCATAAATGATGTCTATCCTCAAAATTTGCAAGAGGAAATTCCTCTAGCCCAAAAGCAAATCCAAAAGCGATGGCAGGACAACCAGAGTATGGTTCAGGCTGCCAGAAAAATACAGGAGGAAAAGCAGGCACAGGCACAAAAGCAAGCAGCCTTTGCAGCCTTGTCTCCCCTAGAGCAAGCCATGCAACAATGGAAAACAAAAGAGGATTCTGCCAAGCTGGAATATCTTTACAGCCCAGAAAAGCTTAAAATCAGCAACCTTGATCCCAAGGAATTCCAAAAGGCAGTGTTAGCCTATTATCAAAGCGAGCAGCCTGACAAATGCAAAGACTGGAAAAAAAGCCATAAAAAAGGCAAAGGCCCCTGGGAAAAAATCTGCAAAATTGCCCAGGAAACAGGAATCGCGGGTTTTGTG
Organism: Candidatus Brocadiia bacterium; assembly: GCA_013359215.1. Classification (GTDB taxonomy): domain Bacteria; phylum Planctomycetota; class Uabimicrobiia; order Uabimicrobiales; family JABWCH01; genus JABWCH01. The sequence continues at coordinate 4,620 of JABWCH010000088.1, read as the reverse complement.
AAAGAATAAACTTTTTTACCCAAGCGGGTTCTATCTGAATCGATCGCTTCAAGTAAAACCCGCTTGTAGAACCCGCTTTCTGCTTAAAGTTTCATAAGAGATTTTACTCGTAAGTGATTAAAGTTTCATAGCGAAGCTTGAAATAGAAGCTTACACTCCGCTTTACCAGAAATTTGCTTTGGCATGGTTATTGCATATATACTGCAAACGCTCATAAAATAGAAAAAGAATCCACCATAGAAAATAAAAAACAAGAAAGGATTTTTTATGCTTCATTTTATCAATTTTGATATTTTGCGTAATTTTTTTATTACCATACAGCCCTTTGCTGTAATAATCAATGTTCTTTTAGGCACTTTTATCAGTGTTATAACGCTGTATCTTTTTTTTAAATCTCGTCCCAGAAAAATTAAGACGGAAATGCTCAAGCCAGGTTCGATTATCATCAACTGGTCAGGGCATCCACTCCCAGGAGATACAGCATGGATAACGCCTTTTCAGGTATGGACACCCAAAGAACAGCCTCACTTTAATGTGGAATCCTGGGAAACCATACAGATTTCCGTACTGAATATGATCAACCGTTTGCCCAAAGACATAGAACATCGTTTATTGCAGGGCGATCCTGATATCATTCTGGTTTTGCCTCAACTGGCGGCAGGGGTCAGCGTTCTTCTCGCCATTTTGCATGGCAGAATTGGCGTTTTTCCCAGCATTACATCTCCCCTAAGAAAGGCAGATGGTAGCTTTTGGCTTCCAGAGCCTATCAATTTAGGCTCAATACGTCTCAATTCACGCTATCAAAGGGAAATCGAATCTTAGAGTTATTTTTTTTAAGGAAACACACGATGGGAAAGAATGTTCTTTTGTCTACTTTGGGTACATCGCCTAAAATCATTACAGAAATGTACCAGGCACTGAAATTCCAAAATATAGAAATCCAGGAAATCCATACAGTGGGGACAAAAGGAAGCAAAACAGTACCCGAACAATACAGGCCAGCCAATGTACTCTGGCAAGAACATCTATGCGATATTCAGGATGTACAAAGCGAAGAAGCAGCAAAAGCTGTTGCCAATACAATCTTTCAGACATTAAGGAATTTGAAAGAAAGGCAAGATATTGACCGAATTTTTTTGGACTATACAGGCGGGCGTAAGGAAATGTCAAGCTATTTCCTGCTTTCTGCACAGCTTCTCTGCTCAGAGCAAGACGAATTGTACCATGTAGAGCCAAATGAAAAAAAGGGGCCTCTGGTGGATTTTAACCACCCGCAATTCAATACTTACTACTATCCCCAGAAACCAGAGGAAATCACCTTGATTCCCGTGCCTTTTGTAAGATTGCACCATCTTTTTGCCTTCATTGAAATGAAAGATGTTTCTCTATGGACATTCCTGGAACGAAGCTCCACCGCCCTGGAAAATCTATGCTACTGTGGTCTGATAGGGAATGGGATTGAGCATGAGGTTGCTGCTCCTTTCCAAAAAGCTTTTGCGAATGCACCTAAGAGCCTGTATAATAGTTTGGAAAGAATCTATGGGACGTTTAAAAGCTTCCATACTATCTTGCGATCCGAAAAAACCGAACAGGAAAGAATATCGTTGGTGGATTTGTTTCATAATGTAAAAAGCACGACACTGGAGTTTTACGATGATGTAGACGATAGCCATTTTAGCATCCAGGAAACGCCGCTATGCGTATGGATGGAACGTACAATTTTGCTCCATATTGTTTTCAATATTGTCAAAAATGCTATAGTACATGGAAAAGCAAGCCAAATATGTCTTTATGCCATGGAGACAGAAAGACAGATTCATGTTTTCATTGAAAACAATGGAATGTCCATGCCAGAGTATGTCCAAAAAGAAATATTTTCCCCTTTCAAATCCTATCATAATCCTGATGGTGGCAAAGGGGTAGGATTGCCTGTAATGCGGAAATTGATCCAGAATTTCCAGGGTGATATAAAAATTGTAAAAAGCGATGAAACAAAAACCGTGTTTGTAGTTCAGATTCCTAAAAAAGAAATATAAGGAATAAGAGCCTATCCGAAAAATAATTTTAGGCGAAAATTTTGAGGCGCTCGGAGCGCGAGGAGAAAGTGGCAAAATTTCCGCAAGTGTAGCCGTAGCTACTCTGAGGACAATTTTGTCACTTTCGACGAAGCTATCCGAGATGCATCGAAATTTGCAGTTAAAAGGATTTTTCGGATAGGCTCTAAGGAAGTTGTATTCTATGCTTAAAATACTTTTAGTAGAAGATGAAAAGACATTTCATGAAAGCATTTCCAAAATGCTCCGTGAATCAGGAAATGAAGTGATCATTGCGAAAAATCTTGCCAGATTTCAGGAAGAAATGGGGAAAGAATGGGATATCCTTTTATTGGACAGGCAATTAGGTAGTGAGGATGCCTGGTCTTGGTTTGCACAAAACAAAAGCAAATTCAATACCAAAGGAGTTTACCTGATTAGTGCCTGCTCTGGGATACAACAAAGATCCCAGGAATCCTTGAATTACCCTGTTGTTTCCAAGCATCCGCCTATGGACTTTATGGCAAGACTGCAAGAAGAAATCTTACAGTTCCAGAAAAGACAGGCAAGACAGACTATTTCCGATGTGCGTAAGCAAGCCACAGCTTTGAACCAAAAGCCCTTGATGGAATTCTACAATTCTGTGTATCTCTCCAAGCCTTCCTACATGATAGGCATTGATACAAGGATGCATAAAATCCAAGAACAAATCGAACGATTTGCGCCTGGTGATATTCCTATTTTGGTGACAGGCCCCACAGGAACAGGAAAAGAGCTGGTTGCTGATGCCTTGCATAAAAGAAGCGGTCGGAAAGGGAATTTTGCTACCATAAATCTATCCGCCCTATCAGAGAATTTGCTGGAATTAGAGCTGTTCGGTTCGGTAAAGGGGGCTTTTACAGGGGCAGAAGATAAAAAAGGCTATTTTGAAACTTGCGATAATGGCACTCTATTTTTAGACGAAATAGGCGATATTTCTCCTCTGATTCAGGTAAAGCTGCTGCGATTTCTGGAATACAAAACATTCCAAAGAGTTGGCTCTACAGAAGAGAAAAGATCGAATGTCCGCATTGTATGCGCTACCAACAAAGACTTACGCCAGGAAATGGACAGCGACAAGTTCAGGAAAGATCTGTATTATCGAATTGCCTGCATGGAAATCCAACTGCCTGCAATGAAAGAACGCAGCGAAGCCGACTTTGATTTGTTGCTGGAACACTTTTGCCAAAATTATGAAAGCAATAATAATCTTAGATTAGGAACATTTATTCTCCCAGAGAAAATCTATAAAATACTCAAGGAATTCGAGTGGCCTGGAAATGTAAGAGAATTTAAACATGCTGTGAAGGGAATGCTACAGTATGCCAATGATGGGAAAGATTTTATCATAGAAGACGAACATATTCCTTACTACATATTGCATCCAGCCATAGCCCCTAAAAACAAAACCCAAATTGCTCTCGAAAGGCTTGTGGATAGCATACCAATAGAAATCTCCCACGAAGAACTAGAAAGCATACAGAATGAGCTTGAATATCTCTTTCTGAACCGCATCTATCTGCGTTATGGAAAAAATTGGAGCAAAGTTTGCAAGCTATGCGATATGGGCGAAACCTTTTATAAGCTCAACAAAATGAGCAAATCCTTCCGCCCCATTTACGAGCGTATTGTAGGCAAAGAAAATACTGAGGAACAATAAATGAACGAACATTCAGCCCAAATAGATAGTCTGCCAAAAGAGATCCTTCTAGGAAAGCTTACACTGACAACCTCGCGGCCTATGAATTTTGATCAGACGCATCTTCTAAGAGGTTACATAGGCAGCGTCTTCCCCCAATACGACTTGCTTCACAACCACGAGGGGAAAGAAAGCAGGCTGCTCTATCGCTATCCTCTGATCCAGTACAAAATCATCCAGGGATTTCCCATTATTCTGGGAATAGGAGAAAAAGCAATCCAGATTCTGGAGATGCTATCGAGTACAATCACAAAGCTTGTAATCCATGGCAAAGCAATCCCTATACAAGAAAAAGATTTAGAAACAGCGACTTTCCCCTTTGGCATTAGCAGCGAGGAACGAAGGTATTTTTTCATTACTCCTGCCATTCTTCTGAATTCACAAAACTATAAAAACTACAAAAACAGTACGCCAGAAGAACAGAACCAAATATTGAAGAAATGCCTGGAAAGCAATCTTATCAGCACTTCCAAAGGCTTGGAATACACAGTGCCAGCCCGTATCCAGGCGCGGTTTAGTCTCGATATAGAACCCGTTTCGCTCAAAGGAGAAGACATGCTAGGATTTCAGGGCCAATTCTTTGTCAATTTCCACATTCCTGATTTCCTGGGAATCGGCAAAAGTTCCAGCCGAGGCTATGGGACGTGTTTGCAAATATGATACGGCAATGATAAGAATAAGGAAAGAATAAGGTCAGACACAGCTATAATATATTGCAAATAAATATTTTAAGTATTTTCCAATAGAATTAGAATAAGGTCAGACACAGCTATAATATATTGCAAATAAATATTTTAAGTATTTTTTTAATCGTTAAAAAGGCTACTAAAAATATGAAAAGAATAAGGT
>JABWCH010000470.1 GCA_013359215.1 Candidatus Brocadiia bacterium | reverse complement strand
TAATAAGACAATAAGGTCTTATTATCCTATTAAGAGTCTTTAATAAGACAATAAGGTCTTATTATCCTGTTAAGGGTTGTCTTTATAATAAGACAATAAGGTCTTATTATCCTATTATCTTTAAAACTTAAAAAAAAAATTTAAATATGTTTTGGAAAAATTTTCTGGGAGTCTATGATTATTATTATCTTTAAGAAATCATCATAATAGGGTTTCGCAGTTTGTGGATAACTTTTTGAAAATTTTCGTAAGTGTGCTTTTTTAAATAACTTAACTTATGTGACAATTTTTGTCACCCTGTGGATAACCTGTGGATAACTTGTGGATAACTTTGGCTTGTTTGGGGCGGATGTGGAAAACTTTGTGGATAGATGTGGATAACTAGGCTAGTTATCCACAAGTTATCCACAAAACTTTGCGTTGCGGTGCAACATGAGGTGTACGACTTGTAAACAAAGGGTTTCATCTCTTGATCACTCTCTTTTTTTTTGCAGTGCAACATGAAAAAAAAATCCATTTTGAAAAAAAATATACGTATACTACATATATAGTATATTGGCTATGAAAAGGCTTCAAATCAACGTTTTTTGATATAGTATATTTCTATTAGATATATACTATAAAAATGCTTTTTGGGTAAAAAGTTTATATGTATATATGCACATATATTTTTTTTCTGATACTCCAATTTTTTAAAATTATCTAATTTTTTTTTTAAAAAACCCAGATATTATCATTGCTGGAATAAATTGAATAAATTTGTATTTTTCTTAAAAAAAAAACTGTTATGTTGCAGTGCAAAATATTATATTGCGTTGCAATAAATTGAAAAAATTAGGAGAAAAATAAGAAAATGTATAATATATGTATATTTTGTATATACATATATGTTTATATATGCATCTATCTACTATAGAAATAATATATAAAAAATTTCTTCCAAAGTAAAGAGATTTTTTAGAAAAATTTAAAAAAAAATTTTAAAAAAAATCTTACAAATATTTTTTTGCCAAGAAAAATTTTTAAAGAGGATAACGAATATTATAAAAATTTTTTCTATTGTTTGCAAAAAAAAATATTTTTTTGTTTAAATTGTTTTCAAAAAAATATACTATGTATAGAAATTATGGCAAAAAAAATAGCCAGAGAAAATCCAACAAAGGAAAATCTGTAAGGATCTATTTTTTGATCCTGGAAGAAAAACATTTTTAGCATAACCTATTGGAAAATAAATATATAAAAGTTTTTAAAGGGGGTTTGGGGGAAAATTTTTACAAAAATTTTCCCCCAAATAAAAATCTCTTCCGTAACTCCTATATCAATGAATTAAAATTAGTAAAATTAAAAAACTATTTGATGGGTAATATTTTATGAAAATAAAATGCCAGAAACAATTTTTTGCGAAAGCATTACAAACTATTAGTGGAGTAGCAGTACAAAGGGATATATATCCTATATTAGAAAATGTAAGGATAACTGCAGCCAACAATCAAGTATTAATAAAAGCTACAGATCTCAAGATTTCTGTAACCTACATACTATCTACAGGAGTTGAAATTATTGAACCTGGAGAACTTTTGCTTCCTGCTGCTAAATTAAATAGCTTAGTTAAAGAAACTCCAGACGAAGAATTCCTTATAGAAAAAGACGAATTCAATGGCATCCTAATTACAAAAGACGGAAGATTTTATATTCTCGGCGAAAATCCACAAAAATTTCCAGAAATCCCTTGTTTCGACGAAAAAGGCACAATGGAAGTTTCAGGAGAAGATTTCCGCAAATTAATTAATAAAACTCTATTTGCAACCACAGCAGAGAAAACTCGCTACGACTTTGACAATGTTATGGTAAATATTCTGGAAAACACGATACGATTTGTTTCCACAGATGGTAAAAGGCTTGCTTTATGTGAAAAAAAATACCAGAGTTTAGGAGAAATCAAAGAAAAACAATTTACTGTTCCAGCACAAGGCTTACAGCAAATTAACCGTGTTTTAAGCACTACAACACCAAGTAAAGTGATATTGAATGTCTTAGAAAATCAGTTTTTATTCCGTACGGAAGATGTTATTTTGTCTACTCGTTTATCAGACGGTAAGTTCCCCCCTTATGAAAAAGTTATGCCTCAAGCTTTGCCTTACAAGATTTTTTTTGCTCAAAAAGATTTTTCTTCTGCATTAAGAAGAGTTTGCCTTCTTGCAGATGAAAAAAACAAAATTGTCCAGATAACATTCAATCCTACTTCTTTGAATCTATTTTGTCGAGGTGAAGGCACAGGCGAAGGCAATGTTGAGATTCCAGCAGTTTACGATGGGGAAGCCTTTTCCATTAAATTTAATCCTAATTTTTTGCTGGATGTGCTTAAAGTAATTGACAATAGTGAAATTAATATTTATCTCCAGGACGGTCAATCTGCTATTTTACTTAAAGATGGTGATGATTTTCGTTATGTAGTTCTTCCTATTAAAGTCGAAGAGAAAAAGGAAGAAATTAAAGATGGAAACCAAGAGTAGAGAGCCAGAAATCTTAAAGGATGTGATAAAAAAATGGCTAAAGCGAACTGGCCTGGATTCCTGGAAAAGATATAGTGCTTTTTCAATTTGGAATCAGGCTATCCAAGAGGATGAAAACTTAGTAAAACATACTTTTCCTAATCGTTTTTCTGCTTCTATTTTAGAAATCATAGTAGACTCTCCTGTTTATTATTATGAATTGATCCATTTTCATAGAGCAAACCTTTTAAAAAAAATTCAGGAAATAGGAGAAGAAAAGATATATATTAAAGACATTCGCTTTATCTTTAAAGATCCAGATAAAAAAACGCAAAAACTTGACATTGACAAAACAATTAGAAGCTTTATTTTCTAATACTTTTTAGATAAAATTATGAGATAAGGAGAATTCTTTTGAACATTGTTGGAAAAAACCCCAATCGTAAAGAAGGCTATGAGAAAGTTACAGGAAAAGCAAAGTACATCGATGACATGGATTTTGACGGCTGCCTTTATGGGAAAACTGTCCGTTCTACAGTACCCAGGGGGATAATCCAGAAGATTACCTATAGCCCTGGCATTCCATGGCATGAATTTGTCATTGTTACAGCCCAGGATATTCCAGGCAAAAATGCTGTTCCTCTATTAGAATTAGATGAGCCATTTTTGTCAGACAAAGAAGTCCGTTATATTGGTGAGCCTGTATTGCTGTTAGCGCATCCTGATCAAAGCATGGCAGAGAGAGCTGCTTCTTATATATTGATAGAATACCAGGAATTGCCTGCTATTTTTTCTATCGAAGAAACTCCATCCGTAAGCCAGATTCAATGCAAAGAAGACAATATTTTTAAGCGATTCCACTTTGATAAAGGAAATGTAGAGGAAATTTGGGATAAAGCAGATATATTAGTAGAAGGAACATACAGAACTCCCGCACAAGAGCATGCTTATATAGAACCGCAAGGAATTGTAGCAATTGCCTCCCAGGAAAAAGGTGTTACAGTTTGGGGGTCTTTGCAGTGTCCATACTATGTACATAAGGGATTAGTCTATTTATTTGGATTACCAGAAGAACAAGTGCGTGTGATCTTTACTATGACAGGAGGAGGATTTGGCGGTAAAGAAGAATATCCTACAAATCTTGCAGGCCATGCTTCTCTTCTTTCCTGGAAGAGCGGTGGTAAGCCTGTTAAAATGATTTATTCCAGAGAAGAGGATATGATCGCTACAACCAAACGCCATCCTTCAAGGACTCATATTAAGTCTGCCTTTACTAAAGAAGGAAAGCTTCTGGCTCTTAAAATTGATGTCACTATGGATGCAGGAGCATATTTAACTCTTTCTCCTGTTGTCCTTTCCAGAGGCGTTTTGCATTCTTTTGGCCCATATTCCTGTCCTAATGTTACTGTAGATGGAAAAGCTGTTTTTACTAACTCTACGCCTTATGGTGCGTTTCGCGGATTTGGCGCACCCCAGACTGTTTTTGCAATAGAGAGGCATTTAGACCAGGCATCTAACAAGCTAGGAATAGAGCCTCATGCACTACGTTTGAAAAATCTTCTGCATCAAGGCGATACCATGGCAACGGGCCAGGTGATTAAAGAAAACCTTTGCCTGGAAGGGATTATGGAAAAGGCTATGACAGAAGGCAAGTACCAGGAAAAGCGTAAGGAATATGCACTATTCAACAGCCAGAATTCTAAAAGAAAAAAAGGAATCGGCCTTTCCCTCTTTTTTCATGGATCTGGCTTTACTGGTAGCGGCGAGGTAATGCTTGCTTCCAAGGCAGGTCTTAGACTAAAAGAGGACGCTACTGTAGAAATCCTTACTGCCCAGACAGAAATGGGTCAGGGAGCTTTTACCACCTTAAGCCAGATTGTAGCAGAAGAGCTTTCCATTCCATTAGACTGGGTAAACCATATTTTGCCAGACACAGCTAAAGTTCCTAACAGTGGCCCTACTGTTGCCTCTCGTAC
>JABWCH010000469.1 GCA_013359215.1 Candidatus Brocadiia bacterium | reverse complement strand
TCCAGGGTAGGGGCACGTCCATCCCAAAATTGTACTTCATTGTAAGCACAATTAATAATTGTTGGAGAGTGTCGGCCGCCTTCCTTAGAGTCAGGTCCTCCTATGAATCTAGGCAATCCGTCTGCAAAGCCCAGAGCAGGATTATGGCACGTAGCACAACTAATCCAATTATTTCCGGAAAGGCGAGGATCAAAAAAAAGTTTTTTCCCTAATTCAATCTTTGCCGGTGTTTGGGGATTATCAGCAGGTATTTTTGCCGGTGGAAGAGGCCCTATGGGCGGGAACTTCGCTATATCTTTAGCATGGGCTGCGTGCTTTTTAGCGACTTCATCTTCTTCGATTTCTTCTTGTTGTTCGTTTACAGAAATTATAGGAGATGGTCCATAATCTCCAGAGAAAAACTGCACGAGATTATCGCCCTGAACAGCCGGCACTATGAAAAATAAAGAAAAAACATACCCGAAAGTATATTTTGTAACATCTGCCACGTTCATAACAAGAAATCCTCCAAAATTAAAATTTGCCTGTCTACGCTGAGAACTGTTTCCACATCCCATAAATTACATAGTTCAACACACACGGTATTTCCTAAAAATAACCACTATTCCCATAAAGATATCCAGTTTTCTATTTGTGCCTCTATTTTCCTGTTCCTAATTCCCAAATTTTCAATTGAATGTCCCGCTGTTGGCAATACTTCAGAACTACCCGTGATTTCTAGATCTCTTGCATATATGCTTGATATATGATTTTGCCATCTATCTTCTGCTTTAGAAGAGGAGTAGTTCTTTTCCTGAGAAGAATTGATGGCGCATTTTTGCTGGATGGCTTTTTGTCTACCTTGTACCTGCATCCATACAAGCCTTTCCTTCTCTGGGAGGGTAGTATATTTGCCCTTAATTGCGGAAAATATATCATACCCGGCATAGAGAGGGATTTGCAAATAAACAGCAAGGATAATAAGTATGCCGTAAATCGGCAGGCTGCTATAAAATTTTCTGTAGAACCTGGCGATACATATTTTGATGATTATCATTGCGAAAATAGACATTCCAATATAAGCATGGACAGTAGCTTTTGGTGGCAGAAAATTAAATTCTCCTAACTTTTTAAACATTATGGTGGCAATGAATAGGTAGAGGGCAAAAAATATGTACCCGGTTATGCGATGTGCCCACCGAAAAAAATTTGGATGTTTTGGAGGATTAGTTCGCCCGATCAGAGTAAGGATAAATAGAGCGCCAATGATACCAATTCCTAAAAGACTACATGCTAATAAAGAATTTGTAATTGGCCTTAATTCTAAAAGATTCATAAGATACCTACTTGCTCTTTATAATCAATAAGAATGGAAAAAAGAATTTGCTCCTGTTCAGTCTTTACGATCTCTTGTGTCGTCTCCCTTTGAATGTTTACCCGCTTCAATAATATAACCCAAAAGGAAACCACTAGCGGCAGCGATCCCTATAGCCAGCCATGGATTGGTATGAACTCTTTTATCAATTTCTGTCATCATTTCTTTTGCTCTTTCTTCTCCTTTACTTACAGCATCTTCGAGAGTTTGTTTTGTTTTCTCCACCATTTCTTTGCTGGCATAGGTTGTTATAATCTCTTTGAGGTTTAAGTATTTTTTGCTGATCAATTGATTAATTTCGTCTTTTTTTCCTGCTAGTTCTCTATTCAGGAGTTCAAGTGCTTCCTCAATTTTTAATGTGCCTTCCGCATTTTTTTTCATTTTGTTGTCCGTAATGCCATCCTTGCTCCAATTTGCCTTATTTTTTAAAATTTCATCTATCCTGCTTTCTTCCGGAGGTTACAGGCGCCTTACCAGCCCAAGGACTAAAGAAATGATAAAAAGTACGATAAAAATAAAGAAAAGTATTTTAGCAATACTAACAGATGCCACCGCTATATTGGTAAATCCAAAGAATGCAGCAATGATCGATATGATAAAAAAGACTGCAGCCCAGTAAAGCATGGTAGTGCCTCCTTCGTATTCTTACATGAGAATAAACTGTTTATTTTTCATCTTCAGAAACCGTTTTCAAAACTTCCTGTATCAATTTATTTGCCTTTGAAAATTTCATCCAAACTCTCTGCGAAGTAAAATAAATAAGCACCCCTACTGGAACAAAAAAATACAAAATGCCAAGGGAAAAGAGAATTAACGCTTTTACTTCTTTGCTCAAAGGAAAGTAATAAAGAAACGATACATGCAAAAATATAAAACCGCTGATCATTACAATGAAGCTCAAAATTAAGAGGAATATACCGATGTATAGTAACCGTATAATCCTAACAGCCTTAATATAGTAAAGAACTGCTTTAATTTTTATAAAACGTATGAATGTTTGTTTATAGTGCTTCAAAAGATCTGCTAAAATGCACAAAATAAGGTTATAAAGCATCCCTTGAGCCTTCATAATTTTTTTCTTTTGAAGCTATTTTAATAAACCTTTGATATCGAAATTTGTATCTAAAATCTTTTCCTTATAATTACTCACGTCTGTCTTTTTTTCCATGAGATTTCCTATATCAAGGGCATTTTTTACGTCACCGAGGAAAATCGCACCCAAAATCTTTCCCTCTTTGATAAAGAGCTTTTTGTAGATATTCTTGCCAGGGTCTTTTGCTTTAATATGTTCAACAGTTTTATCTTCTGTCAGGATGTCACCCATTGACGTAAGACTAATGCCAGCTACCTTCAGGGTTGTGGATGGTACGGTGCCTGTATATACTTCATTACCATCAGCCATATTGATCCCGGCAACTACTCCTTGTCTTTGTGCTGCCGGCCATATACCATATATTCTGCTTTTATGCTCTGCTACGTCTCCAGCCGCATATATATGAGAAATATTGGTTTCCATGCGATCATTCACGAGAATTCCCTTATCTACGGAGATACCTATAGTCTTTGCAAGTCCGATATTAGGTTTAATACCGGCAGAGACTACGATAAAATCACCCTCAACAGTTTTTCCATTGTTTAATTCCAGTATTTTTGTACGGCCTTTGTCTTTTATTGATTGAGACTTGGCACTGAGGAGGAATTTTAGTCCTCTTTCTTCTATTTGTTTTTGTAAAATTGCAGCACCCTCGGCATCCAATTGCCTGGGAAGTAACCGATCAAAGATTTCAACTATAGTTACCGAAAGCCCTAATTTACTGAGACTGTTTCCTGCTTCAAGACCAAGCAAACCCCCGCCGATGAGAGTGACTGTTTTTGATCCTGCTGCACGTCTTGTAATAGTCATTACATCTTCAATTGTT
>JABWCH010000468.1 GCA_013359215.1 Candidatus Brocadiia bacterium | reverse complement strand
GTATTTTAAGGCTTATTTTTGTGAGGTTTATATGCCAATAAAATCTATGATTCGTTTATTCTGGCTAGGAAATGCTTTTCTTTCCCTTTTATTGATATTAGCTCTTTTTTTAATATTTTCTCACGCAGAAGTTGTCCCATTACAAAATATAGATGTAGCCCCAAAGGGACAAACAAGACAAGACACAAAAAGACCTTTAGACTATTATAGCGATATATGGGACATCCCTGTAAACATTAAAGCTCCTGCTGTAGTCACAGCACCCCAGATCCCTTCCGACTGGCATCAACAACTGATCGCCAGGAATATAAAAATCGAACAGATCATTTCTAATGGATTTGCTTTAGTCACTATAGGCGGCCAAAGCCGTCTTCTGGAATCTTTAAATGAAGGTAATAAAGAAGACCGCTCCAGACCCTGGGAAATCAAAGTCAGTGGTCACCAGGTCATTGTTCAGGACATTGTTTTTGGAAAAGGAATACAGTTTCGGTTTGAACAGGCTAAAAAAGAAGTTTGGCTAGAACACAAAGATACCAAAACCTCGGATAGCAAAGGATCTTCCCAAGCTAAAGTTCTTGGAGAAAACCAGTATAGCATTACCAGAGAAGAAGGCACGGATCTCTTGAAAAATAGCGATAAGCATATCGAAGAACTTGCGCCTGTACTAGAGTATGATGAAAACCGAAACCCTATTGGTGTGAAGCTACGACGTGTTAATGCAGATTCCAAAGCCTATAACTTTGGGCTTAGGGAAAATGATATTATCAACGATATCAATGGAAGCCCCCTGACATCATTAACTCCTGAATCTGTCCGACAACTCATTGAAAAGCATAGAAAAGACAATGGTGTTGTCGTGAAAATTATAAGAAACAACCAAAAAATCACCCTTTCTTTTGATATACGAAAATAGTGTATGCGACAAAAAAATATTTCCAATTCTGTGTTAAGCCAGGAAATTTTAAAAAAATGCCAGGAAGTGATTGGCTATGAATTCAAAAATATTTCTTTGCTGCAAAGGGCTTTAACCCATGCCTCTATCCAAAGCGAAAATGGAGTTTCTAATGAAAGACTAGAATTTCTTGGAGATGCTGTTTTAGGCATGGTCATTTGTGAGTTTCTCTATGTTACCTTCCGAGATTTCAATGAAGGCGATCTTACTCTAATAAAATCTGAAGTGGTTTCTCGAAACACACTGGCTAGAATTGGTAAAAAAATAGAGCTGCAAAACTTCTTTGCATTCAATGGAGCACAGTTTAGATGGGAAGAGATTCCTGATTCTGTTATGGCAAACGTATTCGAAGCTATTATCGGTGCTATTTACCTGGATCGAGGGATGGATCCAAGCAAAAAATTCATTTTGGAAAATCTTTCAGACGAGATTGAATCGGTCATCAAAGATCCTTATCAAAAAAATTATAAATCTTTGCTGCAATTCCTTGTACAAAGGCACATAGGCGCAACTCCCAACTACCAGATGCTCAAAACCCAGGAGTCTAACCCATCTACTTTTACTTCTAGCGTAAGCATTGGAAATAGAAAATTTTTAGCGGCTACAGGTAAAAATAAAAAAGAATCAGAGCAACTCGCTGCCCGTGTTGCTTTGGAAATTCTATCTTTAGAAGATCCTATCATTGCAGAGCATTTGGTTTTGTTAAGCCAAAAAGAAGAAATTTCTTCTAGCCAAAAAAACCAGAGCAAAGATATTTCTCATCTATTTCATAATTCTCAATCTCTTTTGATGTATACGATAAAAAAATTACAATTGCCTGTCCCACAATATCATAAAACTAAAATCTATTCTTTGAAAAACAAAAAGGTCTTTTTTGTAAATGTTTCCCTGGGTGGCAGAACCTTTCCTGAAGCTTCTGCTGAAAAGTACAAAGAAGCAGAAAGGCTTGCAGCAAGAACAACACTGGAGATTCTGGCCCAGGAGTACTACTGTAAAGGTTCGTTGGATAGACTTCATTCCCTGACTTTTTTGCAAGAAGAGAACCAAAGTATACCTCTTTGGCAACCCATAGAATGGCTGCTCTAGCAATTAAATACAATTAGGAGTTACGCAAAGAGATTTTTATTTGGGGGAAAATTTTTGTAAAAATTTTCCCCCAAACCTCCTTTAAAAACTTTTATATATTTATTTACCAATAGGTTATGCTCAAAATTAACATAAACTTTGTTTTTCTTCCAAGATCAAAAAATAGATCCTTGGGCTGTTATGCATAGGTCTTTCAGGCCAAAGATTAAAGCCTTTTCAACTGGCACAAGTCGTAACTATTCTATAAAACAACTCTCGATGGGGAATTCTTTGATCATTTTATATTCCATGGCTTTTTGCAAAAGAAGGCAAAGTGCTTTTTTTCCTTCTTCACTCCATCGCTGGCTTTCTTTAGTAACGTATAAATCTATATGAGAAGAAATGACTTTTTCTTGCATTTCTTGCGCGTATTCTTTAACATAAGGATACACTAGCTCGCGATTTTGCCAGGCATATACAATGCTTTGGGAAAGGGCATTTTCAAAGGATTCGAGCGTTTTTTTTCCGCATTCTTTTTTCCCAGCGATGATTCCTAAAGGGATAGGAAGTTGGTAGGTTTGCTCCCAAAATATTCCTAAATCTTGCACACAGGATAGCCCATAGCTGGGATAGGTGAATCGGCCTTCATGAATAACCACTCCATAGTCTATATCTCCTCTTTGCATAGCAGGCATAATCTGGTCAAAGGGCATAATTTTTGTTTTGGCTTTTTCGCCTAGAAAAAGCCTGAGCAAAAGATGGGCTGTTGTCATTTCTCCAGGAATGGCAATCCAGGAACTTTTGTCCATTTTTTTCCCTTCTTTGCAAAGCAACAAAGGGCCACATCCTCTGCCCAGAGCCGCGCCTGATCTCAAAATAGTATATTTGTCTGCTACACTCCCAAAAGCAAAGCAGGAAAGCTTGGAAATATCGAAAAGAGAGTCTTTGGCTGCCTGGTTCAGGGCTTCTACATCTTTCATAGTCGTAGAAATGGAAAAATCCATGGAAACTTTGCCGTGTACGATTCCATAAAACATGAAAGTATCGTTAGGACAAGGGGTAAAGGCAAGGGATAAATTTTTCATAATTTTTTTCATCCAACGCGCTAATCGGATTCAAAAAAATTTATCCACAGATTACATAGATTACACAGATTTCAAAGCTTACGAGTTGTGCCAGTTGAAAAGGCTTAATCTTTGGCCTGAAAGACCTATACATACCAGCCCAGGGCAACACCCTGGGAAATGGAATTATCATTGTA
>JABWCH010000467.1 GCA_013359215.1 Candidatus Brocadiia bacterium | reverse complement strand
ATCTTAATCGTTATCTTAATCGTTATCTTTATCGTCTAAATGGGGAACTTATTTAATTCCTTAACACATATAACGTTGCCGTCATACGTGTTAACTTTTCGATGCAACTCTTTACCCTAAAATGGTTTAAAATACCAGTCCAGGGAAACGCCCTGGGTAAATATGAAAACTTAACACATATAACATTGCCGTAGATGTATGGTCGTACTCACGTACGCTCTCGCCTCGTAAAATTATCTATGCAATAAAAAGATTGTAGGACGTTTGTGTATATCAGGGATATTTTTGGCCCATTCCTGGATTGTTTTGGTCTGTACGAATTCTGTTTCCAAAGTCAGGTCGCAGGCAATACAAAGTTTAGTAGAAGGAGATGTAGCAGCCAGAATATCCTCAAGCAGATAGCGGTTTCTATAGGGGGTTTCTATAAAAATCTGGGTCTGGTTTTCGCGTGCAGAAATGCTTTCTAAATCTTTGATTTTTTTTAGTCTTTCATGTTTAGGCACAGGAATGTATCCTCGGAAAGCAAAGTTTTGCCCATTCAGCCCTGATGCCATTAAAGCAAGAACAATAGACGAAGGGCCTGTTAGGGGGACAACACAAATGCCTTTTATATGCGCCATCTTTACTATGTCTGATCCAGGGTCAGCCACCCCAGGGCAGCCAGCCTCGGAGAGCAAACCTATATGCTTGCCTTGGTCTAGCAGAGGGAAAAAGCCCTTGGGTGCGGAAGAAGCGTGCTTGTCTAAAGGGAAAAAAGTCAAATCCTGGATTGCTTTGACAATGCCAGCTTTCTTCAAAAATCTTCTTGCGCTACGCTCGTCTTCTACAATATAATGGTCTATTGTATTGATAATCTGTACTACCTTTTCAGGTATTACATCGGATACATTGCTATCGCCTAAAGTAACGGGGATAAGATATAGCTTACCTTTCATGGATATTTCCTAGTCAAATTATGGAAAAATGTCATATAATATAAGATTCTCACAATATGTATTTAGATTATTTTAAAAAAATTCTTAGAATCAATTTGGTTTATTATGGAATTCCCTTTTCTGGAAAAAGCACAACCATAAGCATGGTTTTAGAAAGAACTTCTCCTGGCTCATGCCAGCCTGTTTCTTTTTATGGATTGGATACAGAAAGAGGAATCTTTGGTGAGTGTATTCCAAAAGCCAGTAAAGCTCTGCCATTCCAGGTATTACTAACCCTTTTAACAATTCCTGGTTATAGCGGCTATGTATATGATAAAGCCCACAAGATGCTTCTTTCAAAAGCTGACGGAATCCTCTTTGTCGCAGATAGCCAAAAAGGAAGGATAGAGCAAAATGATGCTTACTTTGGTGTGATGCACAGAAGAGTGCGAGAATTGCATGGGCAAAGTTTATTAGAATTTCCCCTTGCTGTCCAATGGAACAAAGTTGACACAGAAAGCAGTGTTTCCATACAAAAAAGCAAAATCCATTCCCAAATATCCGAATCGTATATTTTTGAAACCTCTGCAGTTCAGGGAAAAGGGATTCTCGAAGCTCTGAACTTCTGTCTTTCTCAGGTTTGCAAAAAAGCCAATCTTGTCGATTTAGTCGTTCAGCCAAGAGGCTCAGATGTTGCAAACTAATGATTCCATGGATTCCCTGGTATATATAAAAACTAAGAAGTTTAGATGTTTGTAGAAAAGCAAAGATTTTTATCGCGAATAAGACGAATGGTCGAATGGCACGAATAGTTTTTATAAAAATTTCATTTGCGTAATTTGCATATTTGTCTCATTTGTGATGAATATCTTTTTGGTTTCGGCTTATCCGAGGTAGGCTGGCACAAACGTGAATATTGCGATTTGTGCCAGTCTGTGTTTGTGACACTACAGCCTATTCATGATCATGATCACAATTTTCATCGTGTTGGTGTTCAGGCTGTTCAGGCTGTTCAGGCTGTTCAGGAGCTTTTTCTGCTTTTTCTTCTTTTCCAGGATTTTTTTGTTTTTCAAGCTCTTTTTTCAAAGCAGGAACGATCATTTTCATTCTCATAGCCAGGTCAGTTTCAGGAGCGAATTCAACAGATTTTTCCAAATGCTCAATGCTTTTAGGTAGATCTTTGAGTTCATAATAAACCGCGCCAATCAGATAATAAGTTTGCTGCGCAGCTTCCCCTTCTAACTTCTGTTCCAGAACGGCTTGCAATGCTTTTAAAGCACCAGGCCAATCCCTGTTTTGGAAATATTGTTTTAAAATGCCAATAAGCTTCAATTGTACTTCCAGATTAGCTGCTTCAACAGGAGAATGCTTTTTAAGATTTGCCATATAAAGGACGCATTTAGCTTCATATTTTTCTTTCAAAGCAGCATCAGCTTCTTTTTCTTTTTTTTCATGATAGTAGCGATATAGCTCTAAAGAATATTTGGCATTCATTTTATTTTGGTTTTCAGCATCCAGTGTAACAATGCTCTCTTTTAAATCGACATAAGCAAAACCAATTTCGTTTTGGTCGATCAACTCTAAAGCTTTGTTCAAGTTCTGGATTTTTTCTTCAGGAGAACCATTCATCGCCTTAGCCAGAAGCTCATCTCTTTGAACTTTGACTTTAGCAAGTTCTGCTAGATGTTCGAGATATTTCTCTGGCCCGCCCTTTTGATAGCCAGTTTTCGCATAGATTTTGCCTTCTTTGTCCAGGAGACATATAGTGGGATATCCCTGCACATCGAATTTTTCACCCAGGCTGCGATTGTAGGCAGCTATTTCTTTAGGAAGAACTTTCTTTCTGGGAGCATCGATCTCTACGAGAACATATTTTTGAGGAGCTTCTTTTTTCCATACTTCTTGGTCAAAAACTTCTTGTTTCAGCTTAATGCACCATCCACACCAATCTGAACCTGTAAAATCAATAAAAATATCTTTCCCTGTTTTCATGGCTTCTTTTTGGGCTTCTTCTAAGGAAGTAAGCCAGCCTTCTGCCATAGCAAAAGAGCAAACCAGAAGCAATAGTATAAAACTTTTTTTCATGAAAATTCTCCTGAATGAAATAAAAGATAGGATCATAAAGACACTAGTTTTTGGATGCTAAAAGAACGGAAATTATAAGGTTAGTCTGATTTTATTATAGTATAAAATCCAGGAAAAGTAAAGAAAAAACTTTCGCTTGATGAAATGGCTCAGGTTTGATATGTTGTTATGGCTAACCATAACAATATCAAATTAGGAATCGGAATTAAATAAGTTCCCCATTTAGACGATAAAGATAACGATTAAGATAACGATTAAGATTAAGAATCGTAGTCCGATTCGTTATCATT
>JABWCH010000087.1 GCA_013359215.1 Candidatus Brocadiia bacterium | reverse complement strand
TGCAACATATTGATAAAAAATAATTAACCGCAGAGGCACAGAGGTCGCAGAGAAATTATATAGTTCTTTTTTTCTTCTCTGCGTTCTCTGTGTCTCTGCTGTGAAATCTTATGTCTTGAGAAGTTCAAGATTAAAGATTAATACAAAGACTTTTGAGCAGTTACCTAGCACTGTTTAGCCTGCACGATCTGCTTATGCTTGCGAGAATATTTTTCCCTAACCATTTTTACTATTGATACCAGGATATTTCTTTGATAACATAAAGTTGCATGGAAAAATTTTTATAAGGAGCAAAAAGATGTGGAGATATTTGTGTGTTTTGATTTTTATTTGCCTTTCTTGCCAGAGCAACAGGGAAAAGGTTCAGGACTATGGGGATTTACCTCATGTTTCTCCAGATAGCATTGGTAATGTAAGGGTTGGTTTGATAGGCCCTTATAAAAATCATAATATTATTCTCGTAAACCAAAGCAACCAGACATATTTGCAGCCCCAGGATTTTGTTGAAACCAAAAATCGCAAAGAAGTGCCTGTGAACGCATTGAAATACTTAGGAGATCACGGTTCTTTTGAGAATAATACGGCAATTGTGATTGTAGAAGATGATGTTATGGCAAAAATACTGGGCCTTTTTATCAAAGAAAGGTTTGAGGAGAATGCAGAGGATATATCAGAAGCCTGGCATCAAAAAGACTGGCCTGAGCGGGATGCTATTTTTTTAGAGCAAGATTCCAGCCGAATGGCTTTGGTAAGAGAAGAAAAGCTAGTGGATGGGCAGCGGCCAACACAAAAAAGCATAGCGTATAGCAGAATCAAATATTGCCTTATTCAGGCACAGATGGCAGGCTATCGACCCATGCATGTTTTGCACAATGCAAACGCAAGCGATTTGTTTAAGAATAGCCAAAATCGGCTAAACCAGGACAGACAAAAATGGAATAAAAAATAAAATCCAGTGTTTCCAAGTAGAATCCTAAATTATCATTAGCAAAAAGGCTAAAATCAAAATAAGGAAAACAAAATGCAAACATCCCTTTCTGTACAAGAAATCTATAGCATTGTCTATCAGGAACATCGCGACCCATTTCAAATTTTAGGGCCTCATATTGTTGAATCTAATGGCAAAAAGACAGTTGTAATTCGATGCTATCTGCCGACCGCGCAGGAAGCCTATATTGTGGCTCTGGATAATCAGCGTGAATATAAAATGGAACTGCTTCATGTTCATGGTTTTTATGAAGTGGTTTGTCCTGAAAGAGAAGAAGTGTTTCCTTACCTCATCAAAGTCTTGAGAAAAGACGGAACAGAGACTTCCTTCCATGATTCATATTCTTTCATGCCTGGCTTGACTAATTTTGATATTTATCTTATACAGCAAGGATGCCATTATAGAACCTTTGAAAAATTAGGTGCTCATATAGCAGAGATGGATGGTGTTCGCGGTGTTTATTTTGCAGTTTGGGCACCCAACGCCAAGTCTGTAAGTGTTATTGGATCTTTCAATTCATGGGACAGAAGATTCCATGCTATGAGAACTTTGGGAACATCGGGTGTTTGGGAAATATTCATTCCTGGGATTGGCTCAGGCGAGGCCTATAAATATAAAATTACAACTCATGATAACTTTAGCTTTGATAAGACCGACCCTCATGGCTTTTACTGTGAAATCAGCCCTAACACTGCTTCGATTGTATATGACTTAAATCAATATGAATGGCATGATAAAGAATGGCTAGAAAAAAGAATCGATAGGCAAAAAAAATCCGCGCCTGTTTCTATCTATGAACTGCATATTGGTTCTTGGGTTCGCGACCCAAAAAATCCTAAACGAATGTTAAGCTATGGAGAGGTAGCCCATCGTCTTGTAAATTATGTAAAAGAAATGGGCTATACTCATGTGGAGCTTTTGCCTATCATGGAACATCCCTTTTATGGATCTTGGGGTTACCAATGCCTTGGTTTGTACGCGCCTACCAGCCGTTATGGAACACCTGATGAATTCCGCTATCTTGTAGATTTGCTGCACCAAAATGATATTGGTGTTATTTTGGACTGGGTGCCTGCCCATTTCCCTACAGACGCGCATGGATTAGCCTACTTTGATGCCACCTATCTTTATGAGCATGCAGATCCAAGAAAACGCGAGCATAAAGATTGGAATACCTATATTTATAACTATGGCCGCTACGAAGTGAAGAATTTTCTGATTTCCAACGCGCTTTTCTGGCTGGAAAAATACCATCTCGATGGACTTCGTGTGGATGCTGTAGCTTCCATGCTCTATCTCGATTATTCCAAAAGACCAGGAGAGTGGACTCCAAATCGTTTTGGCGGCAGAGAAAATTTAGAGGCTGTTAGCTTTTTGCAGGAATGCAATGACCTGGTGCAAAAATTCTACCCTGGCGTTCTTATGATCGCAGAAGAATCTACTTCATGGCCTAAAGTAAGTGGCCCTACATATTTAGGCGGTTTAGGCTTCACAAATAAATGGAATATGGGCTGGATGAACGACATTCTGCGATATATGTCCACAGATCCTATCTACCGTAAATACCAGCATAATGTTCTAGCTTTTTCTATTTGGTATGCTTTTAGCGAAAATTTTGTTTTGCCTTTGTCCCACGATGAGGTAGTTCACGGGAAAGCATCTCTGATTGGTAAAATGCCTGGCGATGTATGGCAAAGGTTTGCCAACCTCAGAATCCTTTTTGGATATATGTTTGCCCACCCTGGGAAAAAAATGCTTTTCATGGGAAACGATTTTGGGCAATGGAATGAATGGGCGCATGAATCCAGCCTGGATTGGCATCTTCTCGAAGACGAGCCACATAAAAAATTGCATCGATTTGTAAAAGATCTAAACTTTTTCTACAGAGAACATCCAGCATTTTATGAAAATGATTGCAGCTCAGAGGGTTTTGAATGGTGCGATTACAATGATGCAGACCATAGTGTAATTGCTTTTTGGAGAAAAGCAGAAAAAGAAAAATTGCTTTTTGTTTTTAATTTTACGCCTATTCCCTGGAACAACTACCAGCTTGGCGTAGAGACAAAAGGCGTATATAGAGAAATTTTTAACACGGATTCAGAGCTATATTGGGGAAGCAATTTTGGAAATATGGGCCGTGTTGAAGCCTGGGAAAGCTCATGGTATGGTAA
Source organism: Candidatus Brocadiia bacterium (assembly GCA_013359215.1). GTDB lineage: Bacteria > Planctomycetota > Uabimicrobiia > Uabimicrobiales > JABWCH01 > JABWCH01. The sequence continues at coordinate 13,778 of JABWCH010000087.1, read as the reverse complement.
GCCATATACACTTTCCTTGCAGTTGCCGCCTTTGGGCATGATTGTTTTAAAAGTAGAAGAAGTTGTGCCAGAAAAAAACGCAGACGAAGAAAAAGTTGACACAGAAAAAAAGCAAAGGGAAGAGCAGCCTATAGAAAAAGACAAGCCAAAGGAAATAAAAACTACAGTAGAAGTAAAACAAGCTGAGGCAAAAGTTATATCAGAAATGCCCCCAAAGGAAGCTAAAATAGAACTTAAAACAAGCGAAGAAAAGAAGAAAGAGTAGGACAAAATGCAACATCGCTATAGAAACATTATTGTTTTCGGTCTTACGCTAGGAAGCTTTTTAGCCATTTATGTTATCATTGGAACATTTTTCTGGCGTTTGAACTTAAAAACAGAGATCATCAAAAATATCTCTCATGCTTATACAAACTACAGAGAAGGAACACTAGGCATCTTAATTGGTTCACTGTGGGCTTTCTTAGATGGCTTTATCGTTGGAGCAACCCTCATGTATTTATACCAGCAAGTATACCAAATGGTAAAAAACAGATAGCTTGAAATTTGCCAAACGATATTTTTTTCTAAGTATTGAAAATGATATAAATAAAAGTTTTAGAGTGTATCTGGAGGAAAATTTTTATAGCAATTTCCCTTTAGATACAATCTAAAAATTTACCCATTTTGGTTGTAACAGGTTTTCTATGAAATACAAAGAAAAATTACTAGGTAAGCTCGCGGTGCAATCTCAATGGATTACACAAGAGCAATTGGACGAAAGCTTAGAATTAGAAGAAAGCTTGCGTGCAAAAGGAGAAGAAAACGTTTCTTTAATTGAAATTTTAATAGACAAAAGCTACCTCACCAAGAACCAAAGTAAAATTTTGATTGAAGAATGGCAAAAAAGGAATCAGAAAATAGAAGAAAAAATCCAGGAGTGGAAAGATTCTGAAGAAAAACAGACAGTAATCTGCGATTTTTGTGGCACACAATTCCGACTGGATTTAGAAAAAGTACAAAAAAATCTCAAATGCGGTCAATGCGGAGAAATTTTGCCCATACCTGAAATTTCTCATGGAACTTCCCGAATCCAGAAAGTCAAAAAAACTCTTGCTTTTCTGGGAATAGCACCCAGAGATACCATCTCTATTCCTGGCTATAAAATACAAGAAATACTAGAGGAAAACGGAACTTGGGTTGTCTATAAAGGTATCCAGAACTCTACCAAAAAAGAGGTTATCGTTCATATTCTACAAAAAGATGCTTCTTCTGATCCTGTATTCAGAAAAAAAGTAGAGCAAGGTATACAGAAAATCGTTTCCTTGGAGATTCCTAATGTTCTGAAAAACTATGGACTATGGGAATACAATGGCTTTCTCTATTCTGTTTCTGAATTTTCAGAAGGGGAGACTTTGCAGGCTATTCTGGAAAGAAACCAGAATCTAAGCGAAGTAAAGGCTTTAAAAATTGGCATCAGAATTGTAAAAATGCTCAAAGCATCCTGGGAGCAAGATGTATTGCATGGCGACATACAACCAGGCAATATTCTTATCACTTCATCAGGCAAGGTAGTTCTGAAAAATTTGGGATTACCAGTACGATTGCTGAAAAATGTTTTTTATATAGCACAGCAACAAGGTAGCGCTCCTTTATATCTTGCACCAGAATGGGTGTCTGAAGACATTATACCTGATTTCCGTAGCGATATATATGCTTTAGGTTCTGTTCTATACCATATTTTAGCAGGAAAGCCTGCATTAGAAGGGAATACGCCTCTTGTTCTGCTAAACTTTTTGACAGAGAATACTCCTTTGCCTCCTCTTCCTTTTTACAATCCTTCTGTATCGAAAGAAGTTTGCTGGATCATTGACAAGATGATGGCTTTAGATATGGAAAACAGATATTCCTCTTACGGTGACCTTTTAAGGGATCTGGAAAATCCACAGCAAGCGGAAAAGCCGAAAGAAAACGTAGCAATGCAAGCGATTCCAGAAGTAGAAGAGCAAGAGGAAAAGAAGGTGCAGGAAGAAACTTCCTCTGATGCGCAAAGAGTACAGACCAAAGTAAAAAAAATGCCTGCTCCCAAGGAATTTCCTACAAAAAAAATAATGACAAAGGCTGAATCGCCTGAAAAGAAAACGCCGCTTGTTAAAAATGATTCAGCATGGCAGGAAGAAAGCTCAATTAAGATAGCTATCAAAAAAAACAACTCTGGAGAAAATCCATCCGAGAGAAAAAACAAGCTCAAAAAAACGCAGGACAATAAAGAAGAGGACATGCGGATTATAAACAAAAGAAACAACTATGGCAAAAAAATTGTTTTTGTCCTTGTGGCTGTTGCTCTTGTTATATGGTATTTCCAAAAAGACTCCCATAAAAATCGAGCTATCCGTTATCCGCACGAAGAAGAATTTTCTACATTGCAAAGATTCTACAATGACAACAGAGAAAAGCCAGAGGAATGGAAGGCCATTGAGGAAAAATGCCGTGTTTATTTAAACCAATATGGCAATATAGAATATGGCAAAAATCAAAAAAATTTAACAAGGCAAGCTCAGGCTTTTGCAGCAGAAATTCAGAAATTCCGAGAAGATGCTTTTCAGAAAGAAATCCAGGAACGCTTTCAAAAAATCGACGATTTTATGCAAAAAGAGCATTTTCTGGCGGCATTGGAAAGCTTTTCGGGTTTTCCTAAAGAGGCATCCGACGATTTGAAAAAGCAGATACAGGGAAAGCAGGAGCAAGTCCAGCAAAGGCTGCAAAACATAACACAAGATTTTGAAAGATTTTATGCCCAGGCAAAAACAAGCCAGGAACAAGATAAGAATACTTTTGACAGAATGGAAAGATTCCTGCAAGCCCTACCTATGCATGCTAAAGAAGGCCAGGGAGATTTCTGGAGTACGTTTCTAAATCTTAAAGAAAAACTAGAAGAATTAAAAGATTTAGAAAAAAAGAAAATATTAGAAAAACAAAAAGAGCGCAGGATTCGATCCCAAAATGCTGTGTTAGAACTGGAAAAAATTTTAGAAAATTTACTTCTGGAATACAACTTTCAAAGAGCTTTGGATATGCTAAGGCACTATATGAGAACAAACGAATTTGTGCCAGAAGACAGGCAGCATCTCGAAAAAAAAGAAATCTATCTTGTAAGGCTACAGCAGGCATATAAAATACTTGTACAGCTTCTGGAAAAAATCAAAAAAACAAAACCGAAAATATACTATGAAAACAAACTCAGAGATTTGCAGCATGCAAATGAATCAGAATTATGGCTAAACCCCAATATCCGAGTTCCCTGGGCAAAATTGCCAAAAGACCATCTTGTCAATATTGTGGTTGCTGCTGCGAATGCTGCTTCAGAGCAGGAGGTTTTTTTTCTTGCAATTTTTTGCATCTATCTGGAAGAATATTCTTTAGCATACCAATATCTGAAAAGCTCTTTAGATAAAATCAAGGAAGCCAGAAGTGCATTAGAAGACATGGAAGATTTCTTGCAAAAAAAATCCAAAGAGCATCTACAAAAATTAGAAGAATTTCTCTCTCATTCCCAAGACAAGGAAGCCTTGCAGGAAGCTTTGCTAATACAAGGGAAATATCTTTTAAAAGAAGCCAAAGAAAACCACGAAGAAATTCTGGCAAAAGCCTTCCAAAAACTTTTTGCCAATCTCTATGAAAAGAATACCTATTCCCCTCAGTTTTTCGATTTCAATGCAGAGAACCAGATACCAGCTTCTGTCCTGAAATATGCTAAAATCAACATGGAAAACAACACCATGAAATTCATTCGTGGGCGTTTTGCTTTAGCCTATAAAGAAATCTACATGATAGCAGGGCTTTGCCATTTTAGCCATAGCAATGACCGCCTTGTTGTCCAGCTCCACAGCAAAGGCCGTCCGAAATATTCTTTCCAGTTGAGAGCCAATGGTAATCTGGCCTACCAGGTCTATGACCCTGGCAATTTCAAAAACGATGCCATCAAAGAATTCCGCAACCAATGGATTGCCTTTGCTCTTGTGATGAATAAAGGGAATGCAGAATGGTATTTCAACCAGGAAAAGCGGTTTTCCTTTGCCTGTCCTGAAGGCGTTGTATGCGACAGCATAGAATTTCAGGTCAGTAATACAATGGAAGACAGAGTGACATCTATTGATAATCTTTATATTCTAGCAAAAGAGGAATGAGTAAGTGTTTTCCTGGTTTTCCTTTTCTTTCCTTTGCGTTCTTTTCATTCTTTTCAGACTTAAGAGCAAGGGGAAGAAAAGAGTTTTACAGATTTTTTTGCTGTTCCTTTTGCTCCTGGCCTTTGGTGATATAGCCTGGAACACCAAAGCATCCAGAAGAAACGTTGTTTTCTTTCTGGATGTATCAGACAGTGTCCGCCTTGTCCATCAAAAATGCCAAAGTTCGCTTCGGGAATTCTATCAACAAAAGATTTCTCATTTTCTCCTTCCTTTTCAGGCTAAAGACCGATTTTGCGTTTTTTTCTTTGCCCAAGGAACGCAGAAAGCCCTTGCCTTGCAAGAAAAGCAAAGCAGCATTTCTTTGCCTTTATGGGAAATTTCGGGATCAGAAAGCCGTCTTGATCAATCATTACAGGCATGGCAAAGCCTTTTTTACGAGGATGCCATAGAATGGGATGTTGTCCTTTTTACCGATGGAAATCTTTCCTCTTTGGTAGAAAAGGACAGCATGAGCATCCTGCAAAACAAAGCTAGAAGCATCCAGATTTTTTCTGCTTTGCCTGAAAACTATTCCCTGTTTATGGATGTTTGCATTGAGAGCATAGTTCTCCCTTCGTTTGTTTATCAAAACACATATACAAGCGGCTATCTTGCTTTTAAAAGCTCTGCGCCTGGAGTTTTTCAAGTTTGCATAGATATTCAAGGCAAAAGAGTTTATGAAAGTTTTGTTCAAATCGATAAGGCTGCAAGCAGCAGAGTCTATTTTTCGATTCCTATAGTAGAAGATGCCTTTGCGAGCGCCAAAGCCTCTATAAAGCCTCTTACTTTTGAAGACGCTTATCCTGGTAACAATTCTATAGAAAAAGAAATGCGGATATTGGGCGAACCTTATTTATGCGTCATAGGAAAAGAAGACAATACGATATTCCCTTATCCTTTTTTTACAATTGCTCCAGAAGATTTGTCCAGAACGCAAGCATGGAAAAAAGCCAGCACTGTCGTGTTGGAAAAAGGTCATGCTTCCCATATAGGGGAAGGAATGGAATCCTTAAGAGAATATGTCTTTTCTGGAGGCAGCCTTTTGGTATTAGGCCATGAAACCACGCTAGGGCAGGGACGATATTCTGGGACTCCCTTGGAAAAAGCCTTACCAGTCCTATCCGCATCTCAAAATCAAAACCCAATAGCCTTCATGATTATGCTGGATGCCTCTGGCAGCATGGAAGAAAGCATAGAGGGAAAGTCTAAATTACAAGAAGCAAAAGATGCTATATGCTCTATTCTTGGCCTTCTGAGCCATCAAGATCTCGTTGCTTTATTCGCTTTCCGAGATAAAGCAGAAAAGATATTTCCACTGCAAACTTATTCGGCCCATAAAGAGGCATTTTTGACTTCCCTGGCAAAACTCCATGCCAGAGGCGGAACTAATATTGCTATGGTTTTCCAGGCTGCTTTGGATGAAATTTCCAGGCTTGTGGAAAACCAGAAAGTCTATACAATTTTGATTTCCGATGGTATGGACGCTGGCGACCCTAAAGAGCTTTTGCGTCTAGCCAAAGCATTCAGCAGCAAAAAGGCCATGCTTTCCATTATCTCTACAGCAAAGGAAAATACGCAGCTTTTGGAATCCCTTGCCAAAGAAGGCAAAGGAAGATTCTATGCCTATCCTCAAAAGTCTTTTGCTGATTCCCTTTTAGAAGAAATGAATGCAATACAGAAAGACTTTGTCAAAACAGGAGAAATACACCTACAAGCCCTTTCTCCTGATAGTCTCACTTTTCCTATGGGATATTTACAGCAATACACCTTACAAAAAATAGCTAGGGTTACACCCAAAGCCTGGGGTAAAGTTTTGCTGCAAACCCCAGAAAAAGAACCAGTTTTAATTTATGGCTACTATGGTCTTGGACGATCTGCTGTATTTTCAGGCAACTTTTCGCCTTTATGGAAAGGCAACCTTTCCCAAGAAGCCCAAAAACGCCTTCTTCTGGATATACTCTCATGGCTCACGCCTCCAGCCCAGCAAGAAGTGGAATGGGAATTGGATTTTCAAGAGCAATCCCTGGAAGTACAATGCACCTCATCTAAAATCGAAAATCCTTTGGTGCTTCAAGCCTCCTGGGATGCAGGTCTTTACCCTTTGTACCCCCAATCTCCTAACCAATACATAGCTATTATTCCTGCGCCTCCTCAAGGAAAGCACACGTTGCAATTGCAAGACTCCAAAACACAGGCTACCCTCCACCAACATTCCCTGATTATCCCTTATAAACCCGAATACAAATCCTTTGGCCTAAAAAAACTCATCCCTCCCCCTCTTCTCAAAACAGAGCCTGAAGCACCCAAAGACCTTGTTCCCTATATTCTGATTATAGCCCTTGCTGCTTTCATCCTGGAAAGACGATGCTAAATTCTGAGGAGAGTTTATGTTAAAATCTGTTCATAGAACGGCTGTTATTAATGTTGTTGGCTTGACCAGAGAGATGATTGGTGCGCACACTCCGCATCTGGAAAATTTTTCAAAGCAAGGAGAGCTTCATTCTCTTAGGTCTGTTTTTCCTTCTGTTACATGCCCTGTCCAGGCAACCTTTACAACAGGACTGCTGCCTTCTTCTCATGGATGTGTAGCAAATGGATGGTACTTCCGAGATCTCTCTGAAATTCTGTTTTGGAAACAGTCGAACAAACTTGTTGAAGGAGAAAAAATCTGGGATACTGCCAAAAAGATTGAGCCTGGATTTACTTGCGCAAATATGTTTTGGTGGTATAATATGTATAGCACTGTGGATTTTTCAGTAACACCAAGGCCAATGTACCTTGCAGATGGGCGGAAAATCCCCGATATTTATACTGAACCGCCAGAATTGAGATATGAGCTTAGTAGGATATTAGGGCAATTTCCTCTTTTTCATTTTTGGGGGCCAAATGCTGGGATTGTATCCAGCGAATGGATTGCAAAGGCAAGTAAAATCGTTTTTGAAAAATACCAGCCATCTCTTACTCTAATCTATTTGCCCCATCTCGATTATAATCTCCAGCGTCTTGGGCCATATCATCCTGATCTTGTGAAAGATGTGGAAAAAATTGATACATTATGCGGCGATTTGATTCAATATTTTCTGGAAAAAGACGTTAGAGTGATTATTCTTTCAGAGTATGGAATTACGCCTGTTTCCCACGCAATCCATATCAACCGTTTGCTTCGTGAGGCAAAATATCTGCGAGTCAGAGAAGAAATGGGTCTGGAACTCCTTGATCCTGGAGCATCAGAAGCTTTTGCCGTAGCCGACCACCAGATTGCTCATGTATATATCAAGAACCCAGACAATATTCCTAAAGTGCGACATCTGCTAGAACAATGTCCAGGGATAGAGGCTGTTTTAGGTAAAAAAGAAAAAGAATCCCTGGGCATTGACCATAAACATAGCGGGGAACTGGTGGCAATTTCTGCTGCTAATTCTTGGTTTACTTATTACTACTGGCTTGATGATAATCGATCCCCTGATTTTGCACGCATTGTAGAGATACATCGTAAGCCAGGATATGACCCTGTAGAGCTGTTTCTCAATCCCAAGATACGATTTCCTAAACTTTTTATTGCCTGGAAGCTCATAAAAAAGAAACTAGGATTCCGCACTTTATTAGACGTAATTCCTTTAGACAGCTCTCTTGTTAAAGGCTCTCATGGAAGAATACCAGACTCTGTGCATAGTGGCCCTATTTTTATGACAAATACAACAGGAATTGCTGAAAAAGAGATTGTAAACGCTGTAGATATTAAAGAATATATTTTAAAACATTTATTTGATAAAAAAATATAAACTGTTTATTAACAGAAAGACTTTGAATAGGTAAGAATTATGATTTTTCAAAATATCATCCAATCTTCTCTATCGGAAAAAGATTGGAGATGGTTTATCCATGCCATGCAAAATATAGACATCTGCTTTCAAGAAAATACCTTTTTGGAAAATTTTGCCTTAGTAGGAAGGTATTTTCCATCATGTTGTACTTGCAGCCAGGAAGAACTCAATAGCGTTAGTGCTTCTCTTCCCTATAAGATTGATTTTAGCTATTGGAAACTGGATGAAATAGGACGAGCAGAAATGCTTTTGGCTTTAAATAAGCATGGGGATTTAAAAAATTTTATTCATAGGCTGTACCGCTATTGCGATAACAAAGAGCAGATTGCTGTTTTAAAGTCCCTGGCTTTACTTCCTTCCCCAGGGCAATTCCTTCCAGTTGCATTGGATGCCCATAGATCTAATGTGTTAACAGTTTTTTCTGCTCTTGCCTGCCATAATCCATTTCCTGCGAATTTTATGGAAGAATTCCATTTTAATAATCTTGTCTTAAAAGCGATCTTTGTCGGTTTGTCTCCTTTGAATATCTATGAATTGCAGAAAAGACTCAATCCTAATCTATCGCGCATAGTAGAAGATTGGATATTGGAACGGGAAGCGGCAAACCGACCTATCATGCCAGAGGTTTGGGGCATTGTTGTTCCTTTTGCCACGCAACCTATTTTGGATAAGGTTTACTCTTATCTTGGTTCTCCTGACCCAGAGCATAGATATTGGAGCGCATTTAGCCTGGGAAAAACAAAAGATAAAAAACACCTTCCTTATCTCGAAAAGCAATCTTGGGAAGAAAAAGAAATTTTAGTCAAAAATGTCATACTAGAGGCAATAAAAAATTTCCATCAGTAGAAAAGGGAAAAACATGAGACTTTTTGATCCTCATATTCATATGAATGCGAGAACTACAGACGATTATGAAAGAATGGCATCAGAAGGAATTTGGGCGGTTTGCGAGCCAGCCTTTTGGTCAGGGCAGCCCAGGACATCTGTGGGAACTTATGATGATTATCTTAAAACCATCATTGGTTGGGAGAGATTTCGCGCTTCGCAATTTGGAATCCATCATTTTTGCACAATTAGTTTAAACCCTAGAGAAGCCAACAATCCAGATCTGGCAGACGGCGTTATAGATCTGATTCCTCGTTATATACACAAAGAGGGAGTTGTGGGGATTGGGGAGATTGGGCTTGATGACAGAACTCCAGAAGAAGAGAAGTACTTTGCTATTCAGTTGGAAATGGCGAAAAAATACCAGGTTATCGTTATCATTCATACACCACACAGAAGCAAAAAAGAAGGAACAGAGCGTATCATTTCTATTGTAAAAGAGTCAGGCATTCCAGAAGAATCCGTTGTTATTGATCACAATACAGAAGAAACCTTGCCTATAGTTTTGCAGAATAGCCATTGTTGGGCAGGCCATACTATCTATCCTAAGACAAAAATGAGCAAACAGCGTATGGTGCATCTTGTTCAAAAATATGGAGCAGAAAGAATCATTATCAATAGTTCAGCAGATTGGGGTATCAGCGACCCACTCAATGTTGCTAAAACTTGCCAATTGATGAAAGAGCAAGGATTTTCTGAAGCTACTTTGGAAAAATTGTTTTGGCAAAACCCTATGGATTTCTTCCAAAAAAGCTCTCATTTTAACCCTGATGAAATCCAACAGCCTTGCTCCATTGACCAAAATAAAAGCTGGCAAGGAAACACTGTCTTGCGAGGGCAAGAGCCTGTTGTCCAAGTGGAAAAAAACTATTAATATATTGACACAAAACAAATTAAACAATTTTTTTTTTATTTTTGAGGAAATTGTTTGTTTTTTTGCTCCAATATTTGATACATTATTGGTTGTAGCCAGAAAAGGTAAATTATGCACAGCACCCTTTAAAAAATTTTAAGGATGTATCATAATGAAAAAATGTATTTTTTTATTTTTTTTATTGATTTTTCATTTTATAGGCTGGTCTGCCACTTTGTCTGTCCAAAATAACCTTCAGTTGTGGTTGAAAGCAGATGCTGGAGTTACAACATCAGGAGGTTATGTTTCCACCTGGGCAGACCAATCTGGAAATGCTAGGAATGCTTCTCAAAGCGATACCAGCAAAAGACCTGTTTTGGTATCCAATGCAATCAATGGACTTTCTGCCATCCGCTTCGATGGAAGCAACGATGGGCTTCTCACTTCTGCTTTTCAGGCATTCCCTAATAAACGGGGGAGTGTTTTTATAGTTGCAAAATCCGTCTTTGATGGAACAACAGGACATATGCTCGGAACTTATTATAGCAGCGGTATTACCTGGCAGTTCTATCACAACCAGGATACCCTTCTCTATTGGGACAGTGTTTCTGCGGACATCATTCCTCAAAGCATCGTAAACTCGGAATTCAAAACATATTCCATAGTTCGTAATTCCAATACCAATATTAATTTCTATCAAAATGGAACATTGAAAACCAACTTTGAAATCGCAGACAACCAGCCTGAGGTAAAACCCTTAAATATAGGCAGCAATGTTAATCACACTAACTTAGAGGCTTTCAATGGCGATATTGCAGAAATTCTTATCTACGGAACAAGCCTCTCCGAAAGCGAGCGGGCAAGCGTAGAGCAATATCTAGGAGAAAAATACTTTAATCTTGCTCCTGTTCCTGAGCCGTCTAGTCTATTGTTAGTCTTTGTTAGTATTTTTATATATTTATATTTAAAAATGAATTAGAATAAAACGATATTCATGCTTGTATACAAGCTTTTGAATTTCAGCGAGGAATGGTATGGCAATTATTCACAATATTCCAGCAGAATTAATCCAGGAACATGTAAACTGGCATAGTTATCCAGGATATCTGGATAAAAAGGGTAGAAGAATCGTTCCCTGGCCCGAAGGCTCTTCTGCACCTGCAAAAGGATCGGGAAAAGAATTCCTGGAATGGTATCATAATTATTTAGAAAAGTTAAATGAATGGGTGCAGAGTTTACCAGAGAATGAACGACCAAATGCAGAAAGCATATCTCCCTGGACAGAAATTCCCTTTGTTTTGAAGACATCCATGCTGGATTGGAATGCACAGCTAGCCGCAGAAGAAGAAAAAACAAAAAGGCTGGGTGCTTTTGCAACTTTAGATGATTTGGGGATTTTTATCGAATGGAAGTTCAACGGCTGGCTGCATAAAACAGTCGCTCTTTTGTGGAACGAACCAATCTTGATTTCTTTGGAATCTCCTAGAAGTACCTATTTCTGGCAATTGCATGGGCTTTTTGACCATTGGATGAAACAATGGCAAGGGATGAATTTTTAATAGGACCATTAGCGACGAAAATTAAATAACTTCCCCATTTTAAATTCAATATACAATAGTTATTTATGAGATTTTTATCTCTGTAAAGATTGTTTTATAAGGTTCAACTTCTATAAAACAATCAGCATACAAGGACAAAAGCCTGTGCAGGCTAAGCAGTGCTATGTAGCATCTGCTTGAGTCTGCGGGAGGAAATGGGGAACTTATTTAATTCTCGTTCCTTAGGATTATCATGGAATATATAGAAAGAAAAATTACTAGAATACCAGAGCTTCTTGCTCCAGCGGGAAATCTTGCATCGATCTATGCTGTGATAAAGGCAGGGGCTGATGCTGTGTATTTTGGAAGCAAAGCCTTTAACATGAGGCAGCATCGCCCTACTTTGAACCTGGCAAAAGAAGATATGCCAAAAGCCGTCCAGATTTGCCATGAAAGCAAAGCTAAGGCTTATATTACCTTCAATAGTCTTCTGGGATGCCATGAAATGGAAGAGGCTCGCAAAGAGCTGGAATTTCTTGCTTCTTTAAAACCAGATGCGATTATCATACAGGATATAGCTGTTATTTCAATTTTGAAATCCCTTTGTCCCTCGATTCCTATACATGCTTCTACTATGATGAATGTACACAACAGCGAAATGGCAAAAATGCTTGCAGATATGGGAATTTCTCGGATCATTACTTCAAGAGACATAACTCTGGCGGAGGTGAAAGAAATAGGGGAAAAAACAGGTCTGGAAATGGAATATTTCGTTCACGGAGATATGTGCGTTGCTGAAAGTGGACAATGCTATCAATCTTCCGTAACTTTTGGGGAAAGCTCTAACAGGGGTCGGTGCATGAAGCCTTGTCGATGGCGTTATGATCTTGTAAAGCAACCCCAGGATGGTCAGGAAGAAATCCTGGAAAGGGATGCAATGCTCCTGGCACGAAAAGATATGTGCCTTTTGGAATACATTCCTGAGCTGATAGATAGCAAGATAGCATCTTTGAAAATAGAAGGCAGGGCCAGATCTCATGAATATCTGGAAAAGCTTGTGAGCGTTTACCGTAGAGAGCTGGACAGAGCTTCAGCAAAAAGAAATGCTATAGATAAGCCTGATTTTTCAGAAGACTGGGAATCTCTTTGTGAAATGCGCATTCGGGATTTTTCCCCTTGCTTTGCCTTTGGCAGACCTGGACAGGAAGGGATTGCCCCAGAGGGACAGCGAGAGCCTAGAATCTTTAGCATCGCAAAAACAGAGCCGCTTTTGGATAATCCCAAAAACAATGTCATTCAGAGAAAGCCATTAGGGCAAAATCATAAAATGCCCAAACTCCTTGCCTCTGTGTCTACTGTTTCCCAGGCAATTAAAGCTATGGAAAACGGAGTTCATACTGTATCACTTGAGCCTCAAGAGATCTTGGATCTAAAAAAAGACTATCCTTCCCATTACAAAGCATTCCCCATTCGACTGAAAACGCCTAGAATCCTTACAGATAAGGAAATGAATGATTGGTTTAATGAATTGGATAAAAAAGAGATAGATCGCAGTATATATGTGGAAATCAACAATATCGGGCTTGTCAATCCATTCAGGAAAAGAGGATTCCAAAAATTCTATGGAGGCTTTTCCCTCAATGTTCTGAATCATATAGCATCAGAAACTCTTGGTGCTTTGGGCTTTTCTGGCTTGACTCCATCTTTTGAATCTGGTTGGGAGAACCTGATGCAGCTTGCAGAGCTTTCCAAAATCGAAGTTTGCGCTCCTATCCATGGTTTCATTCCTGGCATGATTGTAGACTATTGCCTTATCCAGGAAAAAGGAGAATGCCAGAAAACATTGCCATCCCATACATGGTTTCTGAGAGATACGGCAAAAGGATACCATAGCATGGTTTGCGAATATGGCTGTAGAATTGCTATATCTACAGCAACAGAGCTATGTATGCTCCCCTGGCTCAAGGAATTCGTTTCTTTAGGGCTGTCTGAACTGAGGCTTGGTTTAGAGCATTCTTCACCAGAGCAAATAGCAACAATCGCCAATATATACAGCAGCCATCTGAACATGCTTTCTCTGGGAAAAGAAATACAAAGAGAAAGAATCCTAAAAGACGTTCATACACTCTCTCTGTGTTCAACACGCCCGCTTGGCGTAGGAGCTTATAGCAGCGGATGCTTCCATGTTTCACAGGAAGGCAAAGAGCTAGAAAAAATCCTTGTACAAGCTGCCCACGAGTGAGCTTTCCATAACTAGACCTAACCGATCGCTTGGTGTAAGCCTTCTTTCAGGAATCAAAAAAACAGGTATCCCATTTTTATTTTTGCGCCAGGCTCAAGAGTCGAATAAAATTTTTTGATTTGCCAGGCTGTGCTGTTTTTGATTCCTTACAGAAGGCTTACACTACGCTCTTCTTATCCTTAAGTAGATAACATAATCTATTGTAAGACAAGCTATTAAAACTTAACACGT